>JAFRSH010000002.1 GCA_017427685.1 Lachnospiraceae bacterium | reverse complement strand
CATCGACGAGGTCGATCGCCTTGTCCGGCAGGAATCTGTCCTCGATATAGCGGTTCGAAAGCGTTGCTGCCGCTATAAGCGCATCATCCGTGATATGAACCTTGTGATGAAGCTCGTATCGCTCCTTGATACCTCTCAGGATCGAGATCGTATCGTCAACCGACGGCTCCGAGACCATGACAGGCTGGAATCGCCTTTCAAGAGCCGCGTCTTTTTCGATATAACGCTTATGTTCCTTAAGTGTAGTTGCGCCTATACAATGGAGTTCGCCCCTTGCCAGCATAGGTTTGAGCATGTTTCCGGCATCCATCGAACCGTCTCCCGTCGCTCCGGCTCCGACTATCGTGTGGATCTCATCGATAAAAAGGATGATCTGTCCGTCACTGTTCTTGATCTCATCAAGGACAGCCTTGAGCTTCTCCTCAAAGTCGCCTCTGTACTTGGACCCCGCAACGATAGAGCTCATATCGAGAGCAAAAAGCTTCTTGCCCTGAAGCTGTTCGGGAACGTCCTTGTTCACGATCCTCTGGGCGAGGCCTTCAACAACGGCAGTCTTGCCGACCCCGGGCTCACCGATGAGGATGGGGTTGTTCTTTGTCTTTCTCGAAAGGATACGGATCACATGTCTGATCTCGGCATCACGTCCGATAACCGGATCAAGCTTGCCCGATGCGGCTTCCTCAACAAGGTCGCGCCCGTACTTGGTAAGTGATTCGTAGGTGGCTTCGGGGTTGTCGGAATCGGCCTGACGCGATCCTCTCACATCCTTGAGTGCCTCAAGGAATTTGTCTCTCGTGATGTTGTGTTCCTTGAACACAGGCTTTAAGTCCCCCGGTGCGGAGATCAGCGCCAGCATAAGGTGCTCAACAGAGACGTAGGTATCCTTCATCGCGGTCGCTTCTTTCTCGGCCGCTGCCATCACCTTGCTGAACGCGGTTGTGATACTCATGTCCACGTCGCCGGTAACCTTGGGTTTCTTCTCGATAAGCCTTGTGACGGCTCCCCTGAAGGTGCTCACATCAACGCTCATCTTTTTGAGGAGCGCCAGGATCAGGCTGTCGCTCACAGTGATAAGACCGAGCATAAGATGCTCGACATCGATCTGCGGATTCCCGTATTCAAGTGCGATATTTTCGCTTGCTTTCAAGCTTTCAAGTGATTTCTGTGTGTATTTATCCTGTTGCATGATCTGTTCCCCCTTTCGTAACAGAGACAGTATCCGATTCTTTTCCGTTTGTCATGGTCTTCTTCATCTCACAATATACTTATAGCACTCGTTGTTAGCACTGTCAAGAGTCGAGTGCTAAAATTGTATGAAAATTTTCAAAATTTTAAGAGGGATGGAACTATCCATCCCTCCTGCACAATTACAGTCGTATCTATTTTTCTCTTCCCTGAATGCACCCTTTACTATGTTTTTCCCTCTTACATATCTTACATTACCATATTCCCTACGTTATTGCTGTCTACAACGCTAGCGCGGCAGATGATCGTATCGGAAGGAAGTGCCTCACCGGTTACAATGTTGTTGTAGAGGTAAACGATAGGATCGTGTCCCTGACCGAACGCATCCTGTCCTACTGCGGCGAGGATAGCGCCCTTCTTGATAAGCTCGAAGATTGCAGGCGTATGGTCAAATCCTACAACCTTAACCCTGCTCTGAACACCGGCATCAAGTATCGCCTTGGCTGACGCATCAAGGTATCCGCTGATAACGTAGATAACCTGAGCATCCGGATAATCACGGATTGCTTTGGCAGTCTTGTTGTATACATCCTGTGCGTTGTCACCGATAGCGATCTTGGAAAGGACATTGATCCCGCGGTATTCTCCGACAGCATCAACAAACTCTTCTGATCTGATGCGGTTACTGCCGATGCTCATGTCACTCTCAAGTATGACAACATTTCCTCTCTTGTCGAGGTAATCGACCGTTGCCTTAGCGGCACTGCGTGCCTGATCGGCATTGTCAGGAGCGTAAAGAGCAAGTCTCTTAACTCTCGATGAACACTCGCAATTGTATGAAATGATCTTGACACCCGAAACCTGAGCACGTGTGAGTGCCGGAATGATCGAATCGATGAATCCGGGATATGTGATCCCGTCAAGTCCTTCATCAACAAGCTTGTTGATCTTGCTTGAAAGATCATCGCCCCAACCGTCGTAAGGCACGATACCTTCGTAGATGATCTCTGCGGGGAACTCGGACATCTCTGTGATCGCGTAATTAACACCACGTCTTACTCCGTACCAGAAATCGTTGTCAAGCATACTGATCGCAAGGATCCTGACCTTCCTGCCGTTCACGGGACGTTTGGTTGTGGGAGTGATCGCGGTGTTGAATCCGCCGAGAAGTCTCTGGATACCCTTGAGCATTCCGCCGAGCTCTTCGGCATACTCATCGATCTTCTTCGACTGCTCCGAAACCTTGCCCGAAACCTCGGCTATAACCTCGGAACGCTCACTGATGGCTTCAGACGTCTTGTAGAGATCCTGAGCCATATCTCTCGAATCCTCGGAATTACCTGCAACGATCTCAAACTTGGCCATGATCTCCTGCATCTTGGCCTGAATATCCTGATTCTGTTCGTTGATAGTCCTGAATGAAGAATTGACAAGTTCGAAAGTAACCTGACTCTTGTCGTATGTGTCTGAACAGTTCTTAATGCTCTCGTTAACCTGCTTGGAGCTTTCAACGATCTCACCGAGGATCGCTGTAATGGAATCCATACCTTCCTTGGTCTTGACGGACATCTCGTTCATCTGTCCGGCAACTACCGCGAATCCGCGTCCAACCTCACCTGCACGTGCAGCCTCGATCGAAGCGTTCAAGGCAAGAAGGATGAGCTGTTCATTAATGTCTATGATGAAATCGCCGATCTCGCCGATCTTAGCGATCTCCTGATTGAACTCTACAAGGATCGAATCGATGCGGGCAAGGTTGTCGGCCATAACGCCCATGTCGTTCTTGTAGCCCTCGAGGCGTTCAAGTCCCTGCTGGCTGTTGCCGGTAACATCGGAAAGAGTATCCTCGACAAGCGAAATAGCTGCGTTGATCTCCTGCATACGGGCGTTACTCGACTCGATGAGTTCAAGATTGCTCTTAACGATCTCAAACTGCTCGGAAGTCTTCTCAGCTACCTGTGCGGCTCCGTCAGCGATACGAACGTTGTCCTCGTTGTTGGCATTGGCACTCTCGGTAAGCTTGTCAACGGCATCGGTAAGAGTGACCACGTTGTTCTTGGTCGCTTCTATAAATGTTAAAAGGTTGTTCTTAATGGAGTTGAACGCACCGGCAACGACTCCGTTCGAGCCCTTTTCAGTGCGCAGTCTGATATCATCGACACCAAGCTGTCCTCCCGCAATATCTGACGCTTTGTCGATGATTTTTTTCTGAGAACCGTGTTCTCTCAAAAGGAAAACCAAAAGAAAAACGATGAGTAAGAATTCGCACCCCGATACGATAATCCACACCATAGAAACATTACCCCCCTCGTGTTCAATTGTTGCTCTTATTATACCTCAAATCGTGCTGTCGGTCAACGCAGATTATTGTTTTTGTGAAGTGAGCGTCACCGCTGTTTCAGGGTCTATGAGTCTTGTCAACAGGTCAAAAACACCCTCTTCCCCGGTTGTCCGGGAAAGAGGGTACATGTCGTTGTGAGTAGTTGTTTTTGAAGGATCAACACGATCATTTCGATATGGTAGGCTTAATGAGTCCCCATCCGTTGATCATATCGGTGTTGTCTTCGTCCGGGGTGTTTTTGGAAATCGAAACAAGTGTATAGTAGATGTCCATCACATTACCGTCTGTGAAGTCAGGAGCCTTGTCCGTCTGGAACGAGTAAAGTCCGCCGTCCTCGGTAATAGCGTCTATCTCGTAAATATTCCCCGTTTCCGACTCGCCGACCAAGCCTGCCCAGAAGACTTCCGCGTTCTCGAGCTTGATAACCTTACCCATGTACTTATCGGGATCTGCCAGTATCTCGTCGAAGGGCACCGAAGCTGCCTTTTTCCTGATGTACGACTTTGAGCGCTTTCTGAGCCAGTCGATCTTAAGTGCCTGCTTCTCGCCGATATAGAATCCGGGTCTGATGGTTGCTATCTTTTCTCTGAAGTCATCGTAGAAGGTATCAAACGCATCATAATACTTGACCTTGTCTTCGATCCCGACATGATACTTTTCCATGTACCCTGTGGAATCACTGTAGCAGACCACATACTCGTCTCCGACAACCTTACCGGTAAATCTGTATATAAGGCCGCTTTCTTCGTAAACCTCACAGAATTCTGTGACCTTACCGTTTTTGTACACATGCTGACGCGAAACCATGGAAGCACCGTCATCAAAAACAACCGCTGTCGTTCCGTCAAGCACTCCGTTGTTAAACGAAGCGTATAGGTCGTATTTCTGTCCCATCGGGTTCACCAGTTCAACGACACCCATTCCGTCAGGCTTTCCGTCAACCATCGGTCCGGCGTATTCACCTGTTCTTTCGCTGTAATCCCAATCTGCGATATTGAAAAGACTTACCATCACGGTGTCCTCTGACTCTTTCCCGGAAGCAGCCTCGATACTTAAGGGCGCAGACAGGGATGCCACCATTACCACTGCTGTCAGTAAAACAATCAGTTTCTTTACAGTTCTCATGTGATTACCTCTCTTTCCACACTATATATACAGAGAGTATTATAACTGTATTTCGTCAAACAGCAAGAGCAAGAATCCTCTTAAAAAAACTACATGGAAATCTCATCCACTCTTTCTACTTTTCCATCAGAATCATAATAAATCACAACAGACTTGTTTTCAGAGTTTGTATATATCTCACCCCAAAATCCCGACAGATTCCCCGATGGTTCACCCAAAATATCATGAACCTCTTCTTCGGTTTTGTCCCGTACTTCTGAATCGAGCATTTTCACATTTCCGATGAGAGTATCTCTGTCAGGGGTGCCTTTGCAACCGCATAACCACAGAATTGCTATAACAAGGATAGTGATCAAAAAAGTGTTTTTTCTTTTCATTCCCATGTCTCCTCCGAAAGCATCCGTCAAAATTGTATTTCAAACCAATACCAGTTATCTGTGATTTTTTCTGTGTATTCATAATCTACGGATCCGTTTTTATACTTACAGATATACCCATCACCATCAGGTTCAAATGCCATCTGGGTGTTTTGAAATCCCATAAGGGTATCATTAGGAGAATAATAGAATCCCCTGTACGTCGAATTAGTTACCAGGCCTGATCCCCATTTTTCAAACTCTATCAAATGGTTTCGCTTCCACAGTGTCACCTTGAAACCGTCGTATTCATCACTGAAACTTGCGTAATAATCTCCGTCCGGATCCCCGTGTTCAAGGATCAATTGTTCAATATAATCATTAAGTTCATCCCTATTGTTCCGGACGTAATCAAACGCTTTTTGTTTGGGATCCGAAGGAAAAAACTCATTGATCATGCAGATCGCTGCCACGGCGATTGCCACGCATACGGCGATAACAGAAAAAACAAGGATGATCTTACCTTTGGAAGAAAGTTTACAGCTCATATTATGCCCCCTTTTACCCGAATATGATTCAATATATGTCAAATAACATATTTATATTATATGCATAATATAATATTAGTCAACAGATTCAATAAACAAACGTCTCATGATCAGCCTGTGACCATGAGACGTTTTCACATACTATTGAAATGTATGACTGATTGAAACCGAATTGTCCTTCGCTGTCACCGACACGCGTGATCCGCTCACAAGAGGCATCATCTGCTCGGTGTGTCCAATGTCGAGATCCATAAGGATCGGAACCCCCAGTTCCGCCAGCGCTCCCGTTACCGCATTATAATGATTCATCCCGAGAATTTCTGTCCCGAAGCAAAGAGGACGTCCGACAAGAAATCCTTTCGCTCCCTCAAACCATCCGGCTTCTCTCAGTTGCCAAAGAGTCCTTCTGATCGACATGGGATTCAGATCGCATGCCTCAAAGAACCAGACTATTCCTTCATCCTTGTAGCGCTTAATGAACTTATCGATACCGGCATAAGGAGTTCCCGAAAGTACCTGCAGGCAGTCCAAGCATCCGCCGATCAGCCTGCCCTCAATTTTCACGTTCTTTCCTTCAGGGTTAAGTTCGTCAACACTCATGCATTCTGCTGTGTGGTTGCCAATAGTTTTTCCGGGAGCGAACACTTTCATACCGAAAGGCTCTGCAAGGTTCGGCTCCTGAAAAGGATCGTCACTTTCAATGCCCTCCTTTTCCCAGAACTTGCGATTCTGCGAAACGCTTCTCTCGCCTCTCATGATCTCAAGCGTTTCACGCGCGGAGCGTCCCTCCGACACGTCGCCGATCTGAGACTCTCCCAGGAATGAGGCTGTATGCCAGAAATGCGCGGCATGTGCGCCGTATATACTTGCCGTGTCGCACTGCGTCGCAAGTGTGAAAGTAAGATTCGTATTATCCGAAAAACCGCTGAACCACTTTGCGGGTACAGCCGCAAGTTTTTCAAAATCAACAAACCCGAGATCTTCACACATCGTTTCCCCGCCGCCTGCTGCAAAGATCGCATCGACACTGTTGTCCGTAAAAAAGTCCATGATCTCGGCAGCGCATTTTTCAGGAGTGTTGCTCTTGCCAAGTCCCTCACCGAGAAATGCATTGGGGCCGAGCTTTACCCTGTATCCTGCCTTTTCAAAGTTCTCAACCGAGCGGTCGAGTCTGTCCTTAAAAGGGCTCGACGAAGCCCCGAAAGAAGGCGCGATAACGCCTATTGTGTCACCTGTTTTAATACTTTTTGGATATCTCATTTTTCGCTCCTCTTTAACGACGTTTTTCGCGTAAGATAAGTAAGGACCTCCGAAAGATCCTTCATCACCTTATGGCACATGGATCTGATTTCTTCATCGGGTTGTACGAGATCGGGAACCATGATAGGGATCATGCCGCCTGCGTGCGCTGCTCTTATCCCGTTAAAGGAATCCTCGATCACATAAGTTTCCGCCGGGTTCGCACCGATCTTCTCACATGCGAGCAGAAAAACTTCCGGATCGGGCTTACTCTTTTTAAACATCCCTCCACCGATCACTTCGTCAAAATATTCCAGAAGATGTGTTTCACCGAGCTGTCTCCTGACTCTGTCTATGTTCGTTGAGGAAGCAAGTGCGAGCTTGAAGCCGGCTTCTTTAAGGCCTTTCAAGCACTCCGCAGCATAAGGCTTTACGGGCATTCCGTCCCTTTCGGCCATTTCGTCAAATCGCTCAAGGGTTGCAGCCCTGAACCATGCCCCGTCAAAGTCCTCTCCGTACTTGTCCTTAAGGAGTCTGATGCAGGCATCCTCCGTTCTTCCGATCGTCTTGAAGAAGACATCATCGATCTCCTTAAGGCCGTTCTCATTTGCCAGCTCATGCCATCCCTTAAGATCCAGTCCTTCCGAATCAAGGAGCACGCCGTCCATGTCAAATATCACTGTCTTTTGCATTACATCTTTCCTCGTTTTTATTTTTCTGTTGATACCCTGTCTGCCCTGAGATCATGCATATAAAGATCATATTCGTAAACAAGCCTTACCGATTTCGAAAGTATGTTACCGTACTCATCCGTATTATAGTCAATGACGTACACCGGCTTCATTCTCTTGCCACCGTACATAACCTCAATCGCTTCATCCTCTGGGATCAGATTTTCCGGCGCAGGTATTTCAAGGTCAGTCCATGTTTTATAAAAATCAGTAATCTTTCCGGTCTCCCTGTCGATAATACCTTCCGCCCCGTTATTATCAAACGGTATGTCGTTACAGAAGCGCATATATGATACTGAATAGTGGGTGGTTATATCTTTAAAATCGTAACCGTAGCAGACTGCACTCATAGTTTCGTAATACTCCGAATTCTCATATCCTTTGGGAAACACTCTTTTCAGAAACTTTCGGAATATCTTCTTGCACTCTTTCTTTGAAAACTTCGCAACGTCACGTATCTCGTCTGCCGATCTGCCCTTTCTTCCCCCTATAGACGAATAATAATCAAGTTCTCCGGTTGCAGCGTTTACCACTGCAGTAAAATATTCTGCCTCCGGCCCATAGGTGTAATAACCGCGAGCGTTCAGAACCGGATCGCTTCTCATGTTCAAAAGCCAGAAGTAATTCTCATTTAGCTTGTATAACGTTGCACTTTTATTTGGAAGGTCCGGAAATGTCATCAGATACTCATTCGAAAGTACAAGATCAAAAGCCTCATCTTCGCTCAATATGTCCCTGCTGACTTTTTTGGGATTTACTTTTTCTCCAAGATACATATCATCATCGTACGGATCATAAACGGGATGACTGTCGTATCCGGTCTTCTCGACAGAAACCTTTCCTGTCACCGCGTCAATATCGATGGTGTGGTACTTGGGCCAATACATGGGATAAACCTGACTGATATATGTGTATTTTCCCTTATTTTCGTCATATACACTGTTGATTTTAACATCATAATGAAGGCTTACTGCAGCCTTTTTTTTGAACTTCTTCCATGCCTTCCCGGCACTGATCGTCTTCTCCGGAGCAGGGAAATCCACATCATAATCCCATTCGATATCAACCGAAGCGAGCTTTCCATCATTTTTACAGATCTCGACATGTATGAAAGCCGGGGCTTCAAAACCGTTTTCAATCCTCGTGAATTCATATTCGTACAGATGGTCATCCTCATATTTACTGTACGTATCATCCGGTGTTTTTTCGATATGTCCGTACGATCCGGGGATCAGCCTGTAAATGATCTCCTCAGCATTCTTTTGCAGTTCTTTTCTCGTTCCGAGTACAGTAAGGTATTCTTCATTCTCGGCACGAAGATCAAGAAAAAAAGCGCAAAAGATATGACCCTTTGCATCCACCCCTGTCTCAAGTTCGGTAGAACGTGCCTTATCGGTAACAGCGCTCCAATAAATGTAGTATCCTCTGTCAGGCTCAGAATCTGCCCATCTGATCTTATAATCATCACCGAGTTCCAGAACTTTCTTAACGTTCTGTGCTATTCGGATAAACTCTTCCGGGTCTGCGATCTCTTCCCAAAAATCATATTCTTCATCGTCTTCGAAAAAAAGATCCGAAACAGCAGATTTATCATCCGTGTCAGACGCCGAAGCTTCTTTCACGAATATTCCCGTAAATATCAATATATAAATTCCCAGTATCAGTATTATGATCTTTTTCATCTTTTCTCTCCCTTTAGCGGCTATTTATGGTACGGTTCATGACGAATGATCCTGAACGCCCTGTAGATCTGCTCGAGCAGGATCACACGCATCAGCTGGTGCGGGAAGGTCATGTCCGAGAAAGACAGGAGCATGTCCGCCCTCTTCAGGAGCTCCCTGTCCAGCCCAAGTGACCCGCCGATTATGAACGTAACATCGCTCTTGCCTGTGAGTCCGAGCTCCTCGATCTTGTTCGAGAACCTGACCGAATCCATCTTTTTGCCTTCTATCGCAAGCGCGATAACATATTCATCAATGCTTATGTGCTTCGAGAGTCGCGCTCCTTCCGCCGACTTGATGATTTCTTCGTTTCGGGCGCTTTCAAAGCCCGAGGCCGGCTCGTCATCAACCTCTATGATATCAAGGCGGCAATACTTTGAAAGCCTTTTGGAATACTCTTCAACAGCTTTCACAAAAAAGTTTTCTTTCAGTTTTCCGACACCAAGTACTTTAATGTGCATTTTGCCCTCCTCTGTATCACCCGACACGTAACTAAGAATAGTTTTCTCTTTAACGTCAGAATCTTCGCCGTTGATTCCTCGCCCGTTTCCTCTTTAACAAATCAAACCATCTTCAAAAAGTATACTCCCTGCGTATTATTTATTGCAAGCTACTCTTCCACAATTAATATGTCTATGTTCATATACATGTATAGTGAATCGAGTTTGCTTCACAAATTGAGAAACCGTCGGGATACAAAATCCACACAACTCCTTGTTTTTCATGCTTTTTGTGATGTTGACCGGACATTAATCCACGATTTATTATCCAAAAGTTAATTACGAATTCACAAAAAGTTTATAAATCTGTAACAACTTATTTCAAAAGATATGGTATTATGTTTATCAGAAAGTGTCAAACGCTTTCTACTCCCACCCTATTATACGCAACAGGTAACATTTTAGTCCTTTGTTGATTGTTACTGACAAAACAGCAGTCTCACCCGGCTGCTGTTTTGTTTTACATAACTGTTAACCCAAGTGTAAAAGATAAAGATATCCGGCTGAAAAAAAATTTCAGGCCGGATATCTTTATCTTTAACACGCAGGGGGCAACTCAACGGTTGCCCCCGTCACATCGAGAAAAAACTCTGATTGTATTTAATTGTGATTCTTACATGTTTTTTCGAGATGTGTTAGGGTTATGTGTTTAGGTTATGTGCCAGGGTTAACCTTAGTACGACCTCTCTACTCTTCTTCCGATATTGCATGCAAACTCGTAATTAAACGATCCCGACATATCAGCAGGTTCCTCGATCGGAATGAACTCATCACCGTCGCGTCCCACAAGCGTTACCCTGTCTCCGGGCTTTACACCGTCGATATTCGAAACATCCACCATGAACTGATCCATGCAGATCCTTCCTAGGATCGGTGCCGACTGGCCTGCGATAAGGACGCGTCCCTTTCCCGAAAGCGATCTCGGGTACCCGTCTGCGTAGCCGACCGGGATCGTTGCGACCCTCATCGTGTGATCCGCCGTAAATGTCGCACCGTAGCTGATGGTTGCGCCCGCATGAACATCCTTGACGAATGACACATGTGTCTTCCATGAAAGCGCAGGGATAAGATCGATGCGGCTCTTGTCAACCTGGTCCGAAGGGTACATGCCGTAGGTAATGATACCCGAGCGCACCATATCAAGATGCATGTGCGGCAGATCGATGATCGCCGCACTGTTCGCTATATGACGCATGGGGATCTCTATCCCCTCTTTTTCGATACTGTCACAGAAGGTCGTGAAGATCTCGAACTGCTTCTCCGCGCTGGTCTTATCAGCTTCGTCCGCACATGCGAGATGTGAGAACACGCCTGTGATCTTAAGTCCCGGGAGCTTTGCTATTCTTGCTATTGCTCCGAGAGTCTCCTCACAAGGAGCGAATCCGATCCTTCCCATTCCGGTGTCAAGCTTAATGTTTATAAAGGCTCCCTTCCCCATTCTGACACAGACATCAGAAAGCGCCTTTGCCATCTCTTCGGAAAAGATGGTCTGTGTAAGCTCGTACTCCACTACCTCCGGGTAAACCTCGGGAGCCGAGTACCCCAGAAGCAGGATAGGCTTCGTGATCCCCGCGATACGGAGCGAAATACCCTCCTCCACGATCGCCACGCCGTAAGCGTCGGTAAGATTCTCGGCATCGAGACGGCCGGAGACCTTAACAGCTCCGTGGCCATAAGCGTCAGCCTTAATGATCGTCATGATCTTCGCATGCGGATCCGTGATCCTTCTGACCTCACGCATGTTATGTGCTATAGCGTCAAGATCGACGTGTGCGTCGGTCCTCTTGTATGAGATATTCATCAAGTTCATTTTTTTCGCACGGGTACCGATGTATCCGTTCCTTTCTATGTGTTACCTGGTTATGCTACCTGGTTATGTTACATCCTTATGTAACTTCATTACGTGACTCCGTTATGCATGCTGCCTGTCGGCGATCGGGCCGCGGCACAGGCTCATTCGTGCTTTCGCGCGGAACCTGTTTCTTTTGTCACATACGGCGGTCTCTGCTTTGTTTCCATATATATCTTGGAGATATACCGTCCGATCAGTCCCAAAAAGAGAAGTATGCTTCCTCCCATGAACAGTATCATGCAGAAGAGGGAAGGGAATCCGGCCACCGGATCTCCCCAGATGATCGTTTTGATAACCACCCATATCGCGAGTATCAGGGCCAGCGTACACGAGATCGCACCGAGTGCCGCGCCGTATCTGAGCGGTTTGTCGGAAAACGAAAGGATCGCCTCGAGGCCGTAACCGTAAAGCCCGGAACGCGACCATGACGATCTGCCGGCGCAACGCTGCTCGTTCTCGTAGGGGATCCACTTGGTCTCGAAACCGATCCAGTTGAACAGTCCCTTCGAGAATCTGTTGCTCTCGCAAAGTGAAAGGTAAGTGTCGAGCATCTTCCTGCTGACCAGTCTGAAGTCTGTGGCTCCGATGGGGATATCGATCCCGGAAAGCTTTGCGAAGCGCTTCCTTATGAACCTCGAGAAGAGCGATCCCACGGGCTTCCCGCCCTTACGTGTTCTGTAGCATGCCGCACTTTCGGGATGCTCGCCTTCAGGGGGATTCTTGACTGCGTCGTACATGACGGAGAGGTACCTCGGTGGATGCTGCAAGTCGGCGTCCATCACTGCCGCGTAGTCGCCTTTCGCTTCCTTAAGACCCGCGAGCATGGCGCTTTCCTTGCCGAAATTCCTTGAAAGGATGACGTATCTTAAGCCTTCGTGTTCGGCGCACAGCTCTTTGATGATCAAGGGCGTCCTGTCCTTAGAGCCGTCATCAACAAAGATCACTTCGGTATCGCACGGGAGCTTCGATATCTCTGTCGCAAGCTCCTCGTAAAAGATCGGAAGTGCTTCTTCCTCGTTAAAGCATGGTACTATTATTGATATCAAGTCTCTCATTTAGCTCCTCCCAGCTTTCCATGAGCGTCATGATCTTCTCTTCGTTTGCTTCCTTCTCATCCGTAAGTTCCTTGAGCCTGGTGGGTGATGTGGCGATCTCCTCGTCTTCGAAGAGCGCGTCGATCTCACTTACTCTGTCCTCAAGTCTCTTGATCTCAGCCTCGCACTTGGCGATATCGTTCTCAAGCTTGCGTCGCTCTCCGGTGAGCCTCTTCTTTTCTTCCCAATCAGAGCGACCGGAGTTTTGAGCAACCTGCTCCTTCCCGGCCTTAACGGACGTCCCGTTTCTCATAGCTGCGAGCACTTCGTCACGTTTTTCGATGTAGTACTCGTAGTTACCGTCAAAACCGGTCACACCGTCAGCGGTTATCTCCATGATACGGGTGGCGGTCCTGTTTATGAAGTACCTGTCATGCGATACGAAGATCACCGTTCCGCCGTAGCCGCTGACCGCTTCCTCAAGGATCTCCTTCGATACTATGTCGAGATGGTTGGTCGGCTCGTCGAGGATGAGGAGATTGGCATCCGAAAGCATAAGCTTTGCGAGCGATACTCTCGCCTTCTCTCCGCCCGAGATATCCCTGATCAGCTTGAACGCGTCATCTCCCTTGAAGAGGAATGCGGCGAGGAGGTTTCTGATCCTCGTGTTGTCCATGTCGGGGTAGGCATCACTGATCTCCTCAAAGATAGTGTTGTCAGGGTCGAGGACGTGATGCTCCTGGTCGTAGTAACCAATCTTAACGTTGGTTCCGAGACGGTACGACCCCTTGTCCGGTGCAAGTCTCCCGCAGATTATCCTGAGGAGTGTGGTCTTGCCTGTTCCGTTGTCGCCGATTATCCCGACTCTGTCTCCGCGCTTCACAAGGAATTCAACGTTGTCAAAAAGCACGTTGCCGTCAAAGCCTTTTGAAAGCCCCTTAACGTCCAGCACATCGTTGCCGCTCTCGCTGCATGGCTGAAAGCGGATGTTCATCTTGTCATCAAGCTCCGTCGGACGCTCGAGGCGTTCGATCTTATCGAGCATCTTCTCGCGCGATTCGGCTCTCTTAATGGACTTCTCACGGTTATATGACCTGAGAGTCGCTATGACCTTCTCCTGGTGTTCTATCTCTTTCTGCTGGTTTAGGTATGCCTTGAGCTCATCGGCACGAACTGCCTTCTTCTTCTCAGAGTAGGCGGTGAAATTACCGGTATATACACGACCCCGGCAGTTCTCGATCTCAAGCACCTTGGTCGCTATCCTGTCAAGGAAGTATCTGTCATGGGCGACGATGATCACCGCACCCTTGTAGCCTGCAAGGAAGGATTCGAGCCACTCGACCGATCTCATGTCGAGATGGTTCGTGGGCTCGTCGAGCATGATTATGTCGGGCTGCGAAAGAAGCAGTTTCGAAAGCGCAACGCGTGTCTTCTGACCGCCGCTCAGGGTGTCGACAGTCGCACCGAAGTCTTCTCCTCCGAAGCCGAGTCCCTTAAGGACTCCGTTTACCTCGCTGCGGAGTGCGTACCCGTTCTTCTGTTCAAATTCATGAGTGAGTCTGTTGTAAACCGTGAGCATCTTCTCAAGCTCTTCGCCCTCGAGGCCCTTCATCTCTTCTTCGCAGCGCCTCATGCTCCTCTCGAGCTCGAGGACGTCCGCCTTAACAGACATCACTTCGTCTTTAACCGTGTTTCCACTCTTCAGATCCTGCTGCTGTGAAAGATAGCCTATGGTGACATCCTTCGGCTTTATCACCTGACCGCTGTCGGCACTGAGCTCACCGGCTATGATCTTCAGGAGAGTCGATTTGCCCGCGCCGTTAATACCGACGACGGCCATCTTCTCCCTCTCGTTAAGAACGAAGCTCACGTCACGCAGGATCTCGTCGGTGCCGTAAGCTTTGCTGATATCATTACATGTTAGTATCATCAGGTAAATTTCCCCTTATCTGAGCCTGTCGGTTTCAAACCGGCTCTTGGTACGAAGGCAGTACATCACGTACTCGATCCTCTGCCAAAGCGTCCCGTCTCCTCCGGGCAGATCGAGCGATGCCTCGATATTGCCTATAAGCCTCTCGTCGATCTGTGACGAATGCTCGCTGAGGATCTCGATCTTCTCCTTGGCTGTCCTAGCATCAAGGAATCTGTCAAGTATCTCAAAAGGAGTAAGCTCGTCCGATGCTGACTTCTCGGCTGCCTCAGCATTTATCTCTGTCTCTTTGTTTTCATTATCCATACTTAAACCCCTTAACTTCCCGGTGCCAAAACGGCACCTCTTTTATTTGACCGATATCCGGACCGGGCGGTCTCTCCCGGTTGATCATAATCTCTTGTTCTTATAAAACTCGGCATACTCGTCCGTGATCAGTCGATGATGGACCATCTTCGCAAGATCGTCCATGAAATCGTAGCGGATTATCGAATCATCGTCAACCATGGACTGCAGTATATCCCTGATATTGTTCTGGTACTGGTTCTGTGAGATCACTCCGTCAGTCCACATAACACGCTGTTCGTAGGCTTTCTTGAAATACTCGGAGTAGCTCCCGTTGATCCCGAGACTGTCGAAGATCTTTATCTTAAAACTGAACTGTGACAAGAGCGACCGCAGAGACCTCGGTGTAACAACGAGATCCTTGCCGATCACGTACAGGTTCTTGTAGTACTCGTTGCCTGCGGCTCCACCGTGTATCGAGAAGGTCGGCATCATCTCTTCAAAATCCTTGTAGACGCCCATCTCACGCATCGAGTTGTACTTGATGATCTCATCCTCGCGGATGTTCTTCTTGTACGAAACGTCCGTGTTGTTCATGGACATCGTCTCACATCTTGCCGATTCCTCAAAAGCAAGCAGGTAGATCCTGCCTTTCTTAACCCAGAAGAAGGCGGGCGCATGATCGATCGCCAGGCTCTTGCACGAATCGATGATGATCCTGCAGGCATCCTTCGGGATCTTGTATACCTTGCGCAGTCTCTTGACCTCGCTCTTGGTGTAAGTCCTGTAATCTGTCTTATTGTCCCGGTGCGAGCCTCTCACGGAGTCACTGTCCGGATTCCCCTGGGCACGCTCGTCCCCGGTGGTTCTTCCTTCGCCTTTATCACTTCTCTCGGAGGTCTCTTCCAAAGCACCCCTGCTCCGCTTTGCCTCAGTATTCGCACGGGGATTAACTGCTTCACTCCTCGAACCGGATCTTCCCTCAGGTGCTGTCGCACGTATCTCACCGAGCTTCTTATTACGGGCCTCGACGGCTGCCTTCATGCGCTTCCGGTAGGTCTTCTTGCTGACGGCCGCACTTCTCTTGCCGGCCTTGATGATCTCGAGTAGAAGCTTGCGCTCAAGCTGGGCTCTGACTGCCTTGGGACCGCGGCTCTTCCCGCGAAGTGTCTTTAAGAGTCTCTCCTGTGCCTGTCTTCTGCTTTCGGAGTTGTCTGCCGGGGCGACCTCCTCCGGCGTACGGGTCTGACGCTTCTCACGCCCTTCAAGATCCCGCGGCTCAGCGCCACTTTCGGGCTTATCCGTATCCGCGCTCTCAGGCCTTCTTCCAGGCTGTGACAGGGTCCTCGGCCCTGCTTTTCTCTCAGGCGCTCCGGGTCTCGTCCCCTTATCGCGGGGCTCGTCATCTGGGTCTATCTCTTTCGTGACGCCTTCGAGCTTAAAGACCATAAAAATACAGATGATGAACAACACCATGGAGATCCCCAGTAAGATGATGTTCATCCCGTTAATGCCTATAATACCCAACACGATAGCCGCAACCATCAAAACAAAGACCGAAATGATCAACGTTTTGGTCTTTGTTCTTCCGTATCGCAGTGTGTTGAGGATCTTTCTCATTTTATGCCTTCTCGTAGAATTTCCTTACGTTTTCGATCTTAGCGCTCATGTTTTCGAAGAGACTGTCAACTATCGCTATGGCTGTAACCGATTCGATCACCACGCAGAGCCTGGGAGCGGTTACAACGTCGTATGCTTCTCTCGCGGGAAGTGAAACCTGTGTGCCGTGGACATTGACCGTATCATGTCCCTGTCCTGCCCAGGGATCGGGTCTCAGAGACGCTCTGACCACTATCTCGGAGCCGTCGCTCATGCCGCCTTCGATACCGCCCGAATGATTGGAGAGTTTCCTGATCTCCTCACCGAACGCGAAGGAATCGCAGTCCTCGCTTCCCTTCCTGGTGCTCGACTTTATACCGTCACCGAATTCAACTCCGGCGACTGATTCGATCGACATGATCGCGCTTGCGATCTGTGCCGAAAGCGAACCGAACAGAGGCTCGCCGACACCTGCCGGCATACCCGTAACAACAACTTCAACCGTGCTGCCCGCCGAATCATGATCGGCAGCGACCTTCTCGGCATATTCCATGGCCGCTGCACTCGCCTGAGGATCGGGCATGAGAAGAGGACTCTTCTTCAGTGCATCAACCGAACAATTGGCGTATGAGATCGATACGGGTCCTACAGAGCTGACATATGTACAGAAGCTGACACCGATCTCTCTGAGGATCTTCACTGCGATAGCACCTGCCGCGGTGATCGCCGACTGGATACGTGAAGGATAAAGCATGACCTTCTCGCTTGTCGCACCGTACTTGGCTGCCATCGCGATGTCGCCCTGGCCGGGTCTGATGGTGCCGGGAACGGGTGCCTCGCCTTTCTCCTTTACGGCGCTGTTCATGATCGTCAGCGAAACGGGACCTCCGGTAGTGATACCGTTCTCAAGTCCCGAAGCAATCGTCACGAAATCGCTCTCGTGGCGCTTGGCCGGAACGGACGCAGCCCAAACCCTGCGTCTGTTGAGGTACTGCTGGATGTCGTTCTCCGTGATCTTAAGACCTGCGGGAACGCCGTCAACAACAGCTCCTATGCCCTGTGTATAGGCATCACCCCATGCGGTGCATGTAAAATATTTTCCAAAAACAGAACCTGCCATTTTTCATCCTTTCAGGCTTTCAAAAACCTTCCGATCTCTAATGTTCCGAAAAACTTCGATATTGCTGCGATGTAACGGATCTATCAAACATTATTAAGTATACTACATTTTGGCCGGCATTACATCTTGTATATTTATATGTCCTCTATCTGCCAGTCTATGGGCTTCAGTCCGTGTTCGGTAAGGTACCTGTTCGCCGCGCTGAAGTGTCTGCATCCGAAGAATCCTCTGTATGCCGAAAGCGGGCTCGGATGAGGTGCCTTAAGCACCAGATGCGAGCGGTTCGTAAGAAGCTCGCTCTTTCTGCCCGCGGGTGAACCCCACAGCAGGAATACCACCGGCTCGGGTTTCGTGTCGACCGCTTTGATCACGGCATCCGTGAACTGCTCCCAGCCGTGCCCGTTGTGGGAGTTGGCCTGATGCGCTCTCACGGTGAGGCACGTGTTCAGTAGGAGCACTCCCTCCCGCGCCCATTTCTCAAGGTACCCGTTGTTCGGGATCCTGCACGAGAGATCGTCCTGAAGCTCTTTGTAGATATTGCACAGCGAAGGCGGTGCGGGGACTCCGGGTCTCACCGAAAAGCAAAGTCCGTGTGCCTGCCCCGGCTCATGGTACGGATCCTGTCCGAGGATCACGCATTTGACATTCTCAAAAGGTGTGTAATGAAATGCGTTGAAGATGTCCTCCGAAGGCGGGTAAACCGGTCCGCGCGCGTACTCCTCGCTCACGAACTTATACAGCTCTCCGTAATAAGGCATCTTGAACTGATCCTTTAATTTCTCGTACCAAACTCCGCTGATTCCGCTCATTTATGTTCCTTACGTCCTTTTAATCCGGGTTTCCGATCTTTCACTGCTGCCGTCCCGATACTTTTAATCCCTCCGGCTATTTGCCCGAGATGTTTATACCGTCGACCGCGATATACGGCATAACGGTCGAACCGTTGCAAACAAGCTCCTTGCTGATGCCGCGTATGTTCTTGAACATATCCCAGAGATTGCCGTTGACCATCGTCTCCGAAACGGCACATTTGATCCTGCCGTTCTCGATAAGGAAGCTGTTCTTCGCAACACCCGAGAAATCACCGTTCGTACCGGGATTACCGCCCGAGAAACGTCCGAGCAGAAGGCCCTTGTCCACACCCGCGATAAGCTCGTCGAGAGACTTGTCACCGGGCTCCACCACGTAGTTCCCGCCGTTGTTCTTAACAACCGGGCGCCCTGTCTTGTTGGCTGCGTAAAGTCCGAGGAAGTGCTGCTTTAAGACGCCCTTCTCTATGATGGTTGCGTTCTCGGCGAGGAAATCGTCCCCCGTAGCGAGATCGCTCAGCGTGATGCGCTCGTCCTCGTTCATGAGGCTGAGCGTAAGCGAATCGCTCACAACCTGCTCTCCGACCTTGTCAAGCCACAGGCTCGTACCGTCGATAACAACACCGCTGCTCGCGTAGTTGCCGATGAGCATCCCCAGGAAATCGGTCGCACATGAAGGCGTGATAACGAGTGAGCCCTTAAACTCTCCCTCGATCGCCTCGGGGTAGATGCTTGCGTCGATGCTTTCGATGCATCTTCTGATATCACCGCGCTCGATAAACGGAGTATCAAGATCTTTCGTGGTAATGCCTGTATAATCAAAGCCCGTCGTTGCGTCACCTTCGGCCGCACTGATCTCGATCACGAAGCTGTAAAAGCCCGCCGTTTCGCAGAAATCCGACCCGTTTGAGTTGCGCGAGATCCAAGTCCATTTGTCGTGAGACGCACCGAGGTTAAGGATGCGTACTCTCGGATAATCCTTGGCAACGGTACTCAGGAATTCCTTGATCCTCTCGATGAAGAGATCGAGATCCGGTTCGATCACACCCTGTGTCCTCTCATGTTTACCCTGATCCGGTGCTATGTCATGCGCAGGATCCTCGGGCGACGACTGTGCCGCTGCGGTTGCGTCCTCGATAAGAGCTTCGAGTCCCTTGTCGGTCAGATCGGTTCCGTTCGCGGATCCCATCCTTTCTCCGAGGAACACCTTTAACGAGCCTCTGCCCGAATAAACCGTCCTCAGGAGCTTAAACTCACCGTGTTCGATGTTGAACTCCTGTTTTTCGCTTTCTGTTAACGAATATGTGTACTTGGCGAGATCGCGCCCCTTGATCATACTTTCAAAACGATCTGCCAGTTTCTTAAGATCACTCATTTTAACGTCCTCCGATCATAATCTTGCAGCGCATGCACGGTCCGCCCATGCTGACTGCCATCATCTGCTTCTTGCCGCAGAATCCGCTCGAGGACCATTCGACTTCGTCGGAAACCATGTCGACTGTCTTAAGCATATCAAAAGCCACACCCGAAACGGTCGTGTCGAGAAGTCCCTTGCCAAGCTTGCCGTTCTTGATCTCGTAACCGCATGTCACGCCGAACATGAACTCTCCCGTAAGATCCGCCTGGCCGTTTCCGGAACTGATGAGGTAGTAACCGTCGTCGATCGAGGCGATCATCTCCTCGAGTGTGCTCTTCCCGGGAAGGATGCAGGTGTTACGCATCCTGATGAGCGGTTCGTCCGCGAACCCCCAGGCTCTTGCGTTACCCGAAGCCTTCATGCCGTAGTGCTGCGCGCTCTCACGGTCATGCATGTATCCGACGAGTGTTCCGTCCTTGATGAGGACTTCGTCTTCGGCAACCGTGCCCTCGTCATCAAGGTAAACAGGAAGAGGTGCGGGACTGCCGTTGTATGTATGTGCGAAATCTGTCATGGTAACAAGGTCCGATGCGACCTTCTTGTTGAGGTTCTTGCCTGCCACGCTACCGCCTCTCACAAGATCGGCCTCGACCGTATGACCGACAGCTTCGTGTGCGAGCATACCCGACATGAAACCGCCGAGTACGACAGTCTTGTATCCGGATTGGGCGTAGACGCCTTCCTTCTTGTCCATAAGCCTCTTGTACAGCTCGTCGATCTCCGGATAGTACTTCGTAACATCCGAGAAATTGTCCTTGAAGCTTCCGTAGCCGCCGAAAGCCTTAAAGAGCTCGACGGGGTTGCCGCTTTCGGTCGTAGCGGTGATAAACACATAAATATAACAACGGGGCGTGATCATATGACCGTTCCACGCATCGGACGAAACAATCGTCCTGTCCTGCGAATCCTCGGTGTATACGATCGTCCTCGTTGTAAGGTCGGGGTAAGTCTTCTCAACGTAGGCATCAACGGTCTGACATGCCTCGATGATGTCCTTCTGGGCCGCATCGTTCACAACACCGTGAGGCTCAAGCATCCCTGTTCCCAAAGAAGGAGGGAGCATGATGCTCCTGTTCGCGTGCTGCGCAAGGAGCGACGCGTTCTGTGTAGCGGCTCTTAAGACCTTCTCGGCCGCCTCGGGTGTCGTCTGTGCGACCGAAGCGAATCCGAAGGTGCCGTTGTTATTGACTCTTGCACTGATACCGCTGCTCTCGCTTCGCGTGTTCTGCACGATATTACCCTTAAGTATGACTACCCTGCGGTTACGGTTGCTGTGTCCCCTCAGTACGGTCTGCACACCGTCCGCAAACAATTCCCTTTTCTTTTCAAGCATATCCTGAAACATAAAAACTCCGTTCTGAATTTATTGTTTGATCTGTCGATCATATTACTTCGACTCTTTCACCCCTCGAACGAGCTGTCGTCAAAAGGGCTGTCCTCATAGACCTCTTCTTCGGGAAGCTCTTCGACCATACCGTCGTGCGAATCAAGATGTCCCACTCCGGCAAAGGGCGCAAACTGGTTGGCTCTCTGTATCAGATCCATCCTTTTGTGCGCACTCGCATAAGGGTATGGCATATCAAGCATATCGTCATACTCATGCGGGTCCTTGTCTTTCCTGAAAAAATAGATCATTATGCCTTGTGCCCGCCGATCTGTCCGTTCCTTTCGATGGCGGTAGCTCCCTCCTCGAGGTTCATTCCTTTAAGTACCGCGTTCTTGCCGTAACGCTGTTGAAGCCCGACCACAGCCTTCTGAAGACTGTACTCTCTCTCCCGTGCCTGCTTCTCCTGTTCCTTTCGGGTCTCGGCTTCCCTGACTTCTTCGGGTGCGACGGCATCAAAGAAGCTCATCTGTTCAAACGAATGTGTGCTGTCCTCCGAAGGCTCTTCGGTCTGCGCGGTCAGCTCGTCATGCGTCAGAAGATCACCTGCTGCCACACACATCCTGCGTATCGTAAGCTTCCTGTTGACTATCCTGTCAAAGAGCTCGATTACCGCGTCGCAGATCAGGCGGGACGAACATGAATAGCAACCGAGTGCCGCCGTCCCGTGCGAAGGTGCCGGAGTCGGGCGTCCGTAGTGGTCTCTCACGACATCACCCCGATACCCCACACTTTCGAGAGAGATGTTCTCGATGTCGTAACCGATGTCTATGACCATCCTGTCGGTCTCGTAACCCTTGTCTGTCATCTCGAGCACAAGCTTGTCCGTCATCTCCCTGATGACGATACGTGCCTTATCGTAGGGGTACGGTTCCTTAAGGACCTGACCGGAGCTCAGACTCTTTGATTTCGGTTTGCAGGCCTTGACCGCCGCGATCGTACAGGGCTCGTAGCCCCATGCATGGTCGATGATGAGCTGCGCGTTCACACCGAAGGTCTTGTAGAGCAGCTCCTCGTTGTAGAACTCACCGGGATCTCCGATCGAACATCGTGCTATGTCACCCATCGTGTAGATACCGAGCTTTTCGAGTCGACGTGTGATCCCTCTTCCGATCATCCAGAAGTCGGTGATGGGCTTGTGGGTCCAAAGCGTCCTGCGGAAGCTCTGTTCATCAAGCTCGGCAAGCCGCACACCATCAGCGTCCGGCTCCATGTGTTTCGCAACTATATCCATAGCGATCTTGCAAAGGAACATGTTTGAACCGATCCCCGCAGTCGCCGTGATACCGGTTTCGCTGAGGACCGCCCGGATCATCCTCATGGTAAGCTCACGAGCGGTGACCCCGTAGAATTTAAGATAATCCGTCACATCCGCAAAGATCTCGTCCACGGAGTAGACGTGTATGTCCTCCGGTGAAATAAACCGTCTGTAAATACCGCAGATCCTGCGGCTCATCTCGACGTACCTCCCCATCCTGGGAGGTGCGACAATATAGTCAACCGCGAGCGCCGCATCGGCCTTCAGCTCCGCATCCACGCACGACCTCCCCGTAAGGGTCCTGTTCGGTGCTTTCATGCGGCGCCGCGCATTTACTGTTTTGACTTTTTCAACGACCTCAAAAAGCCTTGCTCTTCCGGGGATCCCGTATGCCTTGAGTGAAGGCGAAACAGCCAGACAGATGGTCTTCTCCGTGCGTCCCGGGTCAGCAACCACAAGGTTAACGCCCAAGGGGTCAAGACCTCTGTCGACACACTCGACGGAAGCATAAAAAGATTTGAGGTCGATCGCGACATAAACTCTGGCGCGTTCATCCTGTAGCGGCATCTGCTCACTCCGTTCCGATAGATTCAAACACACGATCCGGTCAAATACCCGAAGCGTTATGACGTTTCGAACGTATGTTCGTGATTTGAAGTATATCACTCGGTTCCGGAATTGTCAAACCCGTCGCGTCAGGGCATCACTATTCCTTCCCTGACCTTGTCCGCCGTTTCACTGTCCTTGAGCTTCGCAAGAAGTCCGAGTCCGAACTCGACAGCGCATCCCATCGACTTGCCCGTAACGATGTTGCCGTCGATCTCACAGGGAGCGGCCGTGTACTCGTCACACTTGATGCTGTTCTCAAATCCCGGGTAACATGTCATCTTCTTGCCGCTCAGTAAACCTGCGGCTCCGAGCACGGTGGGTGCCGCGCAGATGGCTGCAACTATCTTGCCGGAATCACTGTATTCCCTGACCATCTTCTTGACAGCCATGCTGGCCTTAAGGTTGTCGGTCCCGACCTTGCCGCCGGGGAGGATCACACCGTCCGCATCACTGAAACGGAAGTCGTATTCCTCGCTGTTCGGGAATCGGTCATTCATCTCGATAACAAATCCGTGTGACCCAACAGCCTTGAACTTGCCGTAGGGAGAAACGAATTTGACTCCGACTCCGCCTCTCGTGAGGATATCGGCCGTAACAACAGCCTCGGATTCCTCGAATCCGTCACACATAAGCATGTAAACAAACATATCAACACCTCCTCTTAACTTTTAGCTCTTAGCTATTAACTACCATCCTTTCCTTATACTCCAGACAAAGCATGGTAATGTCATCAAACTGAGGTGCGTCCTTAACAAAAGCATCGATATCTGCCTTGACCGCGGGCAAAATCTCGTCGGGTTGCTTCTCTCCGACTGTCCTGAGAATGTTATTAAGACGCTCCATACCGTAAAGTTCGTTGTTTGCATCGGTAGCCTCGGTAACACCGTCCGTGTACTGGAACAGCTTGTCTCCGGGCTCGAGCATACAACTGCCACCCTTGTATACCATATCCTCCATTCCGGCAAGCACGAAGCATGCCTTAACGGGATATACCTCAAACACTCCACCCTTCCTGCAGATAAAGGGTGTCTCATGACCGGCGTTGATAAAGCGAAGCTCGCCCGTAACCAGATCGAGCACGCACTCAAACGCGGTGATGAACATATTCTCACTGTTGCTCTCGCAAAGTATATTGTTAACTTCCCTGAATACGTTCTCAAGATTTGCTCCGGGAACCGTATGGTCCTTGATAAGAGTCTTGCCGATGACCATAAACAGTGCCGCGGGAACCCCCTTGCCCGAAACGTCGGCCACAACGAATGCAACGTGCGAATCATCGACCATAAAGAAGTCGTAGAAGTCGCCGCCGACCTCCTTGGCAGGTGTCATGGAAGCGAAGACATCAAACTCTTTCCTGTCAGGAAACGCAGGGAAGATGCAGGGAAGCATGGAGGACTGGATGTGCGTCGCAACATCGAGCTCCGCTCCGATTCTTTCCTTCTCTGCCGTAACACGCGTCAGGTCGTTAATGTAATTGTCAAGTGAGACAGCCATGCTGTTGACGCAGTGCGCAAGGTCTCCGAGCTCGTTGTTCGCGCGGACCATAGCCTTGTGGTGCAGATTACCTCCCGAGATGACTTCCACGTCCTTCTCGAGTGCCAGTATAGGCTCTGTGAATCGCTTTCCGAGACGCGAACCGAGGATTATAACAACAACACCGACAAAGAAGAAGATTCCGATAAAGAGTATGATCGTCACCCTGATGTGCCCGTTCATTTGGTCGATCGGTTCAAGGATCAGTGTCTCGGGGATACTGATGACAAGCTTCCACCCCGTCGATCTGATGGGTGCGTACGCATAGTAGATCCCGTCGTTCGATTTCTCGACACCTTGCTCATCCGCAAGTATCCTTGCTTTAAGTTCCGGACTTACGAGTCTCGAGACATTGATGAAACGGTCTCCGATCATGAATGTGTATGGAGAAGCGATGATGTCGCCGTCACCGTCGACTACGAAAGCAAAGCTTCCTTTACCGAGATCCACATCAATAACACTGCCGGTGAGGTCGGTTGTGAGGATGTCCATGCTGACAACGCCGACACGCTTACCGTCCTTATAAAACGGAGCGCTGCAGCTCGTCATAAGTCCGCGGCCGTAGGAGTCGAGGTAGCTCTTGAGGAAACTTGCCTTGCCGTCACCGTTCATGGCGTTCCTGTACCACTCCATATTGCGGTAATCGTAGTATGATTCTCCGTCCGGTTCAAGCTCTGCGAGGTTGGCATTCCTGTCGCAGCAGATCATCAGATCATCCGTTGCGAGGTAGATGTTCGTAATGACATCCTCGTGCTCGCTTATTATCGAATTCCAAAGAGCCTCAAGGCTTCCGAAGAGACCGAGTTCTTCAAGTACGTTCTCTCTCTTTACTTCGTGAGTCGTAAAATACCTCTGCATCGAAAGGATATTCTCTTTGCTCGCGTCGGGAGGAAGAACCTCCTTGTGCACATAAGCGTCGGGGCGGGCGTACATGTCCGTGATCAGTTCGGAAAGAGTGGTGATGTAATCGGCATAGAGACCAAGCCTCGAATCCGCGAGACTTGACGTGCCGTTAATGACCACGTCAACCGTTTCTTCAAGCTGATCGGTCAACGACTTCGCGCTCTGGCCTCTGATGTTGTACATGCTGATGATACCGCTCAGACTGGTGAAAACGAGCGCCATCGCCGCTGTGAAGATGATCAGTTTTCTGATCTGGTTCTTGATTGATGTTCTCTTGGGTTTCACAATGATTCCTCTCTGTGTTAAAGGACGATGAGTACCTCGTTGGTCTGCGACGAGTATCTGTAACTGGTTCTGATAGCTCTGTGTTCGATCAGCTTCAGTCCGATAAGAGCGACAAGGTCCTCGTCGGCCGAGATACGGAGGGGATTGTTCCTTTCTCCCTTGTATACAAATGTGATTGAAAGTGCCTCTTCAACATCGATCGTAATGTGAATCTTGACTTCCGGTTCATGCGTCCTGATACGCAGATAAACTTCTTCGATAGTGTTCTGGATCTCAAAGCTTCTCTTCTTACTCAGTCCGAGCCTGACTCCGAGCTCCTCAACCTTGTCGTTGAGCATAAGGAAGCTTTCGTCGGTGTTTTCAACGTCCGCTTCAATGTCATGAAGCCTCGTGTACCATGCCGGTATCACGGGCGGCTGACACATGATCCCGCCGTATATGATGACTGCGGGGATTCCGATAAGTACCGTACTGATGATGTGGACAAGCGTGACGGGTAAAAAGTTTCCTCCGTCTATGAAGAGGAAGCTGATCCCTCCGCTCAGAAGCGAGATCGCAGCAGCGATCAGAGCGAATTTAAGAAGATCGGTGGCTTGCCTGAAGCGAACCTTATGGTTCGGTGTGAACGCGTGCCACAGAAGCCACATGCCCAGACCTTCGATAACTGTCGTTATCAACTCAAAGATGATCTCTTTCCATGTAGCGGCGGCGTCAAAAAGCCCGCAGGCTATAACACCGAGTACCGATCCGATAACGCCCCACGGTCCGACCATAAGACTCGACGCGGGAGCAACCGCATTCTTGATTCCCAGATAGGGAGGCATGTCTGTGACAAATTTTGAGAAACGAACCGGCAGATCAAGAACTATCAGTGCCATCATGCACACGACTATGATCAGCATTATTCTAATTTCTTTTCTCATTACTTAGGACCTCCTGATAAAACCCTTTTTTTTTGAGCCCACAACTCCCGTGAGCTTTTTGAATATATTGTCATCGGCGATCAAAATACCGACTATGACCAGCAATCCCCCGAGCATTCTGACGGGCGTGATCTCTTCCTTCGGAACATCAAGGAACAGCCCGAGCAAGGGCGACAGGAGCATCGTCATAACGATCTCCGTCGAAAAAATGAGTGATGTCTCGATGGGAGAAATAAATCTCTGCGAGTTCACCTGTGCGATGGTGTAAACACCCTTCAAAAAAATACCGACATAAAATACGCAGATTATAAATGCCGGACTGTCGGGAAGACTCATCGTCTCTCCCGTGACAACCGCTTCGCCGATCCACAGAATCAAAGTGATGACAAAGCATCCGATCATCTGTCCCATTGCAAGGAACGTGGGGCTTGTATCGGTCGTGTACTTTCCGACCGAAAAAGTGTAAAGCGCGAAGCATATATCGGCCGCGATAAGCGCGAGCGTGTGAAGATCAAAGAAGCTCCCCACATCAAAACCGCCGACTATTCCGAGTTCGATTACCGTAATGACCGACGCGATGATAATGTTCTTCTTCGGTTTCTCCGATTTGTGTATGAACGCGATCACCGGAATGAACACAAAGTACGATGAAAGAACGCATGCACTTACAGTCGCTCCCGCTCCCGAAACACCTATCAGCGTGAAAGCATTGAAACCGGTAAGCTCAAGAGAGAGCAGCAGACCGTGCATTATATCCCTCTTTGTGATCCTGTAAAAATCTGCCGCGAGCGTCCCGGCGAACAAAACAAGCATCATGACAAGACCGATCAGGTTCGTGATACAAAGGAACCCAAACGGCGAATAATCATCCCCTGCCGCTCCGATGAACACATACTGTATCGAAGCAAAGAAGGTGATCAACACCAGTAAAGACCGCGCCTCGAGCTTATTCACGTTTATACCTCGCTGACTACATATTTCTTAAGGAGGATCTCGGGCATGAGCGAAAGCTTTGATGCTCTCATCCCCGGATCGCCGCAATCCTCTTCACGGTTGATATACCTGTGACCGGCGGCGCACATCCTTACGAGCTCCGTATTGAGCGGACGATAAATGTCTTTGATCCCTCTGTCTCCTTTTTCGACAAGAACGTCGTAGACATCATCCGAAATAACGGTCCCGTAAGCGTATCCCCTGACAACTCCCTCGACCCTGAGCACTATCCCGCTCAGGCCGAGCTCAAAGAAACGGTCAAAAGACTTCATGATCCCGACATGCTCGTGATCGATGATCTTCTTGCCCTTTGCTATACAGATCTCTCTGAAGTCATCGTTCCAATAGGTCTGAAAGTCCCTCAGATCATCCATGTCACTCTCTTCGATGATCTTGATCACGGTCCTGTCTCCGAAGATCCTGTTAAAGGAATTCAGATCCTGTCTGCGTCGTGCAAGCCTCGGTCCTTTGAGGAAAACAAGGCTGTCAAACTCGTGGATATACTCAAAGCTGTCCCTGGCCTCTTCCGCACGGAAGAGCTCCGGGAAAAGTCCCGTGACCCTATCTGAATTCTTCTCGGTCAACGTATTAAACTCGATTTTTTTACCCTGGGAGTGAGCGTAGTCAAGCAGCTTAAGAACTGCTTCTCTCAGCCCATCATCGTTCTCGCACGGCTCACCCATGGGCATAAGAAAGGCTTCCTTATTGCTGTCCGAAAGACCTCTTCTGTTAACAAAGAGCACCCCGCCTTCCGTGCAGAACGTGTCGCCGTACTTACCCTGCATGCCGAACATCGCGATAAAAGAATGTTGGCACGAGCCACCGCCGTACTTCATCATGTAACTGTCGATGAGAGAACGATCTCCAAGCGCTACATTATTAAATTGCATTTTCCCACCTTTCAGTTTGACATACCCCCATCAGGTTGCACTATCAAACCACAATATATTATACCACTTAATATACGTTCTTGAAAACAAAAAAACACATTATCCTGCACATCGGTAAATTATCTTTGCAACATTGGGATGATAAATTTGCAAATCTGTTGCAAATTACTTGACAAACTGATCAGCACGCATATAATTGAGAATTGTTCTCGTGCACGAACAATGTAATTGATCAGGAGATTAATATGTTAAACGCTAAAAAAGCACTTGCTGTAATCATAACCCTTATCTATATCACGGGCTGTCTGTCGGGCTGTTCCGGAACTGCCGGTTCCCCGGACGGATCAGACAAGCTCAGGATCGTCACAACCATCTTCCCCGAATACGACTGGGTCAGGAACGTTCTGGGTGACCGCATCGATCATGCCGACATCACTCTGCTCCTCGACAACGGGGTAGACCTTCACAGCTACCAGCCCTCCGCGAGCGATATCCTGAAGATCTCGACCTGCGACCTCTTCATCTACGTCGGCGGTGAATCCGACAAGTGGGTGGACGACGCACTGAAGAACGCAACAAACAAGAACATGACAGTGATCAACCTTCTCGAGACACTCGGCGACACAGTCAAAGAGGAAGAAGTAGTTGAGGGTATGCAGGAATCCGAGCATGAACATGACCATGATCACGATGAGGATCACGACGAGGATCATGACCACGACGAGGATCACGACCACGACGAGGATCACGACCACGACGAAGACCATGACGACGAGGATCATGACCATAACCACCATCATGAGGGTGGCGAGATCGAGTACGACGAGCACGTATGGCTCTCACTCAGGAACGCTTCCTCTCTTGTAAAGGCCGTTTCTGATGCACTCTGCAAGCTCGACCCTTCAAACGCCGCGGATTATCAAAAGAACACTGACGCTTATACCGCAAAACTCGACTCTCTCGACAACGATTACAAAGCTGCGACCGAAGCCGCTCCCGTAAAGACCCTCCTCTTCGGAGACCGCTTCCCGTTCCGTTATCTTGTCGATGACTACGGTATCAAATACTACGCCGCATTTGTCGGATGCTCCGCCGAGACCGAGGCCAGCTTTGAAACGATCAAATTCCTTGCAGACAAGGTCGACGATCTCTCCCTCCACTGCGTCTTGACGATCGAGAGATCGGACCAAAAGATCGCCGAAACGATCGTTAAGAGCTCGGGCACAAAGGATCAGAAGATCCTCACTCTCGACTCCCTCCAATCCGTAACCTCCAAGGATATCGAGAACGGAACCACTTACCTCGGAGTTATGCAGAGCAACCTCTCCGTACTTAAGGATGCTCTCAGGTGATCCGCGTATTTACCGCTCATTTCATTATTTATTTCCTCATAAGCGGTACCCGAAGGCTTTTCTTCGGGTATCGCTTAAATGAATTAACGGCTCTGCGCACTTCGAAATTCGGCACTCAAGGTTTTTGCCTTGCTATTAAATCTCTCATCAAGTATAATCATTGTTACGCCGTAACAGGTTCATGAAACGCAGTCGGTAAAGACCGCTTCCAAAGAGGAGGTACTTATGATCAATTGGAACAATCTTGATACACTCAAATCATTCAAAAAACTCGAAAAGCTCAAGGGCCGCGTTGCTCCCCTCAAGGAGATGCTCGGCGGTGAGGACGGTGCTGCCCGCGTCGCAAAGTATTCATCGCAGATGGCAACGGGACTTATATACAACTACGCCGCAAAACAGGTCAACGATGAAGTACTCGACGTGCTTCAGGATCTTGCCGATGAGGCTCAGCTCATCGAAAAGTACGCAGCCCTCTACAACGGCGAAATGATCAATACAGGCGAGAAACGACTTGTTCTCCATCACATGACCCGCGGTCTTCTCGGAACCAGGGTTATCGTGGACGGTGAGGATAAGCGTTCGTTCTACCTTGAACAGCAGAACCGCATCACGGAGTTCTCCAAGAAGGTCCACAGCGGTGAGATCGCAGGCGAGAACGGCCCCTTTAAGAACGTGGTTCAGATCGGTATCGGCGGCAGCGACCTCGGTCCCCGCGCCATGTATCTCGCGCTTGAGAACTACGCACGTCAGAAGGGTATGCTCCGCATGAAGGCATACTTCATCAGCAACGTTGACCCCGACGATGCTTACGGAGTCCTGAACGGACTTGATCTTTCGGAAACACTCTTTATCCTCGTTTCCAAGTCGGGAACGACACTTGAGACACTGACTAATGAGACACTTGTCAGGAACATGATCAAGGATGCCGGTCTCGATCCCGCAAAGCACATGATCGCGGTCACCAGCAAGACCTCTCCTCTCGCAAACAGCAAGGATTACCTTGATTCCTTCTACATCGACGATTATATCGGAGGACGTTATTCTTCCACATCGGCAGTCGGCGGCGCGGTTCTTTCGCTCGCGATCGGCGGATTTGTTTTTGACAGATTCCTTCAGGGCGCATCCGCTCAGGACGGTCAGGCAAGGGAGCGCGACATCAGGAAGAATCCTCCTCTGCTCGACGCATTGATCGGTATCTGGGAGCGCAACGTGCTCGGATACGCAACTACGGCAGTTCTTCCCTACGCACAGGGACTGTCACGTTTCCCCGCACACCTTCAGCAGGCAGACATGGAAAGCAACGGCAAGTCGGTCAACAGATTTGGCGAGCCCGTTAACTACAAGACAGGTCCCGTACTCTTCGGTGAGCCCGGAACCAACGGACAGCACTCCTTCTATCAGCTCCTTCACCAGGGAACAGACATCGTGCCTCTCCAGTTCGTCGGCTTCTCGACCAACCAGGGCAATCTCGACTTCGAGGTTAAGGGCAGCACGTCACGCGAGAAGCTTTGTGCGAACCTCGCAGCACAGATCGTTGCATTCGCCTGTGGTAAGGACGATGAGAACCCCAACAAGCGATTCGACGGAGGACGTCCTTCATCGCTCATCTACGGTGACAAGTTCTCACCCGAAGCACTCGGCTCACTGCTCTCTCACTTCGAGAACAAGATCATGTTCCAGGGCTTCGCATGGAACCTCAACAGCTTCGATCAGGAAGGCGTACAGCTCGGCAAAAAGCTTGCCACCCAGGTTCTTTCCGGTGAATGTACCGGTGCACTCGAGGCCTACAGCAAGATGTTCATCAAGAGATAAAGACCCGCGATCACATCCGTCGGATGATCCCGGCTGTTTCGAAAAATCTATTACAGGAACAACACAACACTCCGTGGTTTGAACCACGGAGTGTTGTGTTTTGTTATGATCGATATTATATCACTCTTTTACACCACCGATCGTAAGACCGGTAACGAAATATCTCTGCAGGAACGGGTAAACGCAGATGATAGGTAACATTGTGACAACCGATGCTGCGGAACGAACGGTGATAGGTGTGATCGTGTTCGCGCCTCCGGCATCCTTGGCACTTTCGGCACTACCGCTTTGCTGCATAACCGATGAAAGGAGTTTCATGAGCTCGTACTGAAGTACGGTAAGATCTGTTGCCATTCTGTTGTAGATCATCGCATCAAACCAGTTGTTCCACTGCCAAACCGCAACGAAGAGTGCGATCGTAGCGTAAACAGGTTTACAAAGAGGTGAGATGATCTTAACGAAGATCGTGAAGTAACCTGCGCCGTCGAGCTGTGCTGACTCCTCAAGAGACTCCGAAAGGCCCTTCATGTATGTACGGAGTACAAGCATGTTCCATGCACTTACAAGGCCTGTCACCCAGTAAACTGAGAAGCTGTTCATAAGGCCAAGGTTCCTGTACAGGATGAATGTCGGGATAAGTCCTCCGTTGACATACATCGTGATAACGTAGAAGAACGAAAGCTGTGAAGCGAAAAGGAAACGCTTACGGCTGAGTACAAATGCGAGGAGCGCATTGATGGCGAGTGATGAAAGCGTACCGATGACTGTCCTCAAAACCGAGATCTTAAAACCGGTAAGAAGGTTCTCCATCTGAAGAACCGTAGAGTAACTCTTTACGGAGAAAACTCTGGGCCAGAGGTAGATACCGCCTCTGACAGCGTCGGTACCGTCGTTAAACGAAAGAGCGATCGTATTGATAACGGGATAAAGTGTCGCAACAAGGAATATTACCATGAAGATCGCAAGGAAGATCTTGAATGCGATATCCCATCCATTGATAGGTTTGTGTGTTTTCTGATTCATACTGTCTCTACCCTCCATTAGAACAATCTCTCTTCGCCGGCATGCTTAGCCCAAGCATTACAAAGGACAATGAGAAGTATGCTTATCGCGCTCTTAAAGATACCTGCCGCCGTACCGAGTGAAAAGTCGTTCTGGCTGATACCCCATTTAAGAACGAAGATATCGATGGTCTCGGAAACCTTCTTAACAAGACCGTTACCGAGAAGGTACTGAACTTCGAATCCCGCATTAAGAACGTTACCAACGTTGATAAGGAGCAGGATCATGAATGTAGGTTTGATACCGGGTAGTGTAATATATTTAATCTTCGCCCATCTGCCCGCGCCGTCGATCGAGGCCGCCTCATAAAGAGTGGGGTCGATCGATGTGATCGCTGCCAGATAGATGATCGCATTCCAACCCGTTTCCTTCCAAACATTTGCAAAGGCAACGATGCCCCAGAAGTATTCGGGGAATGCAAAGAAGTTGATTGCCTGATCAGTCACTCCTAAAGCCATAAGAACTTCGTTGACGATACCTGTGCTTGAAAGAGCACTGTGAAGGATACCTGTAACGACGATCCATGAAAGGAAGTGAGGGAGGTACGAAACTGTCTGAATGGGCTTCTTGATCAGATTGGGTTTGATCTCGTTAAGCAGGATAGCGAATACCACTGCCATGAACGTTGATGTAACAAGGTTCAGAGCGCCCATACAGAACGTGTTACGCATAACACGCCAAAATCCAATGCTTTCATTGGTAAAAAGGAACTTAAACTTATCGAATCCGATAAACGAGGATCCGAAGATTCCGAACTTGGGCTTATACTGGATGAAAGCTGTAGCCCAGCCGAAAAGAGGAAGGTAATAGAACAGTATACCGTAAAGGAATACTATAAGTGCAATGATCAAAAGAACCTTCTGTCTCTTGACCTCTTTCCATGTGAATTTCCGATCTTTACGCGGTGCACTGATCGTTGCTGCCGATTTAGCCATATGGCTTCTCCTATCTTTTAACAAACAGGGAGTGGCACCGGATTTCCGGTATCGGAAACTCTGCGCCACTCCCGTGGATTTTTAAATCAGATAAGCTGATCTAATACATTACTTGAATGTATCAAGGATCTCCTGCATCTCAGCAAGGAAGTCCTGAGGATTGCAAGCGTTGTATGCGTTCATGTAATCAGCCCAACCCTGCTCGAAGTCAGCAGCCATAACAACCTTAGGAAGCCACTCATGCTTTGTCTCGCCCATAAGAGCCCAAGCAAGACCACCGGGTGTCTCTGTTGTGAAGTTGTTCGAGTAGCTGTACATCGGGAACCAAGGTCCGTTTGTCTCCTGGATAGAACCGATCATATCAGGATAGTTGCCTGCGCCGTAAGCTGCGAAGCACTTAACAAGAGGCTCAGCCATGTCGTTCTGGAACTCTGAAGGCTGCTCTTCAGGCTTGTTAGCGTTCTTGCCATCGCGGCTTGTTCCATGCCACTGAGGGAAGTAGCTGTACTGGCAACGATGAGCTGCCTGGTAAGATGTGTCAGCCCACTGTGCTCTCTGAGCATCTGTTCTGTAGTAGAGGCCGTCTGCGTCTACTTCGTAGTCAACGCCCTTTACGCCCCAGAATCTGAGATCATGAAGTTCCTGATCCATTGTACAATCAACGATGAACTTGAATGCCTTATCGGGATCTGCACAAGAGGTTGTGATTGCGATACCTGATGCCTGGTTTACAGTGTCATCATATGTATGCCATCTGTTAACCATGCCCTTCTCAGTTGTAAGACCGAAAGGTACATAGTTGCAGCCCTTAGCGTCAAGACCCTGTGTCTTGAATACATCGTTTACAGTGTAAGCGAAATCCCACCACTGATCAACCATACCAAGTACGCGGCCTGTTGAAAGCTTAGCGATATACTCGTCGTATGTCTGAGTAAAGCTCTCGGGATCAACGAAGCCCTTCTGGTACTCTTCGTTGAGCTTCTTGAAGTAAGCCTTTGTATCAGCTGATGTGTTGTAATCTTCGATAGTCATGGTTGACTTGTTAACGATTACAGAACCATCATTGGGATATCCTGCAAGGAACTGTCCTGCATTCTCAAGACAGAAGTATCTCCAGTCCTCGCAAAGGATTGTGTAAGCCATGTTGGGTGTGCCGTCATCCATGGTAGGGTTAGCTGCCATGTAACGCTCGATAACGTCGAAGTAGTCATCCATGGTCTCGATCTGAGGATATCCGGCCCACTCAAGTACTCTAACCTGGAGCCAGAATGCTTCGTCGTTATGTGTTGTAGCCTTGGACTTGCCCATTGTGTTGCCGAAGGGGTTGATCCAGTAGATATGTCCATCGGGCTGACGGAACTTATCCCACTCTTCGGGAGTGAACCACTCGTCTCTGAACTCAGGATACTGATCAATGTAGTCATCAAGAGCTACAAGAGCATCAGCCTCAACGAGCATGTTCATTTCGTCAGAATCGATAAAGTCAGGATACTGTCCTGAAGCAAGAAGTGTACCTGTTGCCTCGGAAGCTGTCTGGCCTGTAAGCCAGGTCTCCTTAACCTTAACGCCCCACTTCTGAGCGATCATCTCAGCGATTTCGTTGTCAGAGTTGATCTCTGAACCGGGCATTGTGATGAACATTGTGAAGTTTGTTACTTCAACGGGTTCCTCTGCTGCGGGAGCCTCAGCTGCGGGTGTCTCAGCTGCAGGTGTCTCAGCTGCAGGTGTCTCTGCTGCGGGAGTCTCTGCTGCGGGTGTTTCCTTAGCAGGAGTCTCAGCTGCAGGTGTCTCTGCGGGCTTATCCTCTGACTTGCCGCAAGCGGTAAGACAAGCGATAGCCATAGCAAGAACGAGTAACAGTGCTACTAACTTTTTCATAGTTGCCTCCTCTAAATTTTTGGTAGTTTTGCACTACTTTCATCATTCTAACATAGGTTCTTTTTGGTTATACCGTACGAATTTTTAAAAAAATCGGGGAAAAATCTTAAGATTTTCCTTTGATGTCTAATTTTATCCTCATATCATAAAGTTATGCTTTATAACTCACGTTTCTTTATTTTTGTTTTTCTCTTTTCTGTATTTGCTGGGGGTGCAACCTTTTTCAGCGATAAAGTGGTCTATGAAGTAATCCGTGTCCTTGTAACCGACCGCTTCCGCGATGCTGTACATCTTCATATCGCTGTTTACGAGCAGTTCTTCCGCCTTCTCAATCCTGATCCTGTGAAGGAAGGATTTGAAGGTCGTACCGTACTTTGCCTTAAAGAGCTGACCGAGATACGAAGCGTTGATGTAGTACTTTGCTCCGAGCTCCTTGAGTGTAAGATTCTCACGGTAATTATCACGGATATCCTCTTCTATGTTCTTAAGGATACCTGCTGAATTACTCGACCGGAGCTCGTCAAGGTACTCCGCGTAATCTACAAGGATCCTGGAAAGATTCTCGCTGTCGCTCTTGAGCTCGATCTCCTCGTAAACGGAATCACTGATGTATCGGAGGACTTCTTCCTGGTCGATCTGGCTGTCAAGCTCCTTGGCGGTACCTATCAGACCGAAGATCAGGTAGTCGATGATCATGGAGATAAAACGGTTCTCCATCCCCTGGAACGAATCAACGAGCTGGGTTGCCTGTTTGATGATGTCTTCTTTTCTGTTACGGGTTACGGACTTAACAAGCTCATCGACTTCCTTCTTGTCCACGGCGAGTCCGCTGTTGATGAAGCTTGCGAGCTTGGCCTCGTCGGCGTCCTCGTACGTGTTCCATTCACGCAGCGAATCGGCCATCGCTACGGACTTACATGAAACGGCGATCTCTGCCAGACTGTCGACCTTTCTTCCCGGGATAAAGATTACGGGGAAACCGAGCCTGTCATCAAGCATCTTTTTGAATTCAGAGAAATACTCCTGCTCCGATACTCCGTCCTTCAGGAGCTCGTCACTGTATATAAATCCAACATCGTAACTCGAGCCTCTGAGCGAAACATCAAAGAGTACTCTGTACTCATCTTCGACGTAATCAAGACACACCGAGTACATCTGCTTCTGCATCCGTCGCTTGTCATCAACAGTCGCGCCCGATATGCTCTCGTGATTCTCTCCGAGCTCGATCGAGATATATCTGACACCCGTGAGCTTTCCGAGATACTGCTTGACGTTGTTGATCGATGCGTTGTCGCTTTTGCCGTTTATGAGCGAAATGATGTTATGGAAAAGAACTTCTTTCTGAAGCTCGTTGTCCGTCTTACGCGACCTGTTGATCTCCTCGTGGATCATCGACGCTTTCTTGAGCGCACCGAGGAGTTCTTTCTTCTCGACGGGCTTCAAGAGGTAATCGATCGCTTCGAGCTTCAATGCTCTTCTGGCATAGGAGAAGTCGTCAAAACCCGTGAGCACGATAAACCCGGTCTGCTTGTTGCCCTTTTCGCGCACACGTTCGAGGAGTTCAAGACCCGACATCCTCGGCATCTTGATGTCCGTAATGACGATATCGGGCGAGAGTTCCCTGATCATCTGAAAAGCCTCCATACCGTCCGAGGCACTGCCGACGACCTGAAGTCCCTCCTGTTCCCAGTCTATCATCACTTTGAGTCCTTCAAGGATAATGGGCTCATCATCCACAAGCAATACTTTCAGCACTGTCATTCCTCCTCTTTAGGGAAATCTGTTTCGATCGGTACTCTGATCGTGATGATCGTACCGACTCCGTGTTCGCTCTCTATCTCGAATTTAACCCTTCCGCCCGTGTACATCTTGAGCCTCAGCGCGGCGTTCAGGATTCCGATACTCTTTCTGTCTTCTATCGTACTCATCGAAACGTTCTCAATGTCTTCGATGAGCTTGCGGCATTCATCGTCGGGGATTCCCGTGCCGGTGTCTTCGACCTCGAGGACAAGCTCCGAATTCTCCTTGGTCACTCTTACGAAGATATAGCATGAGGAGGTCTTGTTCTCCATGCCGTGAATGCAGGCATTCTCCACAAACGTAACGAGCGTGATCTTGGGCAGCCTGATGTTCTCACACTCATCGTCCACGGCGATCTCGTACATCAGCTTATTACCGAAGCGGTACTTCTGAAGTTCGAGGTAGGCCTCAACGAATCTGATCTCGTCACTTACCCTTACGCTGTCCTCGTTCCACTCTACGTTCTGACGCTGTATGATCGCAAGCTTTTCGACCATTCTCGCGGTCTCGTTCTCCTTCTTGAGGAGCGAATGCATACGGATACTCTCGAGAGCGTTGAAGAGGAAGTGCGGATTGATCTGTGAATGCAGCGCATGAAGCTCCGCTCTCTGGCGGGCAAGGTCCATGTCCTGTCTGCGCAGCCTTTCTTTGTACTCGTTGTCGATAAGGCTGTTGATCCTCACAGTCATATCATTATATGCCTGCGTCAGCGTGCTGATCTCGTCTCCCTTCTCGTTCTGTCCGAGAGTTCCGAGTGAATCGGCATCGTTCGTTTCGATGAATTTCGTGAGTGTCCTCAGTCTGTCGATGAAGGACTTAACAAAGAGCCTGTAAAGTACGGCGGGAATGATCAGGTTCAAAAGTATGAGCAGGACGAACAGTCTGGCGTTCTCGCTGAGCGCCTTGGCCATGATGTTCTCGTTCCCCATCACATAGACGTCGATCGTCTTGTCCATAAGATTAAAGGATTTTAAAAAGGCTGCTTTCTGGGTAATGTCGTTCGTCAGCTCCGAGAAAGGCGTGTTGACACCGCCCTTGGGGTCGTTTGAAAAGACAACCCTGTCACCCAGGCAGACATAAACCGTGTTGGAGTACTTGGCATTCTCGATGGCCTGCTGGATGTCGCTGTAGCTCATATCGACCTTGATAAGAGGCTTGTTCTCCTTGCTTTCGGACTTTCTGAAGATATTGCAGACGCTCACCAGGCTGATGACTCTCTGTTCACGCCAGTAGATCTGATCGTAATCTATGTGGAGCACGTAGCGATTGGGAAGACTCAGGTACTCCTTGTACCAGGATGTGTCGGTATATCTCGAAAGATCCTGGAAGCTTCCGCCGCTCACCACGCCTTTCTTGAGTGAGTAGATGGTAGCCGTGAATCTGTCGTTTGAAAACGGAGTCCTGCTGACGAGCGGGTAACGCTCTTCGTAGAAGCTTAAGGGTGATCCGTACTCGGATTCTATGAACTGGTTTATCGCCCTGTCGGATGCAAGGCTGTTAAGGAACACGTAGGCCGAATCACAGTAATCGCTCATCGTGAATTCGACGGATTCCGCAATGTTTTTCATGACGGCCTCGTCTTCATCCATCTCGGTCCTGATGACAATGACAGCAAAGAGAAAGTCCGTAACAAGGAGCGGAACGAACACACACAGCACAAGCATCATATAGAGCTTGTGACTGATAGAGATCCTGTTGAGAAATTTAACGATCCTGTTCATCCTGCCTCCGACATGTTTGATTCCGTGCCATAAAAGTATACAACCCCCTGCGGCATAATTGCAAGCAGAGGGATCGACGGCTTTTGTTCATCACACGATAAACGCCGGGGCCAAAGCCCCGGCGTCGATATGAGCTATCTGATCATTTACCCTTCTTCTTGGGTTCAAGAACAAGAGGAAGCATAACAAGGTAGTCCTTGTCGGGGATAAAATCAACTCCGGCATTTACTGTCGAGATCGAAAGGCTCAGGCAGTTCGTCATGAAGAGACTGAGCGCTCCGAACGCATCAAAACGCTTGTTGATCTTACCTGCTTTCGCTTCGCTCTCGAAGTACTTAAGACTCTTATTGGTCCTGACGTACTCCTTGAGAGTCTCACGGCTGTCCTCAGGGATGTATTCATAGCAAACAAAGAACCTGTAAAGGAACTTGGCAACGTTGATCTTCTCTTTTGCGAGGTACTTGCTGTAAGCAACCACGTCGATCACGGCATCGTTAAAGTTCTTGATCGGGGTGTTCGGGAAAATGAGTTCCTTTTCGCAAATCAGTTTAACAAGTTCCAGGAAGAGACCTGCCTTACTACCGAACCTGAGTGTAACAAGACCCTTGGAGACATCTGCCCTGACAGCGATGTTGGTAAGAGTTGCAACCTGATAATTGTTCTTTGAGAACTCGATCATGGCTGCGTCTAAGATACGCTTGTTACTCTCTTGTCTTTGGAGCTCTTTTTTGTTCATTGTTTATCCTCCTATTTTGAGTGCTGTTTTTTAGCACGAGATTCCTTGCCTAACACTTCAAACATGTTAAATAATCGTAAGCTGTTAACTAAACATACACATAGTGTATCATGTTTGCAATAATTGTCAAGCATTTTTTTGATATTTGTAAAAATAATATTTAAATCCACGCTTCGTGAGCAGAATATTCAGTGATTACATATTTATATAAAGAAGTATTTCGTATTGAATTAAGTAAGTAAACACAAAGAAATAAGGCCCGGAATCCTGTTCCGGGCCTTGAAAAAACCGATCATCAATAATTCTCGCTGCTGATCTCGAAGTAGCTCTGAGGATGAGCACAAACGGGGCATGCTGCGGGAGCTGCCGTTCCGACAACGATATGACCGCAATTGCGGCATTCCCAAACCTTAACCTCGCTCTTCTTGAATACTTCCTGAGCCTCGATGTTGTGAAGAAGTGCACGGTATCTTTCCTCGTGTCTCTTCTCAATGGCCGCTACGCCTCTGAACTTGGCTGCGAGTGCCTTGAAGCCCTCTTCCTCAGCTGTCTTGGCGAAGCCTTCGTACATGTCTGTCCACTCGTGGTTCTCGCCTTCAGCAGCTGCGAGGAGATTCTCCGCTGTGGTTCCGATACCGCCGAGTTCCTTGAACCAGAGCTTGGCATGCTCTTTCTCGTTGTTTGCTGTGAGCTCGAAAAGCTCAGCTATCTGCTCAAAACCTTCTTTTCTTGCCTTGGAAGCAAAGTAGGTGTACTTGTTTCTGGCCTGTGATTCACCGGCAAATGCTGCCTCAAGATTCTTCTGTGTCTGTGTTCCTTCGTACTTACTGCCCATTGATCGTTCCTCCTTAAAAGAATTACGTGTGTACGCTCGATATTATACCAAAAACGCGGTCATGATTGCAATAGTATTCAAATGTTCAACCATTACCTTCAATGCCCTTTAGAGGCAGGATGACATCCGAGAAAAATTCCCCTCCCTCATGCGAAAACCGTGCCGTTCCTCCGCACGCCTGAGCCACCGCGGTAACCGACGAGAGACCGATGCCGCTGCCGCCGTGCGTCGTCTTGTAACGGCCGTCTTCAATCCTGACATCACCGCTGAAAGAATTCGATACCACGATATAGAGCTGTGCCTTGTTTTCGAAACGGATCGCAAGATCGATGAACCGCTCGTCGTACGGGATCTCCATACATGCCAGCAACGCGTTCTCGAGGATGTTTCCGATCACGGCGCACATATCGACGTCAGGCACCGGAAGCTGCAGTGGCATGTTTATCTCGAGCGTAAAACGGATCTTTGCCGCCTTCGCCTGATCCATATAGTAATTCAGCAGCGCGTTCACCGCCATGTTCTCGCAGTAGTAGACAATGTCCGTGCGGGGCATCGAATCTGTATAACGGTTCAAAAAGCTCTTGATCTCGTCAAGGTCGCCGTCACTCGCAAGTCTCTCGAGTGTATGGATGGCGTGCTTGAAATCGTGTCTCGCACGCGACGTCTCGTTCATGTATTTCTGTTGCGCCCTGAAGTAACGCTCCTGCATCTTAAGGATCCTGATCTCCTCCTGAGTCTGCGTCTCCCTGTAGATCCTCGAAACGATGAAGTAGAAGAAAACACTCAGCAGGATGATGATCATGAGGCTGACCGCCTGGAGTACGATGTAGGCGATCAGCACGTTGTTGAAGAAAAGCGTGCTGTACTTTCTGAGTCGAAGTGCCGCGTTGAAAAGGAGGATGATCCCCGGTACCGTGGCAGCCGAGACCCAGACGGTCGGATTCGTCAATCGCTCAACGAGTACTCTTCCGAATCTCTTGAGGGGATAAGCGACGAGCGCGATGAAGGCCGACACCAAAAAGAGCTGGATAAGCGAATTCGACATGGTGAAGTAGCCCGCACCGAGTTCCGGATAATAAAACGCGTCCCATGCATTCGCGAAATTGTACATGATGATGACCATCGAGTGTATGTAGATATAAACGCTGATCGCCCTGGACATATCCACATCGAGGCTCTTGTAGTAGATCGGGAAAAACACGATGAAAAGAGATATCCTGACCGTGTTGGGCTCAAGGTCGAACCTGATCGCCACAAACGACGCAAGTACGATGAGGAGTAACTGGGGCAGAAAAACCATGAGCATGTTTTTCGGGATGCTCCTCTTCATGCGCCCCCTCATCGGGATGTAGAAAAAGATCCCGACAGGTATCAGCGAAAGCAGATTCAAAAATACTGCGGGGAAATCTTCAATGCTCAAATCTGCTGTCTCCTTTCCCTGCGCTCCGCGCGAATGCTTCCGATCCTGTAGTTCTGCCAGGTGGCTATTAGTGACTTTGAGTTCTTGACGTTCACGGCAACACATTCACCGCCCGTCATGTAGCAGAGCCCGTCACGAATATCCGTGATATAGTTCATGTTCACGATGATCCCCTTCATGAGTGTGAGGAACCTCGGGTCGGCACCAAGCTTCTTCTCCGCTTCGGAGAATGACAGTCTGGTCTCGTAACTCTCGCCGTCGGTGTCGACGATCTCGAGATTCCTGCCACTCGTGCGGACAAGAAGTATCTCGGAGAATCTGACGGCGATCGTGTGCCTGTTGCTCATAAACGTAAAGACCGCTTCGCTGCCCGCCTTGGTCGTACGCATGAGCGCGTCGTCCATGACCTTAAAGAGGCGTTCACGCCCGGCAGGCTTGTTTATGTAGTCGTAGACGTGAAGGGAAAACGCTTCCGGCATATGCGCATCACTCGTTGTCAGGAAGATTATCATGGCGCCCCTGTCGAGCTCGAGTATGGTGCGGGCCGCCTCTATGCCGGTCTCGCCCGGCATGTAGATATCGAGGAATATAAGCGTATATGCATAAGGCCTGTAGTTTTCAAGCACTTCACCGGCGCTGTGAAAGACAAAAACGGACAGGTCGAGCTTGTTGAGCCGGGCGTACTCGTTGAGTACTTCGGTGAGTCTGTCGATCTCACTCTGTTCGTCATCTACTATCGCAATGTTCATGGTGGTGGGACTCCTTTGTGCCTGAAAAGGGACTTTGCCGGTTTTACCAACTCGATTGCCGATTTTACCAAGTCGGTTGATTTGAACCGGTCGTTGTCATATCCTAAGTGCCGTAAGTTCAAAAAAGTATGTGTCGTGTCACGTCGGACACACTGTTACATTATACTTTTTTGCTACACTTTTCAAGTGCTGCCGCTCCCTTCGGGTGGGGAGGGAGCCGGTGGCAGATTTAGGCGGGGAGAATAAAATGAACGCGGTGATCTACACACGAGACAATAACGAATTCGAAGCCCTCAAAGAGATGGTCGTTAAAGCATGCGGTCCCGACTCGGTTTCGCGTGCCGAGCTGAGCGGTCACAAGATCTACAGGGTCGTATACGATATCGTGATCGTCACCCTCGACGGTGCCGAAGGCATGGAAGTCGCGCTCGAATACACTATGCGTTTCCCCGGAACCCGTGTGATCTGGATAAGTAACGATCCCTATTTCGCAGCGATGGCGCTTCGCAATCATATCTACGACTTTGTGACGCGTCCGTTTGATGAAAGCTGGCTCGAGCACTCCATCAGAGAGGCCGTGAGACAGATCAGGATCGAGAAGCAGGGTGCCTGATCACCCCGGACAGGATTCCACTGCTAATAGGAAGAAAGAACATGGTGAAGAAGAACAGAAACGGCGCACTGATCGCATTTATCGCAATCCTGCTCATAGCGATCGTGTTTATGGACATTTTTATCGTTTTCAGTATGACACGCGAGCAGACTCGCACATCGGGCTCCTACCAGCTTCAGTCCGTGAGCGGTGCTCTCGAAGCCGCCATCAACGAGGCGAACAACGTCACCATGGAGCTTGCGATGGAAGCACGCGAGCACCTCGATGACAGACTCGATCTCGAACACTTCATCTACAGGAAAAAGAACGCACTCGTCGAGAGCGACGGTGCGTATAACGTATATATGGCAGGAACGGGGTGGGACCTCATCCCCGACCTCAGAGACAGAGACGGCTACGTAGGAACCGAAAGGCCCTGGTATACGGGCGCCATCAAAAACAACGGCAAGCCCTACGTCAGCTCTCCCTACATTGATGCGCTAACAAAGGACATTTGCTATACAGTCTCCGTAATGCTCGGAGACCATGACACTGTACTCGGGGTCGATTACACCCTCGATAAGATCCAGGAATACATCAAAATGCTTCACAGTACCGAGTCGGCAGACGCCGTCATCGTTACCGATGAAGGGATCATCGCGGGTTCAACCGATCCCGAGTTCATAGGTCAGACTCTTATCAGCGCGCTCCCCGATTACGCTGCGATCTACTCTCTCGCCAAGAACAGGACGGGTGTTGTTTCATCAAGCGTCAAAGACGGTTTCCTCCACAAGAACCTCTTCGCTACCAAGACCGGTAACGGCTGGTATCTGATCGTCAGTGAAAGCGAATGGGAGCTTTACCGCAGTTCTTACATTCAACTTGCTCTCACAGTATTCCTTTCGCTCACACTCTTCGCAGTCATCATCGTGCTCTACACGCTTGCATCCCGCAGCCGCAGACGTGCCGAGAACGCACTTGCCGCAAGAGACGAGTTTCTCTCGGGTATCAGCGGCGAGCTTAAGGCTCCCCTGAGCAGGATCATCGAGATCTCAAGCCACACGAACACCTCCCGGGACGCCGACATCGAATCCCAATTCGCAAGCATCCGTGAGGCAGGCCAGAGTCTCAGTGACAAGCTCGGTCAGATCATCTCCTACAAGAGCATCCTCCGAACAGAGAAGAGCAAAGCCAGAAGCCTTTTCCCGATCCGCAAGTTCGGTGTCAACAATCGCTTCCGCTTCCTTATTGTTGCGATCACGGTCATCGTTATGATGATCTCGCTTTTCACAAACATCAGAACGACCTACGAGCTCGGTTTCACCAAGATGCAGACCGAAGCCGACGAGTACAAGCTCAAGCTCGACAAATGGCTTTCCGAACAGAAGAGCAAGCTCGACATGTTCTGCAGCGTCTTCTCGACAAACCCCGACATGCTCGATAATTACGAAGGAACCGTTGCATTCCTGAACGAGATAACAAAACAGTACCCCGAGATTTCGGCATCATATATCACCAATCCCGAACGTGTCCATACGGTATACATGAACAACGGGTGGGAGCCGGATCCGGATCAGCACGTGGAAGACCGTCCCTGGTACATCAGCCTCAGCAACAGCGAGGAAGGCTGGATCGTAACCACTCCCTATTACGACCAGCCCACAGGCGGCTACTGCGTTACGATCGCGGAAACGGTCCGTGACTCAATAACAGGTGAGTTTGTCGGAAACTTCGGTATTGACTTCTATATGGACGCGCTCGTAAACATTTTGGGTGACAGCTACTCTGACACAGGATACGCATTCCTTGTGGACAACGAGGGCGACATCATAAACCATCCGTACGGAATGTATCAGATGACTGCGGACACACGCACCAACATCTCCGATCTTCCGTACAACGAAGCATTCGAAGACTCGAACAGCGTAGAGGTCATCAAGGATTACGATTCAAGCACCAAGCTTCTCTACGCCACAAGAAGCGACAGCACGGATTTCTCCATATATATAGTGAAGAGTATCATGCCGATCTACGGTTCGATGATCGTCTACGACCTGATCTGCATCGCGGCGTTCATCGTCTGCATCGTCCTTATCTACAGGACGCTCGGAAACATGATCCGCTGGCAGGACAGAACAAACGCCCGGATGAAGGATGCGGTCGATGCGGCCGTTGCAGCCGGAAAGGCCAAGAACCAGTTCCTCGCGCAGATGTCGCATGAGATCAGAACACCCATCAACGCGGTGCTCGGCATGAACGAGATGATCATCCGCGAGGCACAGGACGAGACTATTAAAGATTATGCCGTGAACATCAAGAACTCCGGTCATAACCTCCTCGCCCTCATCAACTCGATCCTTGACTTCTCGAAGATCGAGGACGGCAAGATGGAGATCATCCCCGCCAAGTACGATCTTGCTTCGATGATCAACAACCTCGTCAACACGATCGACGAACGTGCAAAGGCCAAGTCGCTCCGTTTCATAACGGATATAGACCCTACCCTTCCGGCACTCCTCTACGGCGACGATGTCCGCGTTTCACAGGTTGTCATGAACCTGCTCACAAATGCGGTCAAGTATACACACGAAGGAAGCGTCACTCTCACGATGAAGGACGCAGGCAGAGAAGGCGACAAAGTCAAACTCTTTGTTTCGGTTAAAGACACCGGTATCGGTATCAAGTCCGAGGATATGAAGAAGCTCTTCGAATCGTTCGAGCGTATCGAAGAGATCCGCAACAGGAACATCGAGGGCACGGGACTCGGAATGTCGATCGTCACCAAGCTTCTCGGAATGATGAACAGCGAACTTCATGTCGACAGTATCTATGGTGTGGGTTCGGAGTTCTCGTTCACGGTTATCCAGCAGGTACTTTCGGATGACCTCATCGGCAACTATTCCGACAGACTCAGGAAAATCTCCGAGGCAGAGACGGAAGTCAGAAAGGACCTCTTTGCTCCGAAGGCACGCGTACTGATCGTTGACGACAACGACATGAACCTTAAAGTTGCCCGCAATCTCCTGAAGCTCTCGGGTATCAAACCCGACCTTGCTTCGTCGGGTGCCGAATGTATCGAGCTCATGCAGAACAACAGGTACGATATCGTGTTCATGGATCACATGATGCCCGGCATGGACGGTATCGAGACATTCCATCACCTGAAGGATGATAACCTCATCCCCGAAGGAACGAAGATGATCATCCTCACCGCCAACGCCGTTGTGGGTGCCAAAGAGCAATACCTCTCTGAGGGCTTTGACGATTACCTTTCGAAGCCTATCGAGGTTGAAGCACTTCAGGAGAAGCTTGCGACTCACCTGCCCGAAGAGCTTACGGAGTGGAAGGAAGAAAGCACCGCTCACGTACAGAAGCCCGAGGAGGCAGAGCCTGAAGACGAAGTTATAGAGTTTGGTCCCACAAACGACGACATCCTTGAATTCGGACCGTCGTTCGATGAGCACGAAGAGGAAAAGAGACTTCCTCTCTCTCTCACACCGGACATGAAGGACAAGCTCGCCGCTGCGGGTATCGACCTGAACGAAGGCCTGCGCTTCTGCGGAAAGGACGAATCGTTCTACATCGAGATGCTCGACAACTACCGCGACAGCTGCGAGACCAAGAGCAAGACATTGACCTCGCACCTTGCGTCCGGCAATCTTCATGACTACCAGATACTCGTTCACTCCATCAAGAGTTCGTCAAAGACGATCGGTTCGGACAGCGCATTCACGCTCGCCAAATCACTCGAGGATGCTTCGGGCGCAGGGGACACGGCGTTCATAAACGAGCATCACGACGAACTGCTCGCGATGTACGGTAAGCTGGCAGATACAATTAACGACATATTAAAAGGGAAATAAAGACACTGAGTAAAGGGAGCGTCTATCATCGAGGGGATCATCAACATAAACACAAGCCAACAGAATGTTTTTAGGAGGATTATATGGCAGACTGGGTAATAGTTGTGGATGACGACCTTGCAAACCTTAAAATGGCAGGTCATATACTTAGCAGAGCCAACATGCGTGTTACCGCTCTCAAGTCGGGTCAGGCTCTCATTGACTACATCGAAGCGAACGGCAAGCCCGACCTTATCCTGCTCGACATCAAGATGCCGGGTATGGACGGTTTTGAAACGCTCACCAAGCTCCGCGAGACGGAAGCCGACTCGGAGGACAAGATACCTGTTATCTTCCTTACGGCAGACGAGAACGAGGAATCCGAGACCAAGGGTCTTTCGCTCGGTGCGGTTGACTTCATCAAGAAGCCTTTTGTTCCCGATGTACTTACTCTCCGTGTAAGACACATCATCGACCTCTCACACCTGCAGCGTTCTCTCTCTCACGAGGTTCACAAGAAGACTCAGGAGAACAGCAAGCTTTTCCTGCATGTCGTTGAAGCTCTCGCGAAAGCGATCGATGCAAAGGATACCTACACGAACGGTCATTCCGGCCGTGTTGCGGGATACGCCCGCGAAATAGCACGAAGGATCGGCTACAACGACGAGCAGCAGAACACCGTCTACATGATGGGACTTCTGCACGACGTAGGCAAGATCGGTATCCCCGATGCCGTTATCAACAAGCCCGCCAAGCTCAACGAGGAAGAGTTCGAGGTCATCAAGACTCACCCCGTACTCGGAGCCAAGATCCTCGGTGCGATCAAAGAGATGCCCTCTCTCGCAAACGGTGCCCGTTGGCATCATGAGCGTTACGGCGGAGGCGGATATCCCGATAATCTCAGCGGTGAGGATATCCCGATCGAGGCAAGGATGATCGCCGTTGCCGATTCATACGACGCCATGACAAGCCACCGCAGTTACCGTGCTCCTCTCCCTCAGGACGTTGTCCGCAGCGAGATTGAGAACGGCAAGGGCACACAGTTTGATCCCCGTTTCGCCGATATCATGATCCACATGATCGATGAAGATATCAACTACGAAATGAAAGAAAACTGACCTTAGGAAGTAAGTTTCTCGAAACACCGACCGCAAAGAGGAAGGAATCGCCACGATGAAAGAATCATCAAACAATTCGGATAAAAATACCACCCTGTTTCAGGCTTCTCACATGATGATCCTGGTGACCATGATCGTGGCGTCGCTTGCTCTCGGTCTTGAAGGGATACTTCTAGACTGGGAGAAATGGCCGATGATCCCGATCTTTGCGGCTGTTATCGCTTCGTGGGTTCTGCACATTCATCAGACCTTCAGCGACCGTCAAAGGATAGTCATACACTGCACCGTGCTCATGGGACTCCTCTTCTACTACGGGATCCATCCCACAAGCACCTTCGACCTTTCGGTCACTGCATGTATCGGTATCCTTCTGTGCACCACGACCGGTATCAAAAAACTCATCTACTTCTGCGTTATCACCTTCTGTATCGCTTTCGGATACAACGTGATCCTGCTCTCAAACGAATCTCCGGAACTGTTTGACGCACTCATGTTCAGCAGGATCGTATATCATCCGCTCATCGTGTTCGTGGTCGGATGGCTCGGAACGGTGCTTATCGACCTTTGGACGCAGCTGCTCAACCACTCCAAGCGTGAAGTCCGCCAGCTTACCGAAGCTACGGGTCGCTTCAACGAATTCCTCACCAAGGTTTCACACGAGATCAGAACTCCCGTCAATGCGGTTCTCGGTCTCTCCAGCATCGCGATCGAGCAGACCGAAGACAAGGAACAGCTCCAGAACCTCCGCGAGATCCAGCGCGCCGGCAAACGTGTTGCCGAGCAGATCAGCGATATCCTCGACTACTCAGAGGTTGACAGACAGCGCTTTGCGATGAACACCGAGGACTACATGCTCGCATCGGTCCTCCACGACCTCGTCATGGAGATCAAGCCCTACATGAAGAAGGGCGTCGAGTTTATCATCGATGTTGATCCCGCCACACCCGCAATGCTGCGCTCTGACGTGGCCAAGCTCAAGAAGATCATATGGCATCTCACAACGAACGCCCTCAAGTTCACGCAGGAAGGCGGCGTTTATCTGCGCATCACTTCCCAGCCCCAAAGCTACGGCATCAACCTGATCCTTGACATCACCGACACAGGTGAAGGCATGACGGACGAAGAAGCCGACAGGATCTTTGACGGCTACTACCAGGCAAGCAATACCTACACCAGACAGAGTGGCGGTCTCGGACTGGGCATGTCGATCGTTAACGGTTATGTTTCCGCGCTCGGCGGCTTCCTCCATATCAACAGTACCAAAGGTGAAGGCACAACCGTCAGGGTTACGATCCCTCAGGAGATCGTCGATCCTTCGGGATGTATCTCGGTACGCGATCCCGGCAGGCTTGTGATCGGCGCTTTCCTCAATTTTGAAAAGCATTTTGCTCCCGTTGTACGTGATTTCTACAACAGGATGGTTGTCAATATCGTAAAGGGCCTCAACGTCCAGATGCACCGCGTCGACACTCTTGAGAACCTCATCAGACTCAACTCGTCTATCAGGATGACGCATCTCTTCGTCGGCGAGGACGAGTACGCTCAGAACATCGTTGCGATCGAGAAGCTTGCCGAGAGCAGCAGCATCTCGGTCTCCGTCATCGCTTCGGACCGTGTCGTGCTTCCCGCAGGCACAAGAGTCCACCTCATGGAGAAGCCCTTCTACTGCTTCCCCGTTGCCGAAGTACTCAACAGAGTAAACTCGGACGAAGTAACAGACAAATACATGTACTGCCACGGAATACGTGCTCTCGTCGTGGACGACGAGCCTCTTAACCTGACCGTGGCCAAAGATATCCTCGGCCGCTACGATATCTCGGTATCGACGGCAGGCTCCGGACAGGAAGCTATCGAGATCTGTTCAAAGGAAGCCTTTGACATCGTATTCATGGATCACATGATGCCCGGCATGGACGGTATCGAAGCCATGCGCCGCATCAGATCGGATGTACTCGGTGCATGGAAGTCGGTTCCCATGGTCGCTCTTACGGCCAACGCCGTCAGCACTGCGCGTGAATCGTTCCGTATCGCGGGCTTTGACGGTTTTGTTGCCAAGCCTATCGATATCCTCGAGCTCGAGCGCGTCATGAGACTTGTTCTTCCCAAGACCGTAGTTACTTTCGAAGACACACCTCATTCGCGCAAGCGCAACATGAACCGTCGCAGACGCGCCACCGACAGGATTGAAAACACAGCGGCACAACAGAGAGAGATCGACGGTGCCGTCAAGTTCGGACGACGCAGCACAGACAAGGTTGTCGGCGCACTTAAGGCTCCCGCACAGGATCCCGGCGCTCCCCTCGGTACCGAAAGGGCCGCTGACGCGTTCACTCCTCTTCGCAAGCTCGGTGTCGATGTAACTCAGGGTCTCCTCTACTGCCAGAAGGACGAGGAATTCTACCAGTCGCTCCTCGTACAGTTCGCCAGCGAAGGAAACGAAAAGCGTACCAACCTTGAAAAGTTCTTTGCAGAGAAGAATCTCAACGATTATTCGATCATCGTTCATGCCCTTAAGAGTACTTCCAAGATGATCGGTGCCTCGGATCTTTCGGCCAAGGCAAAGGCTCTCGAGGAAGCCTCGAAGGCAGGCGACTTCGCCTCCATCGAGAACGGTCACAGGACCGTGATGGACGAGTACAAAGTCCTGACCGACACGATCCTCAGCTCGTTCGGAGACGAAACATCAGACGAACCCGGTATCCCCGATCCGAAACCGGACCAGGGTCCCCGTGCCGAAGACACTCTTGAATTCGGACCGGCCGATGACGAACCTCTCGAATTCGGTCCCGTAAATGACGACGTGCTTGAATTCAGGCCGGAAAGTGAGAGACGCAGATGAAAAAGGGATGGTTTAACTTCATAATCGACGAGAAGAAATCGATCGAAGAAAGACTCTTCATCATCACTCTGGTAGTAAGTGCCGTTTCCTTCTCGGTCATCATTATCTCGAACCTGATAGCGGGAACCACCGGCGCCGATATAGCCGTTATTTCCGCACTGATCCTTCTTATGGGTCTTACAGCGCTTTGGGCGATCAGGAAGAAGCACATAAAAGCCGGGGGCGCGATTGCTTCCACCCTCGTGGTCTTCTGCCTGCTTCCTTACACGTACTTCACGTCGGGAGCTGTGTTCGGCGGAGCACCGTGCTGGTTTATCTTCGCCGGACTGTTCGTCAGTCTGATCATGTCGGGCAAATCAAGAGTCTTCTTCCTTGTGGCCGACCTGATCGTTGCCGGCGCCTGCTACGTGGTTGCATATACCAAACCCGAGCTTGTCAGGACTACCAGGACTCTCACTGCATATATCTGCTCCTACACCGCGCTTGCGTTCATCTGCATCGCTATCGGAGTGATCCTGAGCATTGAGATACTCATATATAAGAAAGAAAGCGAACGAAACGAGAAGCAGCGTAAAGAGATCGCAGCACTAAACGATGCACAAAACCGCTTCTTCTCCAGCATGAGCCATGAGATCCGCACTCCCATCAACACGATCATCGGTCTCAACGAGATGATCCTGAGGGAAGACGTTTCGGACGAGGTCGCAGAGGACGCCGCCAATATCCGTGCGGCCAGCAAGATGCTCCTGCACCTCATCAACGACATCCTCGACATGAGCAAGCTCGAGTCCGGCAGCATGCAGCTCTCGTGCGTGCCTTACAGGATCGGCGACATGCTCTCCGAGCTCGTGAACATGATCTGGATCCGTGCGAGGGACAAAGGACTTGAGTTCAACGTGAACGTTTCGCCCGACGTACCCGCGCAGGTTATCGGTGATGACGTGAGAGTCAAGCAGATCCTCATAAACATTCTTAACAACGCCGTGAAGTACACACGTGAGGGTTCCGTCTCACTGTCCATCCAGTGCGGCAAGATGAAGGACGACAAGCTCAGCATCATATACACAATCAGCGATACCGGAATGGGTATCAAGAAGGAGAACCTTCCTTACCTCTTCGACGCCTTCAAGCGCGTTGACGAGGACAAGAACCGCCATATCGAAGGCACCGGTCTCGGTCTGTCGATCGTGCGTCAGCTCGTCGATCTGATGGGCGGTGAGGTTACGGTCAATAGTATCTACACTCAGGGTACCACCTTTGTGATCGAGATACCTCAGGTTGTTTCCGGTTCAGAAACAGTCGGCGACCTCAACCTCGAGAAGAAGCACAAGATCATGCGTGAAGCATATTACTCAAGGTTCGAGGCTCCCGATGCGAGCGTACTCGTTGTTGATGATAACGCTTCAAACCTTATGGTCTGCAAGAAGCTCTTACGCGACACCAAGGTCAGCATAGACACGGCATCCTCCGGTGAGGACGCTCTCAGGCTCACTACCGAGAAGTTCTACCACGTGATCTTCATGGACCACATGATGCCCGGAATGGACGGTATCGAGTGTCACCGCAGGATCCTCACTCAGAAGGGCGGCAAGTGCTCGGGCTCGAAGATCATCTCCTTCACCGCCAACGCCGACGCAGAAAGCCGCGCCCTTTACGAACGCGAAGGCTTCGACGGATTCCTCATCAAGCCTGTTGACGGCAAGTCCCTCGAAAAAGAGCTCGCACGCAATCTTCCGAGGGAGCTCGTGCACTACTCCGTCGATGACGACAACGACGTTCTCGAGGAGAGCATGGCATGGATCAATACGGAGCAGAACAAGCGACTTATCGCGATCACTACCGAAAGCACGGCCGATCTTCCGATCGAACTGCTTGAACAGTACGATATCGCCGAGATACCGCACCTCGTTTCAACCGGTGACGGTGTGTTCCGTGATTCGATCGACCTTGATACCAAGGGCCTTATTGCGTACATGTCGAAGAACAACGACCGCATAGAGACCCACGCTCCCGATGTTGCCGCCAGCGAAGCTTTCTTCGCTGAACAGCTTTCACGCGCGAACAGCATCATACATATCACTCTTTCGAAGGATATCGAAAACAGCGGATTCGCTTCCGCGCAGGAGGCAGCCGCTTCCTTCAACAACGTGACCGTTATCGAAAGCGGACATCTCTCGAGCGGGCAGGGTCTGCAGGTTCTCGAAGCCTGCCGTCTGGCTCAGCAGGGTAAGACCGTTTCGGAGATCACGGGCGCGGTTGAGAAGGGCAAAGAGCTTGTTCAGACGAGCTTCATAGTAGACAACCTTGATTACCTCTCACGTGCCGGTCAGGTAAGCCCGAGGATCGCAAGGCTCACCAAGACACTTTCGCTCAGACCCACACTTGTCATGAAGAAAGGCAGGATGACTGTCGGAAGGGTATTCTTCGGTTCAAGGCAGAAGGCCTGGAAGAAGTACATCAAGCACGCGCTCGCGGTAAAGAGCCACATCGATACACATATGCTCTTTATCACATACACAAGCCTTAACAGAGAAGAACTCGAATACATCAAGGAAGAGGTTGAAAAGATCATCCACTTCGAGAACGTCTACTTCCAGAAGGCTGCACCTTCCGTTTCGGTCAACAGCGGCCCGAACACTTTCGGACTTCTGTACAGTTTTAGATCGGACGAGTAAGAATAAATCGATTCTGTTGCGTATATAAAGGGGTACCGTAGTTTTCACTGGACAAAGGAAAAGATCTCGAAAGAAAGGTGAAATATATGAGACCGACATTAAAAAGACTGATAACGGCAATCCTCATCACGGTGTCGCTTGTTACGGTACTGTCCGGATGTTCCTCGGGCTCCGATGATGAATCCGTCATCTCCAACAGCGATAACAACCGCATCATGGTGACGGGAGTTCTCAAGGTGGGTGTTACCGATTACGCTCCTCTCGATCAAAAGCTTGAAGACGGTTCCTGGACAGGCTTCGACGCCGAGCTTGCCGGGGAGTTTGCAGAGAGCTTGGGTGTCAAAGCGAGCTTTGTGGAGATTGATTGGGACGACAGGGTCAGCCTGCTCGAGAACGGCAAGATAGATTGCATCTGGAACGGAATGACCAAGACAGATAAGCTTGAGAAGTCACTCTCCCTTTCCGACCCTTACCTTACGTGCTCACTTGTAGTAGTCATGAAAGAGGATCAGTTCAACAAATACGACTCGATCGGCAAATGCGGCCAGTTGCTCTTTTCCGTTGAGAGAGGATCACTCGGTCAGGCCGAGGCTGACAATCGCGGTGTACGCACCCTGATCTGCGCGTCACAGAAGAACGCTCTCGAAGACGTTAAAAACGGCAAGTGCGATGCGGCCATCGTAGACACCATCATCGCCGGTGAGCTTGTCGGCGAGGGCAAAGAGTTTAGCGAACTGCGCTCAGACTTCAACCTTAACCCCGGAGAGATCGTGGTCGGGTTCCGCAAGAATTCGGCTTTGAAGAATGACCTTAACGTCTTTCTTGACTCCGTCTTCTCTTCCGGCAGAGCAGCCGAGTTGGCCGCAAAGTACGGCCTGACGGATTCGCTCGTACAAAGATAGTATATTCCTTTATCCGACTTGTTGCGTATAGATCCCGGGGTCAGACGTCCCGGGAACAAACGGAAGTGGGTTCAAACCTGTTTCCAAAGAAAAGAGTGGCAGACCGTTTTGGTCTGCCACTCATCTTCTTTTATCCGAATTCTTTTGTTGATCGATCCGTACAGTCGTATCAGAACTTGGGAGCCTTTGCAAGGCTTGCTGCGATCTCTTCATCCGTAGGGATGTAATCTGTCATTGTATGATCGCTGTATGCAGCATAAGCGTACATATCAAAGTAACCTGTTCCGGTAAGACCGAATACGATGTTCTTAGCCTCGCCTGTCTCCTTGCACTTGAGGGCCTCGTCGATAGCTACGCGGATAGCATGGCTGCTCTCGGGAGCGGGAAGGATACCCTCTACTCTTGCGAACTGCTGTGCTGCCTCGAATACTGCCGTCTGCTCAACCGATGTAGCCTCGATGAGCTTCTGATCGTAGAGTTCCGAAAGGACGGAGCTCATGCCGTGGTAGCGAAGGCCGCCTGCATGGTTAGCAGAAGGAATGAAGCTGCTGCCGAGTGTGTACATCTTGGCAAGAGGACAAACCATACCGGTATCGCAGAAGTCATAAACATAAGAACCGCGTGTAAGGCTGGGGCATGATGCGGGCTCTACAGCGATGATCCTGTAATCAGCCTCGCCGCGAAGCTTCTGGCCGATGAAGGGAGCAATAAGTCCGCCAAGGTTCGATCCGCCGCCTGCGCAACCGATGATCACGTCAGCCTTGATGCCGTACTTGTCGAGTGCTGCCTTTGTCTCAAGACCGATAACCGACTGATGAAGGAGTACCTGAGAAAGTACCGAACCGAGAACGTAACGGTAACCCTCTGTGGAAACCGCAACTTCTACAGCCTCGGAAATAGCGCAGCCGAGCGAACCTGTTGTTCCGGGGAAGTCAGCGTTCATCTTACGTCCGATGTTTGTCTCCATCGAAGGTGAAGGTGTAACGCTTGCGCCGTAGGTACGCATTACTTCACGTCTGAAAGGCTTCTGCTCGTAGGAGCACTTAACCATGTATACCTTGCAGTCAAGGTCGAAGTATGAACAAGCCATAGAAAGGGCTGTTCCCCACTGACCTGCGCCAGTCTCTGTCGTAACGCCCTTAAGACCCTGCTTCTTAGCGTAGTAAGCCTGAGCGATAGCGGAATTGAGCTTGTGGCTGCCCGATGTGTTGTTACCCTCGAACTTGTAGTAGATGTGAGCGGGTGTGCCGAGCTTCTTCTCAAGGCAGTATGCTCTAACAAGGGGTGAAGGGCGGTACATCTTGTAGAAGTTCCTGATCTCTTCGGGGATCTCGATGAATGCGTCTGTCTCGTTAAGCTCCTGCTTTGCGAGCTCCTCACAGAACACGCCCGAAAGCTCTTCAAGTGTCATGGGCTGATGTGTTCCGGGGTTAAGAAGGGGTGCGGGCTTCTTCTTCATGTCTGCGCGCACGTTGTACCACTCTTTGGGCATCTCCTGCTCTTCAAGGTAGATTTTGTAAGGTATTTCTTTACTCATGTCGAGTCCTTTCTCCCTGCTGTGAGGGATCTCTTGGTGTTGCTCACAACATATGTCGGTGTGAGCTTTTCTGTTTTGGGGTTTTCTCAAACCCTGATGAGGATACCCCATGCCTACAATTCGGAACCTTGAAGTGACAACTCCCGCAAGCCTCCAAACGCCGCGTTCTGCTTTATAACGGCAATCAACTTTACACGGAACAGCTTAACGAGAAAACAAAAATACCCTGTCCTAAATTAATAGGACAGGGTATTTATAAACTCTCTGCGGTGCCACCTATTTTTATGCCTGACGGCATACACTCTGTCATGTACTGTCATACATGCATCGCTGTAACGTGCGATCCACGTCTCCCCTACTGACGCTCAACACGAGCGCTTTGGGTTCGCCCTCACAAGTCCATTCACAAAAGTTCCGGGTATCGCGATCACACCGTCCGCGACTCTCTTTGACCTTTCCCTAAAGCTACTACTCTTGCTCATCGGTTCCAAATATGCATCCATGATACTGCTGTCATCACGATTTGTCAAGTTCAAAGGTTACAGTGTCGGCAACTCCCGATTCTTTGAGGAGCGCAACGATGCGGTCGAAGTCTTCCTTGGTTCCTTTGATCTTAAAGACAGCGTTGGGAGCGATGCCCGCAAATGCATTCTTGGAGATCTTTGTGATCGAGGCCGTAAGGCTTACGTTTGCAAGGTTCTTACTTCCCTTGAACGCACCGGCTCCGACTGTCGTGATGTTCTCTCCGATCGTCACGTCGGTGATCTTTTTGTTGTTCTTCATTGCGTTCTTCGAGATCGTTGTAACCGGCACTTCTTTTCCGGCAACCTCAATCGCTTCGGGAACGATCACGGTTGTTTCTTTTGTCTCAAGCTTTGTTACCTTCGCTGTTCCCGCACTGCTAAGCGCATATGTTTCCGACGCGGTGGTCGTTTTTCCGACCTTGGTTTCGGTAACGATCACGCCCTTACCCTTTGCATCAAGTTCCGCAGTCGTTGTCGTTACTTCCTTCTTGCCTTCTTCCGTCGTGGATGTTTTCTTTGTGACTGCAGTGGTGTTGCCCTTTGCGTCAACGACGGTTGTCTCTTTGGTTTTAACAACCGATCCGTCTGAAGCGGTTTCTGTAAGGTTTGTTACGGTCTTGACGTTTCCTTCCTTGTCGGCTTTGTAATTCTTCTGTGTCATTTCAACAGTTGAATCATCCGAATTCTTGGTAACCGCCGTCACCGTGACTGTTCCCTTCTTGCTGACGGTTGTCGTCTCTTCCGTTGTACTGAGGACATTTCCTTGTGCGTCCGCTACTACCTCTGTTGCACTTCCCGCGCCGGTAGCATCTTTTATCTCTTCTCTTTTTGTGACGGTACCGTCCGCATCTGTTGCGGTCTCTGTCGATGAAACGTTTCCGTTCTCATCCGTTGTTTCTTCTTTTATAACCGTCGAGCCATCCGCTGCCGTTGTTTCTTCCTTCACAACAGTCGAGCCGTCCGTGTTCTTTATCTCTTCTTTAACTACGGAAGAACCGTCTTTGTTCTTCGTCTCTTCTTTGATCACAGTCGAGCCGTCCTCGTTTGTCTTCTCTTCCCTGACGGTGGTCGATCCGCTGTTATCTTTTTCTTCCTTATCTTTTTCGGATGTGCCTAAGTTTTCTGTTCCGGTGGTTGTGCCTGAAGTATTACCGTTCCCGGTTCCCGAAGAATTCTTGTCATCGGTTCCCGTGGTTGTTCCCGAACCGGAAGTGTCCTTGTCATCGGTTCCCGTGGTTGTTCCCGAACCGGAAGTGTCCTTGTCATCGGTTCCCGTGGTTGTTCCCGAGGTTGTTTCATTATCGGTTCCCGACGTCGTGCCCGAAGTGGGTTCGGTCTCGGTTCCTGAGGTTGTCTCCGTACCCGAAGATGTTCCCTGGTTGGGATCGTCAACAGGCTGAGTAGCGGGTGCGCTTACAGTAAAGTCCGCCGTAGCTGATCCGCCCTTGTAATTCTTCGTTTCGGCAATTTTCACCATCACGGTATACTGTCCGGCTGTCGCAGGCTTATTATCGGTATATGTCGCATCATCAGCGTCTTTTCCTTTGTACGATACCGTTACAGTCCCGTTACCCGGATTGCCTGTGATAACAGGCTCGCTTGCCGAAGATCCTGCCGTCCAGCCGCTCATCTCAACCTTCGGACTGATCGATGCCTGAGAGATAAAAAACTCTGCAGATCCGATTACTTCATAGGTTCCGCCAAAAACATCGGTAACAACAGCCTTGGCTGTTCCGACTTCAGTGTTGTTCTCATACGAAACCGTATAATCCGTATTTTCCGTAAAGCCGATCTCAGTCTCTCCGTTCACGCCCTTGACGGTGACGGTCGGCTTTATCTCACTTCCGGTGTATGTAAAGTTTGTTTCAGAGAGAGTCACAGTAACGCTTATGGGCTTGTCGATCTCGTTTCCTTGTGTATCTATCTTTCTGATGGTCTTCGCTCCATCCGCAGCTGTTCGAGTCTCCTCTCCGTACTTCTTTTCATTGTTCTCGTAAAACCATTCAGTAACGACCTCTCCTTGAGGGGACCATTCTTTTTCTTTGATTGTAAGACCGTCGCTCGTCGTTATTTCCTTGTAATGAATCGCTTTTTCACTGTTGTCAAACGCATCCTCCACTTTTGTTGTGACGCTTCCGTCGTTCTTTTGAGTTTTTGTTTCACGCAAAAGAAGAGCGCTTCCACTTCCGTTTCTTCTAATCGTGGTTACTTCTCTGATGGTCCCATCTTCGTCATGTTTATTTACGTATAATATATCGACTGCGTCGGTAAAACCGGATGCAGTAGTATTTTTTATAAAGTAACCTGTTCCGATCTGTTTGTTTCCGTCGTAATATTTTGAAGTATAAGTATATTCTCCCTCGTTATATGTTCTTTCCTCTCTATTAATCAGGGCCCCCGACGCTTTGTCAAATGCTTCTATCCATTCACGGGATTTGGTTTTTTCCGCATCGTCGTCAAACCATTCTGTTGTCCGAGCGGTGATCTTATGGTAAGAATCCATAGAAGTGCTCGTTTTTTGCTTTACCTTATTGTCTTCGGTTTCGCTCTTGTAATACAGTTCTTCATCGATGCGGCCACCTGAGTAGTATCCTGCATCAATATCATCCGTGTAGGTTATTCTTCTGGTTACCTTTCCAAACGGATCTTTGAATTCGTCGGTACGTATATGTGAAAAACCGATTACCTCTTCGCGGGAAGAATCCACTCTCTCTTCAGTGGTCAGAATGTTACACTTGTCATCTCTCGTCGTAACCCTGAACAGATAACCTTCGCTGTCATACTCTTCTTCTGCTACAGAATTGTCTTCTGTGCTGATCCTGGTTACAACTTTACCGGAAGAGATTGCTCCCGGCGAAGCAACAAAGTTTGCGGTATATGTTTTCCGACCAAGATAATCATACGAACAGTCGGGGGTTGCTGTCACACCGGCAACACTCGTAACATTCCCGCTCGCATCCTTTTTGGTGGTTTGGGTCTTAACATAATCAGATCCGTATATTTCAAACTCTTCTTCTGTTGAATAGGAGGGCGCCCCATTTTCATAGTACTCCGTAGTACGTCCGGTAATCACATAGTAACCGGTTGAAGCGTCACCTCTGTGCTCAACTGTATCGATTACTCTTTTGGCGAGCACAGTTCCGTCATTTTCAAAATACTTGTAACAGACAGTCCGATTGCCGTTCTCTCCCTCTGTTGTCGTTGCTGTATAAACCTTTACTTCCTCTTTGTCCCCATTCTTGCTAATCGCTTTATTCTCAGTTACAGACGACTCGGTCAGCTTTTCCACTCCGTTGGCAACATTATAGGTTTTGATCGTTACGGTTTGAATGAGTTCCAAATTATTATCATTCTTCTTAATATTGGGGTAAAAATAGTCGGTCTGTGTAATCGTCTTTGTTCCGTTCACGATGGAGACAGAATAATCGTCAATTCTCCTAAGACCGTTGCCGTCAAGATTGATATTATACCGCTTCAATTTTGAAGCCGAACTCATATTATCACCATTGTAGAGGCTGTATGAGCACTGCCAGCTGTCCCCCAAATTAGAATATAAACAACAATCAATATTCTTATAGCCAATTACCTCAGAAGGTTTTTTCGGATTGTAATAAGTGATCGTCACATCACTCGATTCATATGGATTATAATACACTCTCTTGACTACTTTTCCGGCAGAATCCTTATAATTCTCTTCAGTGTTATCCGAATCCCGCGTTTTGATATGCGGGTCAACTATCTGATCGAGCTCATCTTTAGACCAGTCAAGGTTTTCCTTTCCGTACACTGTACCTGCCGTTTCCGCTTTCGCATTCGTCACTCCGACAGTGAGGACCATGATAAGCGCAAGCAGTATCGCTGTTCCTTTTCTCAGAACGATCGTGATCTTTCCTTTGTTTCTTGTCTTTTTTGTCTCTTTTAACATTCTACTCTCCTCTTTGGAAATGACTTCCAAACCCTTTCAGTTTTCTTGCCCAAAACATGACCTTGTATCGGTGTATCGGGTTCCTTTTATACGCGTTGCTTTTTGGCAACCTGTTTGATCTTGTAATCCTCAAGGATCAGCTCCTTCAGGTAACGCAGCTCCTCCATCGCGTCAAACCCGTCCGAAGGAACATACACAAGGCCGACTGCATATCTCGTTACTGCCGCAAGCATCAGGTGGAGTGACCTGCTGAACATCCTGTCTTCAGGCTCGTCAGTTCTCAAGGTCTTGTCCTGTTGAGCCCTCATGTACATCTCATGGAAACGTTCTTTAAACCTCCCTATCATCTCCTGATAGGGCTTCAGCGTATTGGTGTCGATATGCTCCGAGAGCACAAAGACATTAAAGAACTGATTGAAGCGAAGCATCGCCATGTTGTCCCGATAAAGCACCAGGAACGAGTCGAGGAAAAATTCGAAGAACTCCGCAGCCGTCATGTCTTCTGATCTTGCTTTGGGCTTTAGCTTACGGTAGTTGTCCTGGAACTGCTCCCACTTCCACGTGGCAACAGCGACCACAAACTCGGCTTTTGACCCAAAGTAACGGTACGCACTGGTGCTGCCGCAACCGACAACCTTCGTGACGTCCCTCATGCCGATGGCTTCGATGCCCTTACTTGAGAAGAGCTCAAAACCCTTCTCGAGCAGCACCGTCCGCCTCTCCTGCGTGTTTTTTTCTCCCTTGGCTGAACTCCACATAACGCTTCTTCCATTTCTGCGCATAAAAACAAAATGTTCCAACGCCCATCCTGATACACATTGTATCAGGATGGGTGCTATATGTCAAGATAATTGGTGACCCACCCGGGACCCTCAGGAAGAGTTGACAAAACGGGCTCCGAAAAACCGGAGCCCGTTCCAAACTATATCACAATATCATTACTTTTTAACCCATACAGCGGGTCTGATTCCCTCTTTGCACTCATCAAATTCACACGAAAGCGCCCCTGATGCACTTACCTGATAGAGTCTTCTCTTTCTGTTTCCCGGTGTTCTCAGCCACCAATTGTAAGAAGGCTTACCTTCGGCTGTGCGACCTTCCGCATATTCCTGCGAATTATTCTTTACATAGTCGTATGAGTATTCGGAATACTCACCTTCCCACGTCCTGTCACCGGTATCGATATCTGTAACAAGACCATAGGTGTAAAGAGCGTAATCGGTAAATGAACACCTTAGTTCAACCGCTTCCTCAAGACGCTTGGTGTAATTCCACATCCACGACATGCTGTATGCGAGGTCATATACATCATCAAATGTAAGATAATCGGGGTAAAGAGCATATTCTTTATTCAGTACATCCTCGGTAGAAAGCAGGAAAACCTTGTCCTTGGTTGTGATGTCGCCGGTGAAATAGTCGTCTCCATCGGGTTTTCCGTCAGTCGCGAATGCGGGGCTCTCGCCTGTAACGAGCTCGGTTTCGATTATCTTTTCTTTCTCGTCATCGGTAAATGCCGTATTCATAAACTCATCGTTCAGCCAGCGTCTTATTGAAGACTCATCCCACCTTGTGTGGCCGTTATGAGCCCATGTAATCTCCCTGAATTCAAGGATTTCCTTGCTGAGGAGAAGCATCTTGTCCGAATCCTCTTTGAGCACGATCCACTCTATCGGAGAGGTCTTAAACTCTGTCGGATAACCGTTATCAAACTTGGTTGCTTCCTGCTTGTACGAACCGAATTCAACAACCTTTCTGTCCTTCTTTGAAACAGCTTTTTTAAGCGTGACGGAAACGACCTTGCTGTACTTACCCCAAACGGTCTTATTGCCGGATTTAGCGTAAGCTCTTACCTTAAACGAATATGTACCGGCATCAAGGTTTTTCGCTGTATAGCTTCTTTCAGCCGTACCGTCTTTTTTGATGGTCGTAAGCTTAACAAATTTATCCGATCCGGGTTTCTTTACAAGGATTTTATATCCCGCTGCGTCCTTTGTCTTAGCAACGCTTATGTTTATGCTCTTCCCGTCCGCTCCCGCAGTTGCCGATACGGAAGGCTTTGCGGGTTTCGCAGCTGCCTGTGCCTCAGTATTTTCAAACGAACATTCAAATACCGATATAGCAAGAGCCAAAGTTAAAACTACCGATAAAAACCTTTTAAACATCCTCATGTTTAAGCCTCCTTATTATACTTGTAATTTCATTCCTTATTTCTCGCGGAATTCGTGAGATCCCTTTCTGAACTTGTTACCTGTAAACTTCGAATACGCACTGTACCCTTCTCCGCCCTGAACAGAAACCGAAAGCACCTTTGTGCCCATATTGATTCCACCCCAGATATAGCTTTCCCAGTTATCATCAACATTAGTGAAATCATATCTGTACTCAAGCAGGTAGGATTTATTCTTTTCAACCTGAACCGTAAAGGAATCCACTCCGTCGTCACATTCGACTTCGATCGTCACCGATCCCGAATAGCCGTTGGATTCGAGTGTCAACTCTCTGTATGCGGAATCCAGGTTGAACGGCTCCTCTGTCAGCGTTACATCATTAATATCGCCGCTCTGTACAAGATTAGCATCAACCCATATCGTACACTGTGCCGATATATTCTTATTCTTCTTGGATGTGCACGTGATCACGGCATATCCTTCTTTTTTCGCAGTGATCTTGCCCTTCTTTGAAACGGTGACCACACTCTTATCCGACGAGCTCCATGTGACTCCGCTCTTCTTCAGATCCTTGTCGATGGAATACTTCAGAGTAGTCTTCTTACCGGCCTTAAGAGTTACTTCTTTCTTTTTCAGAACAAGCTTCGTGAAATCGTGCTTGCCCGCACCCCAGCCTTCGCTGTATACACTGATACCTATATCCATCTTATCGAGATCGTAGCAGTTAGCGTTCTCGATTAATATAAAGAACTCTTCTTTGTTCTTCATGTCGCCGAGGGCTGCAGAGACCTGCTTCTTGCCCTTTTTCAGTGACAGGTTCTTCAGTACGCTGCTGTCTTCTCCCATCCTGCTGATCTCGGCATCAAGGGAAACATCGCCCTTGCTCAGGTTTTCGATGACGATCGAAACATCCTTGGCTGTCCCGGAAACAGCATAAAATGCTCCGAAGAAATTCTCACCTTTCTCAAGAGAAAACCTGACATAAACACAGGGATTCTCTTTGGACAATGTCCCTATATCATGTCCTGCCTGCGCCTTCTGCACACCAAAGAACAGAACCGCAATAACAACTGCCAATACTGCCGTCAGTAAACCCTTCTTCATAAATACCTCCTGTAAAACACCCATCAAACAACTTGTTCTTTCCCAGTAAAAAGGGGATATATAGGACTATTATAGTATCCCCAAAAGTATTCTACAAGCCTATAGTTCTTTCCCTTGCTCTGTATCCTAGTATAATCATGTCTTCAAGGATTTATCGCTTGTCAAGTAAATCGTTGTTGTGATTTTGCACAAATTTCACGCCTTCGGTTTGTTAAAATCGCCGATGGAATTTGAATTCCCGGCATGGTACTATATTGGAACCAAAGGCAGTAAACCTCATCTACCTTTTCTGCATGCATCGTCTGTGCCGATGTATTCTCAGATCTAAAGATCATGTTCTGCTGCTTAGGGATCATCCATTTCTAACGGCAGGACATGAACGATATCAGATTGTTCTCCTGCTTGCACCGTACCGCAATCTGAATCTTCAGACTTGCATACGTAAACATCGAAACCGACTCCGGTTTCAGAAGGGAGACACCTTATGATCAAATCTCAAAGTAACTCTTTACCCTACAACGGCGCCTGGAAGGAAAAAACCGGGGCTCTGGGTTTCAAAATGTGCAACGACTACCTCTTCAGGATGCTTCTTCAAGAGGATCCTGATACTCTGAAGGCGATCATCGCTTCGTTCATGCATGTCAGCATCGACGAGATTGAGCAGGTCACCGTCATAAACCCTATAGTACCCGGCGAAAGCGTTGATGATAAAGAGATCCGTCTTGACATCAATGTTATAATGAACATGAAGAAACCTATTAATATCGAGATGCAGGCATACAATCATACCGGTTGGGTCGAGCGTAGCGTGTTATATGCGTGTCGTGGTTTTGACAGTCTCACTCACGGTGATAAATACGCCGATAATATGGGTTTCTGGCAGATATCGTTCTGTGATTTCTGCATTTTCAAAGAGCATCCCGCATTTTACAGATCCTTTGTACTTACCAGTACAGACAACGAACACATTCAATACTCCGACAAGTTGATGCTTTCAAATGTAGATCTCACTAACATTGAACTCGCTGACGAAGAAGACATCCGTTACGGATTGGTCGACTGGGCAAGGCTTTTTAAAGCCGAATCATGGGAGGAACTCAAGATGTTGGCAGAAAACAATCAGACTATCGATAAGGCAGTCTCTTCCGTATGGCAGATGACGGAGGACGAACGCATTCGCGATCGGATGCAGAGACGTGAGGATGGCGAACGTCTTTGGAAGATGCTCGTCAAAGATGCAGAAACTGCAAGACAGCAGACTGAAGAGGCAAGAAAGCAGACCGCTGAGGCAAGACAGCAGACCGCTGAGGCAAGGCAGCAGACCGCTGAGGCAAGACAGCAGACCGCAGCGGAAAAAGCCCGAGCAGACAGGGCCGAAAAGACCATAGAAGAACAGAACAACCTTATCCGCGAACTCCGTGATAAGCTTGCAACATACGAAAACAACTGATTTTGTGACACATCAAAGAGACGGCTACCATTTTTTCAGATAACCGTCTCTTCTTTTAAACTATAGCTGTACCTGTGCCTGTATGTAGATCAGATTTTTACGAACTTCACTTTCTTTCCTGCACCGGCAGCTCTGATCATGTCACAGATCTTTTCAAATTCTTCTTCCGTTTCAGCCTTAACGCTTATGGTCACGCGTTTCTTGTCTCCGACTCCCTTGAAGGCGTTCTTACCAATGCTCTCAAGGTTCGCAGCATTGATGGTAATGCTCTTAAGTTTTTTCATGTTCCTGAACGCGGAATCTCCGATTGAAGTCACATTCTCACCGATAGCCAGCTTGGTGACTGTCTTGTTGTTCTTAAGGGCGTTCTTCCCGATCTCTGCGACAACAAAGTACTGCTCGTTTACCCATATCTCATCAGGAAGCTTAAGGGTCGTGCCTGTCACTTCCGCTGTTGTCAGGAGAATATTAGCATCATCCTTAATCGAAGTGTACTCAGCCCATACTACGTTTCCTGCAGCATCTGACTTCTCAGTAACAACCTTGGTCACGCCATCCGAACCGGTGATAGCTTCCTTGAGGGAAGTTCTGCCGTCAGCGTAACTCTTTCCCTCGCCGGAGATCACGGTGCCGTCAGCCGTCAGTTCCTTAACCTTTGTGCTTACCGTGCCGGACTTTGTGGTGGTTACGTATGTCTCTTTCTTAGATCCGTCCGCTCTCTCATTAATAGTCTGAACCAGTGTTGTTCCGTTATCCTTGGTTCTTGTATACTCGTACTCAACGTTGCCTTCCTTGTCTCTGACCGTCTCTCTTGTAACGCTACCATCCGTGAGCTTCGTAACAGAGATCTCTGAGATCGATCCATCAGGATTTTTCACTTCTGTCGTGGTTGTGAGGCCGTCATTCTTCTTTTCAACGGTTTTCGGCTCCTCTGGATAGTAAACCGGCTGATAAACGATCACCGGAGCAGTTGTCGTATTAGGGTCCGGTTCCGGCTCTGTGATCGTAAACTCCGCCGTAGCAGTTCCACCAAAGTAATTCTGCGTTTCTGCCACAGTTGCTCTCACAACATAGTCTCCGGGTTCGGTGGGCACTGCGTTCACATAGGCGTTATCATCATCGGACTTTTTCTTGTACTCATATGTGACATCTCCGTTACCTTCATTTCCTGTCAAAACAGGATCAGATGCCGCGCTTCCCTTCACCCGGCCTTCCTGCGTGAGCGAAAGATCGAGGCTTGCCCTGTTTATTTGCGCTGAAACACTGTATTTTACCGAGTCTTTATAATCATTATCTCCATCAACTTTATAGTAAACTGTGTATGGTCCGGCGTCTTTCCCCTTGGGTATGTCTGTGCTAAATGGGCCATTCTCTGACAAACTGTACTTAAGAGTCCCTCCTGTAACAGATCCCCGTGTTATCAGAGATTGGTCGTCTCCCGTGTACGTATAACCCGTTGCTATCGGCGCAGCAATAACGGGATCCTCTTTTGTTATTTGGTAATCAACCGAGGCAGTAACGCTGTCAACCGTGATCTTGGCTGTATAGCTTCCCTTAGCAGTAGGTGCCTTACTAAGCAGCTGTCCGTTTCCGTCATAGTACTTGATTTGAGATACCGAAACTTTCTCTTCTTCCGTTCTACCAAGTTCTGCGTTGAAATCATCAACACCCTCAAGCACCGCTTTTGTGGAGTCTTCATCTCCGAAGACGATTTCTGTGGGAGGCTTTATTTCCATATCAATGCTCTGCCTGTAACCATTTCTGTTAATACATTTCGTGGTTACTACACTTCCTGAAGCAGACAAAAAACCACTGTGTTTCTTATAGACGATAACATACCTCCTTTGTCTTCCAAAGGATCCTGAATCCGATACATCTTCAGATACATCTTCATATCCGGAGTTCTCATCCATCGAAACAAAACACTGCAACCCTGAATCCAAATTATATATGGCATCCGGGATCACAGACCCGATTCCGGCTCCTCTAAAAGAATCCTTCTCTCCTCCGATAGCCTCTATCATTCCTCCCCGAACTATTATTGTTGTACCAAGATGACCTCCTCCGATTCCTAAGCCTCCCCACTCGTCGGAGCCCTTTGCCTTCACCTTTCCACCATTTATTGTTACTCTCGTAACACCGGAATTGGATCCGGCTGCCCCTATTCCGGCCGAACCACCTCCCCCGCTGTTTGCTTCAACTTCCCCTCCGTTTATCTCTATAATTTCGTCTCCTTCACTCCCTCCACCGATTCCGGGTGCATTCTCTCCTCCATTAGCTGTCACGATTCCCCCGTTTATTGTTATAGATGCGATTCCGTATCCTGTGGCGCCACCGATTCCGGGTGCATCCTTTCCTCCATTAGCTTCTACGATTCCTCCGTTTATTATTATACTGGTTCCAAGGCCTTCACAACCTCCCCCGATTCCGGCTCCATAATCCCCTCCTGTGGATTTTATCTTGCCGCCGTTAATGATAATATCTCCGGTGAACTCTCCATATTCACCTCCGATTCCGGCCTGATCGTACTCACCCAAACAGATCAGTTCCCCGGGCACCGCATTTTCCCCGTTTATGCCTCCCTGGCCATAGATGGTAAGAGCTGACCCGGTTGCTACATTTATTCCTTTTGATGCCGTGAGTTTGCATCCATCCTTCAAAATCAAGTTAGCAGAACCCACCACTTCTATTAAACCACTGATTTCGACATTCCCGTCAACAACATACCATCCGGTGATTTCTGTCGTAATATCAGCATCATTATTGCCGGAAATAATTCGGTAATCTGTACAGCTTTCCGTCTCAAAAGACTTGTTTGCCTCATTATAATTCTCATACTGAACAGGCGTCTGATCAGCCTTGATCATAACTATCCCGTTTGGCATCATGCATGAAATGATCATGATTGCAGCTATAATGATTGATATTACTTTATTCGATAAATTACTTAATACTCTTTTGCTCATCTTTTTCTCCATTAATGTGTATATGTTTTGGGTACCCACTATACAGGCGAACAAATATCCTTGCTATTGCAAGTTGTTGTTTTCCTGTTTACCTTTAGTACCCGTTTTTTGAGTTTTTACTCACCTGTTTTTCGTAATAATGAATTATTAGTTGAATTATTCTCTAAGGTTTCATCCGGGGAAATACTGTTTTAATACGTTTGTCAAGGAAATCATTGTTGTGATTTTGCACAAATTTCACTCCTTCGGTTTGTTAAGAAACTAATCGCATTTAACACATCGCAGAAACGGCTGCCTTTTCGGGCAGCCGTCTTCATATATGATCAATTATCCTTGTATATGATCAACTATTCTTTTTTCTCTCAATATCAAACATTGATCTCTTCCGAGCTTGCTTTTACTCCTTCAAGGATCGGAGCGAGCTTCTTGAGGAATGCTTCCACCTGCTGAGGGCATCTGCCGATGTAGAGTGAGGGCTCGAGAACCTTCTGCATCTCTTCGAGCGAAAGCGTGAACTCCTTCTGTGCGTCGAGACGCTCGAGGAGGTCACAGCTCTTGCCTTCCTTCATGCGTGCGGTTGCTTCCATCGAGCATGTTCTGATGATCTCATGGAGATCCTGGCGGTTTCCGCCGGCCTTAACAGCCTCCATCATGAGGTTCTCGGTAGCGATGAAGGGAAGGTACTCCCTGACAACGGACTCGATAACGGTCTTGTTAACAACCATACCGTTAGTCACATTGATCGCGAGGCGAAGCACTGCGTCTGCTCCGAGGAAGCCCTCGGGAAGCGAGATACGTCTGTTGGCGGAGTCGTCAAGCGTTCTCTCAAGCCACTGTGTCGATGCTGTCATTGCAGCGTTTGCTGCGTCAGCCATGAGATAACGGGCGAGGGAACATATGCGTTCGCTTCTCATGGGATTACGCTTGTAGGCCATGGCCGAGGAACCGATCTGGTTCTTCTCAAAAGGCTCCTCCACCTGACGGTCATGCTGCAGGAGGCGGATATCGTTAGCCATCTTGTACGCGGACTGTGCGATCGAAGAAAGTACGTTGAGGATCCTCGAGTCAAGCTTCCTTGTGTAGGTCTGTCCGCTCACATCAAAGATCTTGTCAAAATCAAATTCAGCGGCGATCATCCTGTTCATCTCGTCGATCTTGTCGCCGTCGCCCTCAAAGAGGTCCATGAAGCTCGCCTCGGTACCTGTAGTTCCGCGGCATCCGAGCATCTTCATCTGACCGATGACGAAATCAAGCTCTTCAAGGTCTGTCATGTAGTCCTGAAGCCAGAGCGTAGCGCGCTTTCCGACAGTCACGAGCTGCGCGGGCTGATAATGTGTGTAGCCGAGTGTGGGAAGATCCTTGTACTCGTCAGCGAACTTCGCAAGGTTCTTCATGAGGATAAGAAGTTGGCCCCTGAGGTACTGAAGGCCCTTCCTGTAGATGATGACGTCGGCGTTGTCTGTAACGTAGCAGCTCGTCGCACCGAGGTGGATGATGCCTGCTGCGCCGGGAGCCTTCTGTCCGTAGGCATAAACGTGTGCCATAACGTCGTGGCGGACCTCTTTCTCACGAGCCGCAACAACATCGTAATCGATGTCGGTAAGATGTGCCTCAAGCTCCTTCACCTGTTCCTCGGTGACGTTGAGGCCGAGCTTGTGCTCCGCGCGTGCGAGCGCGACCCAGAGCTTTCTCCATGTCTGGTAGCGCGTATCGCTCGAAAAAAGGTTTAACATGTAATCCGATGCGTAACGTGATGAAAGGGGGGATTCGTACTTGTCCGTCATTATCTTTGTGTACTCCTGTCTGTATTTATCTAACGCTTATGTGATCCGGTCTCATCTTCCGGCTCAACGCATATAACAAAATGTTCTCAGCGGATGATGATGCTCTCTCTCTCGGGTCCTACCGATACGTACTTGATGGGACATCCGATCTGCTTTTCAACGTACTCAACGTAGTTGCGTGCCTCAACAGGGAGGTCTTCAAACTTGCGCGCACCGCTGATATCGCAGTTCCAGCCGGGCATCGTCTTCATAACGGGACGTGCCTTTGAAAGAAGCACGGGGAAGGGGAACTCGTCCGTCTGTACGCCGTCAACTTCGTAGCGCTCGCAGATCGGGATCTCCTTCATGTAGCTCATAACGTCGAGCTTGGTGAGTGCGATCATGGTTGCCTTCTGAACCTCAACACCGTACCTTGTAGCAACGATGTCGATAGGTCCTACACGACGGGGACGACCCGTCTTGGCACCGTACTCGGCACCTGCCTCGCGAAGCGCATCGGCTTCTTCTCCGAACATCTCGCAAACGAAGGGGCCTTCGCCGACACATGTTGAGTAAGCCTTAACAACACCGATAACATCGTCTATATCAGCGCCCGGGAAGCCCGATCCGATCGGGGCGTAAGCAGCGAGCGTGTTCGACGAAGTGGTGTAGGGATGGATACCGTAGTCAAGGTCTCTGAGGGAACCGAGCTGCGCCTCAAAAAGGATCTTCTTGCCTGCACCCTGTGCATCCTTTAAGAAGGTGAACGCACTGCGTACGAAAGGCTTGATCTTCTCACAGCAGTTCCTGATCCACTCATCGATGTCCTTCTCCGTAACGGGGTCGGCACCGTACACTCCTGTGAGAGTGAGGTTCTTCCACTCCATGAGGTCCTTAAGGTGATCCTTTAATTCATCGGGATAGAAAAGCTCTCCCGCAAGAACTGTCTTCTTCTGGTACTTGTCTGAGTAGAAAGGCGCGATACCCTGCTTGGTCGAACCGAACTTCTTGTCCGCAAGTCTTTCTTCCTCAAGTCCGTCAAGCTGTCTGTGCCAGGGCATAAGAAGTGATGCTCTGTCACTGATAAGGAGGTTGTCGGGAGTGATCGCAACACCCTTGGCGCGAACTTCCTCGATCTCCTTCATGAGATTCTCGGGGTCGAGTGCAACACCGTTTCCGAGCACGTTCATAACACCGTCACGGAAGATTCCCGACGGAAGAAGGTGAAGCGCAAACTTACCCTTTTCATTAATGACTGTATGGCCTGCGTTTCCACCGCCCTGATAGCGGACTACCACGTCGAAATCCTCGGTCAGAAGATCTACCATACGTCCTTTTCCTTCGTCTCCCCAGTTGATCCCGACAATTGCACTGTTTTTCATGTTTACCCCGTTTTGCGTCCGATTGGATTTAGCTGTGTGCACCCCGGAAGGCGCATGCTACGGATGCAAATCAATTTATCTCACGCTGAACAACAGATCCGCGTAGCTCGGATAAGGCCAGCGGTCTGCGGCAGTCATGGTTTCCGATTCATCCACCATGGTGCGGAGTGCGTTCATGGCGGGCAGCAGCTCGTCTCTGATGAGGTACGACTGCTTCTCGATATCCTTGGTGGCTCTGACTGTTTCGAGCTCGATACTCAGCTCGTCACACTTGCTAGCGATAAAGTCCTTAAGGGATGAAAGCTTGCGAAGTGTGGTCGTCTCATATCCGAGCGACGCCGAAACATCGGCAGCTCTTTTAACATTGATCGCGTTCGCGAGCTCGGTCGTGTAGGACATGATCGCAGGGATGTAACCCGTACGAACCATGGATATCATGGTGTTTGCTTCGATGATCACCTGCTTGCAGTAATTCTCAAGCATGATCTCGCAGCGGGACCTCAGCTCAACCTCGGAGAATACGCGGTGAGATGTGAGCATCGTAACGTTCTTCTCGTCGAGGAGGTGAGGCATACAGTCCGGTGTGGTCCTGTAGTTGCTCAGGCCTCTTACCTTGGTGGCTTCTTCGATCCATGCGTCGTCGTAGCCGTTGCCGTTGAAGAGGATCTTTCTGTGCTCTTTAACGGTCTTGCGCAGCAGTGCGCGAAGCGCATCGTCGAAGTCTGCGGCGCTCTCAAGCTCGTCCGCGTAGATCTTAAGGCTCTCTGCCACCGCACTGTTTATCATGATGTTGGCGCAAGCGATACTGTTGCTCGAGCCAAGCATTCTGAATTCAAACTTGTTACCTGTGAATGCGAAAGGCGAAGTACGGTTGCGGTCCGTAGTGTCGCGGTTAAAGCGGGGCAGAACGTCCACGCCGAGCTTCATCTTCTCTTTCTTGGCTCCCTCGTAGGGAGTATCGTTCTCGATCGCGTCAAGCACTGCTGTGAGCTCGTCGCCGAGGAACATGGACACAACTGCGGGAGGCGCTTCGTTGGCACCGAGTCTGTGATCGTTGCCCGCTGTTGCTACCGAGATTCTCAGAAGGTCCTGGTAATCGTCGACCGCTTTGATGACCGCGCAAAGGAAAAGCAGGAACTGTGCGTTCTCGAAAGGTGTGGCGCCGGGTGAAAGAAGGTTCACGCCGGTGTCGGTCGAGATAGACCAATTGTTATGTTTACCGCTTCCGTTCACTCCCGCGAAGGGCTTCTCGTGCAGGAGGCACACAAGTCCGTGACGGGCTGCGATCTTCTGCATCATCTCCATCGTGAGCTGGTTGTGATCGGTTGCGACGTTAGTCGTGGTGTAGATGGGCGCAAGCTCATGCTGTGCAGGAGCAACTTCGTTGTGCTCCGTCTTGGCAAGGATCCCGAGCTTCCAAAGCTCGTTGTCGAGATCCTCCATGAACTTGGCAACGCGGGGCTTGATGACTCCGAAGTAGTGGTCATCCATTTCCTGCCCCTTGGGAGGCTTTGCACCGAAGAGCGTCCTTCCGGTAAAGAGAAGGTCGGGGCGCTTCTCGTACATCTCTTTGGTAATAAGGAAGTATTCCTGTTCTGCTCCGACAGATGTCGATACGTACTTCACGTCGTCCCTGCCGAAAAGCTTCAGGATCCTCATAGCCTGCTTATTGATAGCAGCCATGGAACGAAGCAGCGGAGTCTTCTTGTCGAGAGCCTCGCCGCCGTATGAACAGAACGCCGTAGGAATACAGAGGGTTCTGTCTTTGATGAAGGCGTAGGATGTGGGATCCCATGCGGTATATCCCCTTGCCTCAAAGGTCGCCCTGATCCCGCCCGAAGGGAAGGATGATGCGTCAGGCTCTCCTTTGATGAGCTCCTTGCCCGAGAATTCAAGGATCACGCTGCCTGCGGATGAAGGCTCGATAAAGCTGTCATGCTTCTCGGCCGTAACTCCCGTGAGCGGCTGAAACCAATGTGTGTAATGTGTTGCGCCTTTCGAAACGGCCCAATCCTTCATGGCATCGGCAACGGCATTGGCCACACTCTTGTCAAGCGCCGTACCCTCGTCGATCGTCTTCCGAAGAGAATTATAAACCTCCTCGGACAATTTCTCTTTCATTACCCTGTCGTCAAACACAAGGCTTCCAAAAAAATCTGTAACGTTTTCCATTCCGGATTCCTTTCGTCGGTGCAAATAAGCGTCATAACGGACCCGGGCATCCCTGCCCGGATCCGTGTATGATTATACCTTAGGTTGAATTCACATACAAGTTAGATTATACAATACCCTGTGCGTTCATTGCATCAACAACTTTTTCGAATCCGGCGATGTTAGCACCTACAACGTAGTTGCCCTCGAAGCCGTACTTGCGAGCTGCATTGTCAAGGTTATGGAAGATGTTGACCATGATGCCCTTAAGCTTAGCATCAACCTCGTCAAACGACCAGGAAAGTCTCTCGCTGTTCTGTGACATCTCAAGAGCCGATGTAGCAACACCACCTGCGTTAGCAGCCTTGCCGGGTACGAAGTAAACGCCGCTCTTCTGGAGGTACTCTGTAGCCTCAAGAGTGGTAGGCATGTTAGCGCCCTCGCAAACTGCCATTACGCCGTTTGCAACAAGCTTCTTAGCATCATCAAGGTTAAGCTCGTTCTGTGTAGCGCAAGGAAGAGCGATGTCAACCTTAACTTCCCACTGATTTGTGCCCTCTGTAGCCTTGTCATGGTACTGAGCTGAAGGACGCTTTGCAGCGTACTCTGTAAGTCTTGCACGGTTAACTTCCTTAACTTCCTTAAGGAGAGCAACATCGATACCTTCGGGATCATAGATCCAGCCTGTCGAATCAGAGCAGGTAACGGGCTTGCCGCCGAGCTGCTGAGCCTTCTGGATAGCGTAGATGGCAACGTTACCGGAACCGGAAACTGCGATTGTCTTGCCCTTGATGTCCTTGCCGTTGCACTTGAGCATCTCTTCTGTCATGTAAAGGAGACCGTAGCCTGTAGCCTCTGTTCTGGCGAGTGATCCGCCGTAGGAAAGGCCCTTGCCTGTAAGAACGCCTTCGAATACGCCACGGATCCTCTTGTACTGACCGAACATGAAACCGATCTCTCTTGCGCCTGTTCCGATGTCACCTGCAGGTACATCAGTGTCTGCGCCGATATATTTGCAAAGCTCTGTCATGAAGCTCTGGCAGAATGCCATGATCTCACGATCGCTCTTGCCCTTGGGGTCGAAATCCGAACCACCCTTGCCGCCGCCGATAGGAAGGCCTGTAAGGGAATTCTTGAAGATCTGCTCAAATCCGAGGAACTTGATGATACCAAGGTTTACCGAAGGGTGAAGTCTGATACCTCCCTTGTAAGGTCCGATTGCACTGTTGAACTGTACACGGTAACCTGTGTTAACCTGAACCTGTCCCTTGTCATCTACCCACGGAACGCGGAACTTGAGCTGTCTCTCGGGATTAACGATCCTCTCGAGAACTGCGTCACGTCTGAACTTCTCCTCATTTGCCTCAACAACGGGGCGAAGGGAATTAAGAACTTCCTTAACTGCCTGATGGAACTCGGGCTCGCTGGGATTCTGCTTGATGACCAGATCGATCACTTCATCAACATACGACATTTTTTTATCCTCCTCATGTCTCTTTTGTGGGCTGACGCACTCTGCGACGCCTTTTATGTACAACGGACCGTCTGCCCGTCATACGTGTTTACGTGTAAAAAAGTGAAAAAAGCGCCTATGAGTCCCTTGACTCAAAGACGCCCTTGCCTTCACTACATTAATATAGTGCAGTGCTTTTCCCTTTGTCAAGTGGAAAACTCAAGAATTTTACCATTATTTTTGGCTTTAACGCTTATGTTTCAAAACTCGAGCTTCTTCCCCGTGAGTTTCTCATAACCTTCAAGGTAGATGGCGATGGTCTTGTCCTCAACGTCCTTGGGAAGCTTCCAGCCCTTGTCCTTGTTGGCGGTGAGCCAGTCGCGTGCGAACTGCTTATCGAACGAAGGCTGTCCGTGGCCGGGCTCGTAGGTGGCTGCGGGCCAGAATCTCGAAGAATCGGGTGTGAGCATCTCGTCACCGACAACGATCTCGCCGTTCTCATCAAGACCGAACTCAAACTTTGTGTCTGCGATTATGATACCCTTTGTAGCAGCGAAATCGGCTGCCTTTTTATAGATAGCAATGGACATGTCGCGAAGCTTGGTCGCGTACTCAAGTCCTTTTCCGGGGAAAACTTTTTCGAGGTGATCGATCGACTGCTCGTAGCTGATGTTCTCGTCATGATCGCCGATCTCAGCCTTCGTGGAAGGTGTGTAAATGGGCTCAGGGAGCTTGTCGCTTTCCTTAAGACCCTCGGGGAGCTTGATACCGCAGACTGTTCCGTTTGCGCAGTAGCTCTTCCAGCCCGAACCTGTGATATAACCTCTGACGATGCACTCAACGGGGAGCATCTCAAGCTTCTTTACGAGCATGACCCTGTTCTTGAAACGGTCTGTTCTGAAAAACTCGGGCATGTCTGCTGCATCGGTACTGATCATGTGGTTCCCGATAATATCCTTTGTGAGATCGAAGAAGAACTTCGACATCTGGGTGAGAACCGCACCCTTTCCTGTAACGATGTTGTCAAGGATCACATCAAAGCAGCTGATGCGGTCTGTTGCGGCGATCACGAGGCTGTCGCCAAGGTCGTAGATCTCTCTGACCTTACCTTCTTTAACGGGCTTAAATTCTTTCATCTCTCGTCCTTTCACCGGAAGCGGTATGTGAATACTTTCTTGTGCAGGCATATAGCCTGCTGTCACGAGGAAAGATTATATATCAAATACCGCTTTGGGGCAAGGTGTGATTTCATACTATTTTAGGATTTTCACTACGCCGTGACTGCCACGTCGTACTTTCCGTGAACTCGCTCTCGCTCTATATTCGGACGTAGCAGTACTAAGCGCCGAAAACACCGGCGCTAAGTGCTGACGTCCTCAATAGGTTCGCGAAAAGCAGACGGGCGCGTCACGGCTATTGCAAATTATCGTGTCCAGTACGGATTATAAAACCAGATGGGGGGGTATTTCTAGATCTATACTTTGGGATACAATTATGGATACAAAAGATAATAATATGCTTTAAATCTATAAAAACTTCTGCTAATATATGTGAGAACTTTTAGAAAGCAGAGGAACTCTCAAAATGGACAACAAAGAAAAACTGATACTCGCAATCAATCCGGGATCGACATCTACAAAGGTCACACTGTTTAAGGACGAAGAGGTTCTGTTCGAAGAAAGCCTTTTTCATGATGCGGATGTATTGCTAAAGTTTCCTCATGTAAACAACCAGCTTGATTTCAGATATCAGGTTATAATGGATATGTTAAGCAGCCGCGGCTACAAGCCCTCTGATATCGACGCTTTCGTCGGACGCGGAGGAAGTGCTTGCACACAGCCCGGCGGTATAACCGTGATCGATGAGAAGATGTTCAAGGACACCTGCGATGCGGTCGGCGGTTCGGAGCATCCCGCCAAGCTCGGCGTTATGCTTGCGTGGAAGTTTGCCTGCGAGACCGGTCGTCCCGCATATACACTCGATCCCACCAATACCGACGAGTACTGCGAATACGCACGTCTTACGGGCATCAAGGGCATCTACCGGGTTTCACACTCACATGTCCTTAATCAGAAGGCTGTTGCCAAGTATCATGCAAAGAACGTTATGAACAAAGCATACGAGGACTGCAACTTCATCGTAGCTCATATCGACGGCGGTATCACAGTCAGTGCACACGATCACGGTCGCATGGTTGACGGCAACATGGGCGCCGACGGCGAAGGTGCTTTTTCTCCCACAAGGATCGGATCGGTGCCTGTTCTTTCGCTCCTTGATTACCTCGAGGATCACACACTTGCGGACGTGCGTCTCAAGTGCTCACGTGCCGGCGGATTCGTTGAGTTCTTCGGGACTTCGAATTCCGACACGATCCATGCGCTCGTTGACAAGGGCGACAAGAAAGCAACGATCGTTTGGAACACGATGCTCTACCAGATCTGCAAGATGATCGGATCGATGGCTGCGGTTCTCTGCGGCAAGGTTGACGGGATCCTGCTCACCGGAGGGCTCCTGCGCTTCCCCGATGTTGAAGCAACCATCAAGGAGAGATGCGGATTCATCGCACCCATCACACAGTATCCCGGTGAAATGGAGCAGGAGGCGCTCGCACTGCCCGCGCTCGATGTGCTCCGCGGAAAGATCACGCCGCTGACGTACTCCGGGAAGAATGTGTGGGACGGATTTGAAGGGACGGATCTTTAAAGAAAGGAGAATAATTATGAGTTTAATAGATAAGATCAGAGCAAAAGCAGCAGCGAACATCAAGAAGATTGTCCTTCCGGAAGGAGACGACGACCGTACATTACGTGCAGCGGAGATACTTGTTAATGAGAAGCTTGCAGATCCCGTTGTGCTCGGAGATCCTGCACAGATCAATGAGAAGGCGAAAGCGCTTGGAGTGAACGTTAATTTCGCGGTCATAGATCCTGCGACATCACCTGACACAGCGCGTTACGCAGACCTTCTGTTCGAGCTTCGCAAGGCTAAAGGTCTTACCAAGGAAGCAGCCGACAAGCTTGCGCTTGACCCCATGTACCACGGAATCCTCATGGTCAAGGCAGGCGATGCAGACGGACTCGTTTCGGGTGCTGTTCACACAACAGGTGACATGCTCCGCCCCGCTCTTCAGATCATCAAGACAAAGCCCGGCATGAAGCTCGTTTCGTCAAGCTTTCTTATGGATTGCCCCGACAAGTCTCTCGGTGAAGACGGTCTGCTTGTTTATGCCGACTGCGTTGTTGTTCCGAATCCGAATTCCGAGGAGCTTGCAAATATCGCCGTTGCCGCTGCCGAAACAGCACGCGTTCTTTGCGATATCAAAGAGCCTAGAGTTGCAATGCTCTCCTTCTCTACAAAAGGAAGCGCCGATCACGAGCTTGTCACCAAAGTCCGCGAGGCGGTTGAGATTGCTCACGCAATCGCTCCCGAGCTCATGCTCGATGGTGAGATGCAGTTCGATGCAGCGATCGTGCCCGAGATCGGAGCTTCCAAGGCTAAGGGAAGTCCTGTTGCGGGACGTGCGAATGTGCTCATCTTCCCCGACCTCCAGGCCGGCAATATCGGTTACAAGATCACACAGCGTATCGGAAAAGCGTCGTGCTTCGCAGTGCTTCAGGGACTCGCCGCTCCCTGCAACGACCTTTCGAGAGGATGCAGTGTTGAGGATATCGTGAATACTGTTGCAATGACGGCTGTACAGTGCCTTTCCATATAATACCGTATTGTTACCGATTAAACGTATATTATTGCAAAGAAAAACCGTGTACCAGCTTTTCACTGGGTACACGGTTTTTATCGATTGGTTGCTTCTATGAAGGCATTGATTCTATAAATTTGAAGAACTCCCTAAAATAGTCTGTCGTATCATCCCCTTCTCCGGTTTCTTCCTTAATCTCAAATTCGCAGTACACCCAATATTTTTCCTTATTCATAAAATAATCTTTGCCAAGTCTATACTTGCCTGCAGGTAAGGACCCATACAGTTCCTTCCAATTCTGTTGAAAAGTGTGCGTTGTTTTCCCATAGAGACCGAAAGCATCCATCCAAATATCAAATTCTTTGTTCACCACAGGCGCTTTTTTCAACCCATTGTCCTTTTTTTCCTCAATCACGCAATCCCGGCCATACTCAATTATCTGATCACTCTGATTCACAATTCTAAAGGTCCCACTATCTCTGGTAAGCAGGTCTTCTACCAATTCCAGGCGGACATCATCCCTTGTGGGTTTGTCTTTGATATTTAATTCACCTGCCGGTGCAGATTGCTGAGCTGTCGACTCACTATTATTGTTCTGTTCCGGTATCATATTTGCACTATCCGAATCGTCAGATTTCAATACTTCAGTATCTTCGGTTTTATCCGCATTTGCACACGCCGACATGATTCCGGCAAAAAGTATCACAAGAATTATAAGACAGTTTTTTTTCATAACAATATGCCCCCATTCAACAATATTCAAAATGTAGCCATCACAATTATACCCTCACAAACAACATAATTATCAATGTCTGTATATTAATATATCTACCAGTATTTTCATTACCACGTCAAGCATAAATTGTACCACAGATATCATATCGTGGCTATTCTTATCTGTCCTGTTCGGAACTGCAAGTCGTGCTCCTCTTTGCGGCTGCCTCTTCTACCAAAAAAACAACAGGCGTGGGGAAGATTCCCTGCGCCTGTTATGTTTAAGATAAATCAAAAAGTTTAGCGTTGCTCTTATACACTATCGCTCCCGTCAATAAATTCGACCCCACTCACTAACTAGTGGGTTGTGATTTGGCAGCAAATTGCCATTTTGCAACAACGGGTTTAAGGCTTTGCATTGCCTGCAATCTTCCTGACGGAACATATACTGTTTCCAAATTAGGGAACAGATTTGTCATAGCATTAAAGAATGCAGGATCTCGGTTGATAAGAGACCAGTCCGTATCATTGATTCCAAAGTTTGCAAAATCCAGCTCAGTTATGTCTGCTTTCGAAACTGTTCCTTTATCTGTAAGAATAGCTGTTGTCTGTCCAAACGAAGCGCCGGTTGCTACGATTGAAACATTTACATAAACTTCCGTATCCAAATTAATTGTAAAGGAAGCTCCTGTAGCTGCGCCGTTCCATACAGGATTCTTAGGACTGAGCTTTATCGCACCATGAGTTGCAGGTTCCGTTGAAGGTGTGGGTGTTACGGGTGTTACATACGACTGTCCCGAATCAGGAGTAGTAGGTGTTGTAGAAGGTGTAGTATCCTTTGCAGGAGTTGTGTCCTTCTTCTCCTCTTCCTTAGCGGGCTCAGCTTCCTGTACAACCTTGCCGTCCTCGGTTACGGTTGCCTGCTTCTCGGCAGCGCCGGAGATGTCGACGTCAACTTCCTTGGAGGATTCAACTGTGGAACCTTCGGAACCCTTCTCAAGAACAACGTCTGCATCCTTCTCTGCTACGATGTCAACGGGTGCGGTAGCTGTGATCTTGGTGTCGGCTGCCTGAGATACGATCGTGATGTCTGCAGTCTTGTCACCCTCTACGGTGAGGTCTGCCTGCTTCTTGACCGTGATGTTTGCTTCTGCATTCTTAGCAACCGCAACAGTTACTTCTGCTTTCTTCTTGTTCAGAATGATGTCGCCAACATTACCGTTGCTTGCTACCTTGACAATAATGTCGGTAGCGGTAATGCTGACCTTCTTGGCTTCGATTCCCTTAGAAACCGTCAGCTTAATGCCATCGCCCTTAATGTAGAGTGAGTTGTCATTTCCTCTTTCGTTGAAATACTCAGACTTGTTAAGAGTAATGGTCTTGAAAGTAGCTTTGTTGAAGGCTCTCGCATTGGGAGCTTCCATGATAAGCTTCTTGTTCGCACTGTTTGCGATCTCGGGAATAATGAATCTGGTCTTCCTGTTTGTTCTGAAGATGATCGTAGCAGCAGACTTAGATTCCATCGCTTTAACGAGCTGTTTCTTAGTCTTAACTACGATCTCGTTCGATGCCGCACTTGCAGGCAAGACTCCCACGATCAAAACAAGAGCGAGTGTGACTGCCACAAGCTTTGAGATACGGGACCAAAGCTTATGTGAGTTCTTTTCTCTCATTTCATACCCTCCTATTTAGATTTTTAGTCCTCAAACACGCTTCGTTTGCAGAAGCGGATGGTAGCAGTATATCATCTCGTGTTTTGGGAGTCAACGATTTGCAAACAAGTTGTTCCGATTTCATACAAGTTGTAGTTTGGGTTTATTTTATGCGAGTCCAACATATCTTCACAAACCGTGTACTCCGGTTTTTTCCCGGACTATATCCCCTTCGAACAGACTTCAAGAATACCTGAAACGGTCAGAAAAGGAAACGTGTACCCGGCTTTTTACCGGGTACACGGTCTTTTTATCATCGATCGGTCGACATTATTCTCTATTTTCAATCATCCCATAACGATATCTGAGACAAAACCATTTCGACGGTTAACCTTTCGGAGCCGTGTTTTTCACTACTGTCTTCCCAAGACCGCTTAAAAGCGAATCATCATAATTTGAAGGCACCCAAATCCATTTCACTTTATTGAATCTCACACATAATTTCAAAACAAGATCCCTGGTTATGATATCATGATTTAAGTCACCCACCCTGCTGAAATCAATACAATCGAAAGATCGTTGTAATTCACCGGTCACATCGTTCCCATCATCGATCTGGGTTATGGCACTTCCCGTAACAACCCATACCGTAGCTATTTCTCTGTTTGAGTTATCCTTTGTTTCCTTAAGGCTGAACTTCTTTGCCTGACTCTCTGTCGCGCCATCTTTGTTATACTCAAAGATGTGCCCATTTTTCACCCACACCGTCGTCGTTTTGACAGCCGATAGCCTGAGAACATTTTGGGGTTGTTCTATCACATCACGCTTAAACTTTACGACGATCTCAAGATCTCCCTTAAGATCACAGAGAAGCCATGTATTTCCAGAGTATTCGCTACGTGTACAATTATTTTCCTGTGAAACGGTGATGCCCTCAAAACTGTATCCCTTCGATGGTTTGAGCTCAATAAACAGAGCGGTACCCGACGCAACCTTTGATCCCGATTCAACGACCTTATGAGGATATCCTGAATCAGTCACCACTACAGTGCCTGTTTCCGGGTTTTCTACTCTGTAAGTGATCTTGTACATGCCTTTATCAGGTGTGACCGCAGGATTCGATCCTGGATCCGGCTCAGTCGCGGGCGTTTCGGTCGCAGGCGTCTCGGTCGCAGGCGTCTCGGTCGCAAGCGTCTCGGTTGCGGGCGTTTTTTCCAGATCCTTTGAAGCTTCTTTATCTGTTTCTTCGTTCTTTAACTTATCTTCCTTCTGAGGCTCGGCTTCACGGATCACATTACCGTCTTCCTTAACTGTAGCCTGCTTCTCCGCTTCACCCGACAGTTCGACTAAAGCGTCTTTTGCGGAATCCACCGTTGAACCTTCGGCGCCCTTCTCAAGGATAACGTCCACATTCTTCACAGCAACAAGGTCAACCGGTGCGGTTACTGTGATCTTACTTCCCGAAGCCTGTGAAACCACCTTGATCCCGGCGTCCTTGTCACCGCCCACAGTGAGTTCGGTCTTCTTCTTTACAATGATATTCGCCTTCGCATTCTCGGCTACCGAGATCCTGATCTGTGCATCCTTCTTGTTGCAGACGATGTCGCCCACATTGCCGCTGTTTGCTACTTTAACAAGAGCATTTGTTGCGGTAACGCTGACCTTCTTAGTCTCGATCCCCCTTGAGATCGTGAGCTTAACGTCATCGCCCTTGATGTAGAGAGAGTTTCCATCTCCTCTTTCATTGAAGTACTCTGCCTTTTTAAGTGTGATCGCCTTGAAAGAGGCTTTATTGAATGCCCTTGCACCCGGAGCGTCCATAACAAGCTCCTTGTTTTCGCTGTTAAGGCCTGCAGGGATGATGAATCTGTTCGATCTGTTTGTTCTGAATATGATCGTAGCGGACGAATCGCTTTCCATCGCCTCAACAAGCTGCTTCTTGTTCCTGACCACGATCTCCTTTGTACCTGCTTGGGCAGGCAATACTCCCACGCTCAAAACAAGAGCGAGCGTTACAGCCATAAGCTTCGAAAAGCGAGCCCAACGCCTATGTGATTTGTTTTCTCTCATTTCCTACTCTCCTATTACACTTTGCATTAAAACACGCCCCACCGTGAGAACAACCGGTAACTTGCCCATGACATATCCCGGATTCTCACCGCCGAGCAAACAGCCGTAGTATACCACTACCAATGTTGCAAGTCAATGATACGCAAAAAGTATAATATGGTTTCGCATATGCCGAAATAAAGTTCAATACATATCCTTACTCTTCAGTACTTCGTTCACATGCGTTTCAAGATAAGGATCGACACTTCTGATAAATCCCCTCTGCCCGAGCATGCTGACGATGTGAGAAGCAATCTTTTCGGTTATGACCACCGTCTCATCGTCCGTATTCAGCTTGTCGGGATTGTAAGGTCTGTCTTCCCATGCACCCATGTTGCAGCTGCGGAGTGAAAGGTCCCTTAGGAGTGATGAAAAGGCTCCTTCCCTGTCAAGCTCGGCGAGTCTCCTGTAAGTCCACTTGTAATAAGGAGGATACTCTCTCTTCATAAGGAAGAAGAGCTGCATCGCCGACTCAAGTCCACGGAGCTTGCAGACGCTCGCCGCAACAACGTCGCCACGGGTCATGCACCGCGCGTAATTGACCTGAAGTGCCGCGGAGAAGCTGTGAAGCTCTTCGGCTATCCTGATGCGCCATACATTTTCGGGGTAGTAATCAAGAAGAAACTCCCGGAACGCTGAAAAAACTCCGAGGTCGTCACGGAAGACCTCTCCGTTGACCGCCGTCGCGAGGCATGAATTGTCGAGATCGTTCCAGAACTCCCCGGTGAGCTCCATTTCGATATCTGAATCCCCGTCGGATGCTTTCTTCCTCCGGTTCAGACCGAAGATATCACAGAGCTTTTCCACATCAAGATCAGTGCCGAGTACGTTGCTGTAGAAGTCATTTATGCTCATGACCCCGCGTCTCTCGCGGAGTCTTTCGGTAAGTCCGTCTCCGCCGCGGGACTCAACGAGTGTAGCATAGGCGTCAGCGAGATCACGGCCGAACGCTTGCATATCTTCACCCGTAAGCCACAGGCAGACGCCCGTGCCGAAATCGTGGTCACGCGAGATCAGGTCATCCCAGCCGAAACAGTCGGAACCCTCTCCTGCGATCCCGACTGCAATCCTCTGCTCCGCTTCGCGGAACTTCTCATGAATCATGGGTGCAACCTCCGCTTCGTAAAAGCGGCGGCTGCTTTCAAATCTTTTATCCATGTATTAAATCCATTTCATGCGCACGACACGCATCCCGTCCTCCGACCTTGGGCACGGGAGACGTGAGCGTGTCACTTCTCGTCCTCCGACACGTGGCCCGAGACAACCTGCGTGTGTTACTTCCCGTCCCCCGACACGGAGCACGGGACATATTCGTGTGTTACTTCTCGTCCTTGGAGTCCGAATTCTTGTCTTCCTTGTAGTTCTTGCCGTGCTTGCCGTTCGGGTTCGCAAAGATGACCCTCAGCAGGAGTCCGGCGCCTCCGAAGAGGAGCACGAACATGATTATGCCCGAGAAAAGCGAGGTCTCGCGCCATCTCAGCCTCAGATTCATGATCACGTTGATGAGGATGAGGATAATACTGAAGATGCAGCAAAGCTTCGATGCCAGGCAGTACTTGTAGAACAGGAACACGATGCTTGCGATGAGCGGAACGAAGACAAGCCCGTCAAGCCTGTACCCGCCGATGCTGAACGCGAACATGCTGCCGTCCATGATCGAAACGTTTTTGAAGAAGATGAAGCCTCCGACTATCAGCATCACAAGGCCGATAAAAAACAGAAGCACGTCGTTGTCTTTTCTGAAGAATTTCATATCAGTGTCCCCCTTATAAGCATGTTTATATCATACCACAGATCATTTCTTCTTCCAATGCGCGTAGAGCGTCACGTTGCCGGTCAGCTCGACCGTTCTGTACGCGGTGATCTTCTTGCCGGCCTTCTTCTTTGTGTACCAGCCGTCGAAGACCTTGCCCTTCTTCGTGGGGATGGGAAGAACGCCATAGAACGCGCCGTTCGAAACCTCTTTGGTTTTAGCGGTCACCTTTCCGCCATTCGCATTAAAGCTTATGGTGTAAAAGTCGATGTTCTTCTTGAGTTTCCAGTCGGGACCGTAAATTGTTGCCACATAACCGTTAGTGGACGTAAAGCTGTCAAGCGTTTTGCCGGTCTTGGCGTCGATCGTCCAGGTGCTCGTGACGACCCCGTTGCTGTGATTGCCATCGACTGCATTTACTACTACCTTGTTGCCGGACTGCTTGACCGAATCGACGAGGATCACGTGGTCACCGGTGTCGTGCAGGAATAGGATCACGTCGCCCTTCTTGAGCTTGTAGGAACCGCCCGAAAAAGTGGTGTCCTTCCACGTGTACTGATGCTCCTCGTCCTCGCTGTTAATGCTGTAGAGCTCGTCCGGAACGCCGGCCATGCAGATACACCAATCAACGAACTCGCCGCACCACATGGTTCCGGGGTCGCCGTACCAGTAGTTGTACTCGGCGTAGTCCTTCTTGCCCGCGGAGTTGGTGCCATCCTGCTCGTCGAAGCTGTTGCCCTCGTGGTAGCCGAGCTGGGAGTAAGCGATGTTCAGGATGTCCGTCTGGTAATCGCCCGTGAGCTTAATGTCATGAAGTGCCTTGTACCACTTGCCGGTCTTGTAGGAGGGCGAGTAATCCTTCCTTATGAAGTAGCAGTTGCTGAAGGGGTACTCGCCGAGCTTGATGCCGAGCTCACCGAACTGATGCATGAAGTCGATCTGCTTGTCGCCCACAGTCACATCCTCGAGCTTAGAACAGAATCTGAAGGAGTAATTGCCGATCGACTTGAGAGATGTGGGAAGGCGAAGCGTCGTGAGCGACTCACTCGAGCGTGCCGTTCCCTGTCCGAGCTTCTCGAAGCCCTCGCCGAAGGAAAGCGTCGTGAGCGCCGGGTTGCCCGTGAGACTCCAGTCGGGGATCTCGCGCCCCTTCGCGCCGTCTTCAAATGTCAGTGTTTCGAGCGACTCGTTATTCCTGAAGCAGTACGCGCCTATATTTTTGAGGCTGCCGGGGACCGTGATTTTTTCGAGCTTCTCAAGATTCTGGAAGCAGCCGTCGCCGATGGTCTTAAGCGACTTCCCGAGCTTTAGCGAAGTAAGCTTCGGAAGATCCTTGACCGAGTAATCTCCGATCGACTCCAAGCCGTCACCGATAACGATCGACTCGAGCTCCTCGCAGTTCACGAAAGCGTAGTTACCGATCGATGTCACGCTGTCGGGTATCTCTATAACGCTTATCGGGCAACCCCTGAACGCTCCTTGCCCGATCGTCTCGAGTCCCTCGGGCAGAGTGATGCGTGTCACGTTCTCTTTGTACTGCAGGGCCCAGTCAGCCACGGAACGCACCTTGACGCCGTCTATCTCGGCGGGGATGTCGATCACGCTGAGGCTGCTCCCGTAGATCTGGACGATCATCCCGAGATCCTTGTTGAAGCAGACCGTTCCGTCGATACCGTCGACCTGTGTCCCCTTCACATCACTGTACAGCCCGATCTCGCGCCCGTTGAGGGTGTAGTAGTCACCCGCCGAGGCAGGCTCGGGTCTGCAGGGGAACACCGATAATATCATCACTGCGGCCAGAATTGCCGGCAGGAGTCTTTTCAGCTTGTCTGATACTTTTCTGATATTCATAACCCTATCCTCTTTCACCTATTTATCGCAACATGATCATCCCGATCATAAAGGTATTATAACACAGAAGTATCTCTGTTGCTAAAGCATACTTCAAAAAAATGTTTACAAACACTTTTATGTTGTGTAAAATAATGTTTGCAAACATTATTTTGAGTGTATTTCGAATGTTTGCAAACATTATTGTCATTCAAAGATACATTATTCTAACATAAGCGTTATATTGGTCTAAGGAAGGAATCATATGGAACGGAACGAATTTGAATATATACAGAATATTTCACGGCGAAGGGTAAGAGAAGTGCCGATGGATTTAAGACGTTTCCTTGAGAAGAGGATTGACTATCGAGATCGTCTGATCTCGATAGTCGGATCACGCGGTACAGGTAAGACTACGCTCATTTTGCAGCATATACACGAAACCTTTACCGATGACCCGGACGCCGCTTTATATGTGTCAATGGACAATCTTTGGTTTAATACTCATTCACTTTCGGAAGTGGTTGATCATCACTATAAGAATGGCGGCACTCACGTCTTTATAGACGAGATCCACTATCTTAAGAACTGGCAGTTTGTGATCAAAAACATTTATGATGACTACCCCGGTTTAAATATAGTTTATACGGGTTCATCTTTGCTTCAGATTGATTCCGGAAGTGGTGATCTCTCGAGAAGGCAGATCTGTTACGAGCTTCCCGGACTATCATTTCGGGAATATCTGTACTTTGAAGGAATAGCTGCTCATGAATCGGTAAGTCTCGCAGAGCTTTTGAGTGACCATGTTAAGATTGCTACGGAATATACGAAAGACACCAGAATTTTAAAGCACTTTGCGGATTATCTGAAGAACCGATATTATCCGTTTTACAGAGAAGTGTTTGCCGGCTATGATATAAGGCTTTCACAGATCACAGCCCAGATACTTGAAAGCGATTATCCCGCAGTAGAAAACATTAACTATTCAAGCGTTCAGAAAATCAAGAAAATGCTTTTCATTCTTGCACAGAGTTGTCCCCGGACTCCGGTAATGTCTGAGCTGTATATACAGCTGGATACTGACAGGAATCAAGGCCTCAGAATGCTGTACATCTTGGAGAAGGCAAAGCTTTTAAATCTGTTGTCATCCAAGGCGGGATCTTTAAAGAGCATGTCAAAACCTGACAAAATATACTGTGATAATACCAACATCATGTATTCTTTGACGGAAAGCATCAACGAAGGGACAAAACGGGAGACTTTTTTCCTGAATCAATTGAGGTCTGCAGGTTTTTCTGTTACGTATCCTCAGAGAGGCGATTTCTTGGTAGACGACAGGTATCTCTTTGAGGTTGGCGGACCCAGAAAGAGTTTTGATCAGATAAAGGACATCCCTGACAGTTATTTGGCGATCGATGACGAAGAAATCGGAAGGGGTAACAAGATTCCTCTGTGGATGTTTGGGTTGTTGTATTAGACATTTGTTTTGAGGAAAAGATCTTCTAACGGGAGTTTATGTATGACTAACGATCCTATCAGCCTGATATATAAAGAAAGCATAGATTCGACAAACCTTGAAGCAAGGAGAATCCTTGATACCTTCAGGTCCAACGCGGGTACAGGTGCCGAACTTAAAGATTCCTGTACTGAAGGCGTGGATTCTCTTTCCGCAAATCGCCCGTTTATAGTGGTCGCACGCGAGCAGACTGCCGGGCGCGGCAGGCAAGGCAAGAGCTTTTACTCTCCGAAGGGCAGCGGTATCTACATGACGATCGCGCTTCCGACGGGCGAGATTCCTTCCGGAGTGGTCACTCTCACATGCCGTGTCGGGATTGCTGTCTCGAAAGCGATCGATGCAGAGTTCGGTTGCCACACAGGGATCAAGTGGGTGAACGACATCTTCCTCGCAGGCAGGAAGATCTGCGGGATCCTCTGTGAAGCAGTTTCCGGTGAAGGCGGCAAGCCTTCCCACATCCTCATCGGCATCGGGATCAATATAAGCACCGAGGAGTTCCCGGATGATATCAAGAACAGTGCGGGAAGCGTGATTTCAGGTCAAACCGAAAGCAAAAGAACGCTTATGACCAAAGAGTTCGTTCAGACGCTCTCCATACGCATATATGAATCAGTTATCAAACACCTTGACCCGTCTTATAATCCTATAGCCGACTACAAAGAGCGCTCGGTTGTCCTTGGACATGATGTTATATTTTACGAGAACGGAGTTGCTCACTCCGCGCATGCTGTCGATATCGATGAAGCAGGCGGACTGGTGGTAAGGCTCGCCGATACCAATGAGTTAAAAACGCTCACATCAGGTGAGATCTCTCTCAGAGTGTGCGAATAGCCTAGGGCGTATGTGAAAATCCGGATATCTTTTTTCGTGAGATTAGAATTACATATTTGAAAAATGAATACCATTATGCTAAAATATGATTTGTATATTGTTTTGTTCTGTATCGTGAACAGAACGCATTTTATCGATTTCTGATTCGAACGACATACATAGAAGTGCACGGAGGAAGAAAGAATGAGTGATAAAAAACGAAACAAAAAGCTTAGCGTGCAGTTACTTTGCGTACTGTTGCCCATGATCGCTGCGTTTATCATCATACTTGCCGTGATCCTGTTTGCGAATGCCAGTTCCTTCATTACAGACGAAGGTATCGAAAGGCTCAAGCAGGAATCGACTGCATATGCCAAAGATATCGGCGGAACCATGAGGCAGATGAAAGGATTCTTCGATTAGCTCGGCGAAACGCTGCAGATCCACGATTATGCGGACAGTAACGCTATCCACGAGGCTCTTCAGCCCGGAATGACAGCGTTCACCGACATGATATATGACGTTTATATCGCTTTCGATGACAAGGAGTTCGTTGACGGGGACGACTGGGTTCCCCCGGCAGACTACGACCCCACGACCCGTGACTGGTATCTGCTCGGTCAGAAGAACGACAGCCTTGTTTTCGGCCCTCCCGATATAGACGTTGATACCATGGAGATCGTTGTAAACGGCGTCAGAAAGGTTACGCTCAAGAACGGTCGCTCCGGCGTGCTTTCAATCGATATCTTCCTCACCAATATATCCGGTAAAGTCAGTGAATTCACACCCTCCGAGACAGGTGTGTGTATCCTCTTCGCCGACAGCAATATCGTAGCGACATCATTGCCTGACTATACGGGAACCGATGTCAAGGATCATCCGGACGACAAGTTCCTGCAGGAGATCTACAGTAGTGTTAAGTCCAAAACCACGGATGTCAGGACCGTCAAAGGAAACGACGGTAAAGACTATCTCGTCTCCACGGACGCGGTTGACGGAACGGACTGGATGCTCGTTTCCTACGTGAAAAAGAACGATGTCCTTAAAGATCTCAGCAAAATGTCCATCTACACGATCATACTTGTTGTAATCATGCTTGCGGTAAGTACCGTGATCATCATCCTGCTCATCAGGAAAAAGATCACTGCACCTGTTGCCGCACTCACCGACACGATCACCGGTATCGCCGAAGGTGACTTCTCTGTTGACATCAAGAAGGGCGGCAGTAACGAGATCGGACGCATGAACAACAAGATGTACGACTACGTGGAGCGCATGCGCAACACGCTCGGCGAGATGAAGGTGCTGACGGAGCGCCTGTCCGAGGAGGCTGAGGCAAGCCGTACCGCAGCCGGCAACATGAGCGTACAAGCCGATGCGCAGAGCACTTCCATGGAGCAGATCAACGAGGCCATGACCAGAACGGCCGAGTCGGTAACCGAGCTCGCAAACCTCGCCACCGACCTCGCGATCGCCATGCAGGATATGATAGACCAGGGCCAGTCGACACGTAAGATCATGGATGATCTTCTCGCCAAGGCCAAGAAGGGTCAGGACGACATGACCAAGGTTCAGTCCAACATGGGCACCATCTCGGCATCCATGACCGAGATGAGCAGTGTCGTTCAGTCCGTTGACAACGCCGCACAGCAGATCAATTCGATCGTCGGCATGATCAATTCGATATCGTCACAGACCAACCTGCTGTCCCTCAACGCATCGATCGAGGCAGCCAGAGCAGGTGAAGCGGGACGCGGATTCGCGGTTGTTGCGACCGAGATCGGAACGCTTGCAAGCGACAGTGCAAAAGCTACGACCGAGATCAGCAAGATCATCGCTGATATCACGACACAGATCGGGATACTTTCCGAACGCTCCGAAGTCAGCGTGAAGGATATCGCTAACAGCAGTGAAGCCGTGAGTGTCACGGGCGGGACATTCTCCGAGATCTTTGAAGCACTTGACGGAGCAAGCAGCACGGTCAACTCCATGGTTGACAAGATGGGCAATGTCAACGATATCGCATCGTCCGTAGCAGCCATCGCAGAGGAGCAGTCGGCAAGTACCGATGAAGTTACGGCTACGGTTGAAGTGGCAGCCACAAGCGCCCACAGCGTCGCAAGCGACAGCCGAAGCGTTGATCACGCGGCCGAGACGGTTGCCGAGTCCTCGTCCAAGATCGGCAAGTTCGTCAATTCGTTCAAGCTTTGAGATCATTAACCCATAATAAAGTAAGGCATCCCTCAGGGGGTGCCTTACTTGTATGATATTTAGTTGTCAAACACTTCAACGAAGTAGTAGGCTCCATTTTTCTTCAAGTTTTGACATACATTCGTTTTGGTGGCAGATCAACTTCTAAAGGAAGCGGTTTTACCATACGATCTTTTGACTAAAACAGCGTACTCGCTTCTTTTTCATCTTCTATATGAATCGCAGATCGTATTCGCCTTTATAAGCGTGTTCGGAAATCTCCCGGTTTTTAAACGAAACACCTGCGAATCTCTCGAAATCCTGCAATGAGCGCTCTTTACCAAGATCAAATCCATCAAAGTTCTGATCATTATCCTCTATGCCGTACAGCTTCATGATACGCTTCTTCTCTATCCACAGCTTAAGAGTCATCCGACCTCCGGAATTGTCCGACCACTCATATGTGAGTCCATGCTTGGGAAGTAGCTTGTTACGCTCATAAAGATGCCACGTGGTGCATATTCCGGGATGATAGACGTTGTATCCGTGAGTATAATACCGAAGTGCCATCGGAAGCTCATCACCCACAAAAAACATGTACGGGTCATACGGAATTTCACGGTCGATATCGGCCGGGCCGAACAGAAAGTGCGCGCTCACCATGGCTCCCCGCACCGGTTCTCCGTATGAATCCCTGTCATGAACAGCCTGCAGGAATGGCGTGACCGCATTCCCGTAATAGCCTCCCATTGTCTCTATTATAGCCTTGCAGAGAGAACGATCGGTGAAAATGTCTGAGTCCACGGGTTCATCAAAATATTCGTTATAGCCCTGACAATACCCGGTAAGAATCGCTTTTTCATCATTGCAACGTCTAAGCTGATCTATAAGCATTACATCCCAATGCGCGGCGAAACGCATGTGACTGTCTATGTGAAGTACATAATCCTCATCCCTGAACAAACGATTGCACTCATAACGAGCACTGCAGGTTCCCGGGGCGTCTTCCCTGGCAAAAAACACGTATTTCAGATCAGGAACTGCACTGAGCCATTCGAGAACCGACTTATCTTCCCCCTGACAACATACCGCTATATGAATCCGGTCGGGATCCGCCGCCATGCTTCGCAAGCTTTTGATCGTATTGATGAGCTCGGGGTCTCGATACGAGGGGATCTGAACATGGATCGTTGAAGTGTGATCCGGGTGTTTGATTCCTTCAAGCTCCGTGCGATAGGCGAAGGGATATAAAGGGGGCTGTGTGTTCGCTGTTTTGGTTACTGTGCTCATTTTTCTAATCTCTGGAGATGTATGACAACGACTTTGTGTCATACGCAGACAAACACGGTATCTGAGTTGGGAAAGGTGATCCTCCCACTCCTCCCGCAACATTTTCCAGAGTGTCACCGTTTATCTGTTTTTCCATGTCGTCTTTAATACGGTTACGGATCTGTTCTGCTTCCGACTCGGTAAGCTCTTTGCCCTGCTTCTTATATTCCGCAATAATGGTTTCTATTGACGGAAGATTCTCCTCTAAGATTCTGTTCTTCTCTTGTTCTGACATTTCCTGCTCCTCATTACAGTCAGTATTAACTGACTGCGTTTCCTTTACACATACTCAAACGAAGTATGACTTACCTTTATGTATGATTATACGCAACAATGCTCTTTTTGTCTTGCCCGTCTCAGCCAATTTAACTCGCGAGATCGTATTATCATTCATGTAATACGTAATCCACATCGCTGTCGATCACTCCGAGCATTGTTTCGGCGACATCCGGATCGAACTGCTTCCCGGCGTTCTTCTCGATCTCCGAGCGGACTTTTTCCTGCGGCATATACTTTCTGTAACTGCGGTTTGAGGTCATCGCATCGTAACTGTCCGCTACGGCAATGATCCTCGCCACCCAACCAATTAACTCAATGATTGTATCAAATTAACCATTTGTCTGCAATACAAAACCTATTCTCTAAAGTATAGGTATAATCTCCAACTCACGGTTTAGCAGTTCCACTTTTTATCGGGTAGAATTGCCCGACCTCATAAGTTATAATCTGACATGTACCCGCCCTCCCGGGCAGGGTATTATTAAATATCGCTGCGACGCATATGTCGTACGCTTCACAGGGAGCCCCTTATGCTTAACAAACTTCGCGAAACAATAGAATCCTACTTCATCGGCAAGCCCGACGTGGTCGAGAACATGCTGGTGTGTCTGCTTGCGGGCGGACATGTCCTTCTTGAGGATGTTCCGGGTGTCGGCAAGACCACCCTCGCCAAGACAATGGCAGCCGCGCTCGACTGCTCGTTCGGGCGCATCCAGTTTACTCCCGACACACTTCCCGGCGATGTGGTCGGTCTCTCCGTCTTCAATATGAAGACAGGCGAGTTCGAATACCGCGAGGGCGCCGTTATGCGCCAGATTATCCTTGCGGACGAGATCAACCGTACCTCCCCCAAGACTCAGGCCGCCCTCCTCGAAGCAATGGCCGAGGGTCAGGTTTCGGTTGACGGACAGATCTACAAACTTCCCGAGCCTTTTATGGTCATCGCGACACAGAACCCCGTCGAATTCCTGGGTACCTACCCGCTTCCCGAAGCACAGATCGACAGATTCATGATGAAGCTCTCGATCGGCTACCCCACCAAGGAGATGGAAGAAACGCTTGCCCGCAACATGCTTGCAGGTAAAACCCTGGCAGACGTTTCGCCTGTTTGCAGCGGTGAAGATGTGATGCGCCTCAGAGGCGAGGCAGCCGCAGTCCATGTGGGCGACCGCGTGCTCGAGTACATTGGCGGTATCATCACCCGCACCAGACAGGAGAAGCGTTTCGCTCTCGGCGCAAGCCCCAGAGCGTTCCTCGACCTCACAAAGGCTTCCCAGGCAAAGGCTCTTCTTGACGGGCGCGACTTCGTCAAACCCGACGATATCAAGGCCGTTGCCCTAAACACTCTGCATCACAGACTCATCCTCACCCCCGAAGCCAAGATAGGACGTGAGGACGTAGACCAGATCCTGCCCTCGCTCATCCTTACCGACGTTGTACCTACAGCTTAATCCACATCGTTAACGTACAAGGGCTGTAACATAAGCGTCAGAAGACATGTTCGTATAGCTAAAACACAAATCATCGGGAGCAACGGGCTTATCATGAGAAGGAACCGTCTTATATTACTTGCTTTGATCGTGCTTTCCCTGGTCCTCATCACTCTGAGGGGCGGGTCTCTTAGTTACGGTTTCTTTTTCCTTCTGGTCGCTGTTCCCCTGGTGTCGCTCATCTACCTCGTGTACGTCCTCATGACGTTCAAGATCTACCAGGAGCTCGCCTCCCGCTCGATCGTCGCGGGCGAACCCACATCCTTCCGCTTCATCCTGAGGAACGAGAACGTCATCACGTACTCGGGCGTCAGGGTGCTCTTCCACTCCGATTTCTCAAGCATCAGCGGTCTTTCGGACCAAACGGAGTACGAGCTTATGCCGGGCGACGGCGTCTCCCGCGAGACCACGCTCACCTGCCGTTACCGCGGTTCGTACAGTGTCGGCATCAGAGCCGTCCGCATTGAGGACTACTTAAGGCTCTTCTCTCTCTCCTACACCAAGAACCCACTCATCGTCAAAGTCAACCCCAGGATCGTGAGGCTCAAGTCCCTCGCGAGCTTTGATATCGCCCACGTCTCGCCACGCCGCTCGCAGACCCTCTCATCCGAACGGGATTTTGCGGTGCGCGATTATATCCCCGGCGACAGTATCCGTGACATCCACTGGAAAGCCACAGCCGCGCTCGGCCGCCCCATGGTGCGCAAGCACACAGGCCCCGAGGAGCCTTCGGTTGTGATCATCATGGATTCCTTCAGGACAAGCGAGGACGAGCACGTCTTCCTTCCTCTTGAGAACAAGATCCTCGAGACGACCCTCGCCCTTTCGCTCTACTTCGTGAACGAGTCCGTGACAGTGCGCGCAGTTTCATGGCAGAATGGCCTCAGCGAGCGCATCCTCGAAGGTGGCGATGCGTTCGACCAGTTCTACACCGAGATATCGGCGTTCGTTTTCAAGCCCGCGGAGGATCCTTCTACGCTTATGACCACGGCCTCAAATGCCCCTTCGCTCCTCGACGCATCACAGGTTTATATGGTAGTGAGTGAATGCACTCCGCACACCCTCGCCCTTTGCGAGCGGCTCGGAAGAAGCGGAACGCCCGTCACCGTCTGCCTCATAAACGACGACCCTAAGGCGCTTCCGCAGGAAGCACCGCCTGCACTCACTGACATAGTAATGATCCCCACAGAAGGAGAACTTGAAGAATACCTGTGACGGGTGGTCCCCCGGGGACGAGGGGTTGTGGGGATCCTTTTGCTGTTTGGCTTTCGCTTCTCCGCGTCCGAACTGTTTTCTGAAAGCCATATCGAACGTCGGTACTTAACGACCGTACTTCAGGTCGTTTATGTACCGCTACGTGAGATACTGGAGCGAAAGCGCCTTTCAGAAAATGGTTCGTGACAGTAGAAGCAAAATGTAAAAAATGACCCACCAACCCCCGTCCCCCCCGGACCACAAAGGAGGCAAAATGTTTACTGCAATACTCAGCACAATGATCTACGCTCTTCCCATGAGCGTTATTTGTGCTGCGCAACTTTTTCCTCTTTTCTGTCCCGAAGACGCTGCAGCGGGTCCGTGGATCGCTACGGCTGTTTTCCTTGCGATCTGCGCTTTCTTCAGACACGGTTCCCTTAAGGTCAGGCTTATCATCATCGCGGCCGTCCTCGCACTTTCGGCCGGACTCTTCTTCGCGGTTGACAGCACGGAGCGCAGGGAGTTCTTCACCGAGCGCTCATGGGTAGCGCTGATACTGCTCATCTCGCTGGGCGTTTTCATCGTAAGCGAGCTTCTCGCAAGGTTCAGAAGCCTTAGGATCGCTGCGGCGGTCCTGGTTTTCGCAGGCTGCGTCTACCTGATCATAACAGGGATCGACCCCGGTTCACTTACCTGCGCGATGCTCCTGTCGATCATCCTTTCGACCGTCATCAGAGAGGTTCAGCACTACTGGAAGAAGGAAGGCGACACTGACGGTAACCGTCACATGGTGAGCATACTTCCCTTTATCATCCTCTGCGCACTGCTCGTGGCTGTCGCTCCCGTCTCGGACGATCCCTACGGCTGGCCGGTTGCGCACAGACTCTGGCAGTTCGCTAAGGAGACGGCGACCAAGATCAGCCAGTTCTTCTCGTCCGATGATTACATGGACACCACGATCGGTTTCTCAAGCGGTGACGCCGCGCTTCACGGCAGTCTAAGGGCCGACTCCACGCCCGAGGAGATGTTCACCGTTTCCTTTAAACGCAAGGAGACTCCCTCTCTCAACCTCGGCGCATGTGGCTACAACGAGTTTAACGGACGCGCATGGACCAACACGGTTGACGAAGCGGGGATCGGCCGCAGGCACCAGCTCGACACCCTCGAGACACGGTCCTCTATCCTCTCCTCAAGCACCGAGAACATCTTCGATCACATGCGCTCTATCGAAGCCTCTGTCACATACACCAACCTCAACACGCGCTACGCTCTCATACCCGCGAAGTATCAGGATGTTCTGTCACAGGGCGCTCTTCTCGACACCCTGCGCGACTCAGACAACACCGTCTTCGTCGACAAGAAGGGTCTGGGAACCTCTTACAGCTTCTCGGCGATAATGCTCAACAAGAGCCACCAAACCTTCATCGACTTCATGAACGCTACGGGCGAGCCCGTCTCCGAAAAAGCCTGGTACGACTCGATCGCCGGCGTGCTCATAAACGGGCGGTCCGAGTACCCCTACGAGGAGTATCTTGACTACGTCGACAACATAAAGAAGAACTATATGCGTGAGGTGAACGTTTCCCCGGCTCTCCGTGAAAAGCTCGACGCCTTCTACGACGGCTGCAAGGGCAACTACGAGAAGATGCTCAGGCTTGAGGCCATCCTCTCGCAGCTCACATACACCATCTCTCCCGGCGCGCTCCCCGATTGGGTAGATTCGTCCGAGAGCTTCCTCGACTGGTTCATGCTCGAGAATCCGAGGGGCTATTGCAGCCATTTCGCAACGGCTATGGTCCTCCTCGCACGCGCCGAAGGCCTGCCCGCACGCTATGTCGAGGGCTTCTGTGTTCCTTCGAGCACACAGGGCGGCACCAAGGTCACCGACCGGGAATCTCACTCCTGGGTTGAGATCTACTTCGAGGGCTTCGGCTTTATCGCCTTCGATCCGACTCCCGGCTACGCAACGGAAGCAGGCTGGCAGACAGCCTCCGAACGCTCCGCATACCTCGCTACGCTTTCAAAAGGCACACTTGATGCGTTTCTGAATATGGACCCTGTCGATCCTGCCGCTGCCGAAGAGCCCGAGGAAGAGATCGTCCCCGAAGAGACTTCTCCGGCCCTGATACTTATACCTCTGCTCTGCAGCGCACTGCTCCTCCCTGCTGCGATACTCCTGTACAAAGCCATCATGAGGAAGCGTTTCAATAAGCTGAGCACTGCGGACAAGACCGTTTATCTGTGTCACTCCAACATGCGCCTCATGCGTTTCCTCGGTACGGGGATCCGCCCCGGTGAGACTCTTTCCGAATTCGCCGGACGTGCCGCATGCGATATCCCCGGGGAGCTTATCGACTTCGTGTCCGTTTACGAGGAGATCTCATACTCCGACAGAGCTGTCAGCGATGACATGCTCTCTGCTCTCATGCTTTCCAACCGAAACCTTTGCTCGTTCGCATCGAAGAAGCGTCGTATCGCTTATATCTTCTACAGTCTTTTTGCGACCTGATCAAACTGCGATTCCCATTTCTTCTTATTTATGATCAAACCTCTTCGCATATATTGTTATTTGTGATTAATGTTTTTTATATGTAAAATCATGTATTAATTCAAGTTAAATATTGAAATCTTTTTTTGGGTATGTTATATTCTGTATAACTTCGATCGCACACATAAGCGTTATTGAAGAAAGAAGATCCAAACTTCAAAACAGGAGGTTTCACATGAAAAGGACTGTGAAAGGTACCCTTACAGCGGTTGTCATCATCATCGTTGCGGCTGCAATGCTGATCTGCTCCACCGTCGTTATCATTATTTCCGGAAACAATCTCAAGACCGGCAAGAAAAACGAGATTCAGCTCAACGCTGACAAATACGCTTTCTCCATCAACAGCTGGATTGAAAGAGAGAAAGGTCTCAACATCGCCGGTGCGGCAGCTCTCGCAGCGCTCACGGACGACAGCTACGCCGTTCCCAATATCCAGAGCATCGTTACCACCGAGTCTTCGGGCAGAAGCGAGCTCCTTAACCTCTACTACGGTACCGAAGACAAGCTCTTCGTTCAGACCGACCCTAACGCAGTACCTCCCGAGGGTTACGACCCCACAGCCAGAGGCTGGTACAAAGCAGCGAAAGCAGCAGGCGGCACGATCGTTACCGACCCTTACATGGACGTCCTGATCGGCGGTATGTGTATCACCATCGCTTCCCCCGTTTACAGAAACGGACAGCTCGCGGGCGTGCTCGGTGCCGACTTCACACTTGACTACATCAACGGTGTAATCAACGCTATCCCTTATGAGGACGGCGAGTACGGTTTCCTTGTTGACGCAAGCGGCAACTACGTTATCCATGAGAAGGCTGAGTTCCTTCCCGGCGACGAGATCGCCACAGCGGTTTCGGACGTTATGCCCGCACTTAACGAGATCATTCAGAAGCCCGGCAGCGTGATCCTCACAGGGAAGGACTACGGCGGAGACACCAAGTGCTTCGTCACATCCAACATCGACAGCTGCAACTGGCTCCTCGGTCTCGCAATGCCTTACAGCAACGTTAACAGTGTCGTTGTTACAATGATCATCATCGAGGCTGTGATCACACTCGTTTCACTTGCGCTCGTTATCGTGATCATGACCGCGCTCATCAGAAAGCAGCTTGCTCCCATGGAGAGAATGAAGGCCTTCATCACAGAAAGGATCATCTCCGACGCAGCCGCTACTCAGCATAAGAACGAGGTAGACCAGATCGATTACCTCCTCAGCGAGATGGAGACACGCTTCATCGACGCAATGCGCAAGACCATGTCCGAGTCTCAGATCATCTCCGACAAGATGACCGCTACAAGCGAGAAGATCTCCGGTATCAACGAGTCCATCACTCAGATCAACGAGGCAATGATCAGAACAGAGTCCGGTATCGAAAGCCAGACCACAAGTATCGAGACGATCGCCGGCATCTGCAACGATGTTACGACCGCATCCGATACATTCGCAAAGGATACTGCAGACATGAACAGCAGGACCGACGAGATCATCGGTCGTGTAGAGCAGACCATCCCTCAGATCCTTACAAACAAGAAGCATGCGGTTGATGTCACCAACCAGGCAAGTACTCAGCTTGAGGAAGCCCTCAACGGCATCATGGTCATCGAACAGATAAGCGAAGTTGCAAACGCTATCCGCAGTATCGCAAGCCAGACCAACCTCCTCGCTCTCAACGCTTCGATCGAGGCTGCAAGAGCAGGTGAAGCAGGCCGCGGTTTCGCAGTCGTTGCCGACGAGATCAACAACCTCAGTACCACGACCTCTAGCGAGATCGACAAGGTCAACGCCCTTATCAGCAAGGTTAATGAGAACGTTTCCGCTCTTGCCACAGCAAGCAGGCAGATCATCAAGTTCCTCAACGAGAACGTACTCTCCGATTACGACAACCTTGAGACTCTCGCCAACAACTACATGAGCGACGCTACATACTACAGCGATGTCAGCAAGGTACTCGGCGATTGCGCTAAGGACCTCACCTCTTCCGTTACCGACATCAACAAGATCCTCGACCAGATCTCTTCGGCACAGAACGAGCTCGGTAATGCGGTTCACGACATCTCGAACAACATGCAGTCCATCACCTCCGCATCTCAGAACATGTCGGGTGAGGCAAGCGATGTTGTTGACAGTATCGCTTCACTCCGTGATACCACATCACACTTCAACGTTTGATAAGGCAGTTAAACAATTAACATTTTCAGAAGACAGCCCTATGCAGGCTGTCTTCTCTTTTTGTTATATTGTAAAATTCAAAATTTTTTATGTGTTTAATTTGCAAACAAGCAACACAAGCATTGAATTTCACATTCAAGAAGATTATAATGTTGTTATTATATAGTTTCTCTCCGGTACAGTATTCAAACAATTGTCTACTGTATCAAATCTGCAATTGCATATGAAAGGGTGTTGTTATGAAACAAAAGAAGAAACTGACACTTAACCTGACACTTGTCATCTTCGCACTCGTCCCCGTTCTGATCACCGTTATCGCGGTTACGATCATTTCGTCGTTCCTGATGGCTTCGAACCTCGAAACGAACATCGAGGAAGAGCTCAAGATCGCTACCAAGGGTGTTCTCGAGTACTACGAGTACGACCTTTTGAATGACCACGATCTCGTCGACGGCTTCCTTGACTACGACCCGGAGTACGTTGACAAGATGGGATCCTTCGGAGTGGATTACACGATCTTTAAGGGTAATGTCAGATTTATCACCAACATCAAGGACAAGAGTGGTAAACGTATCGAGGGTACCAAGGCTTCAGATGCAGTTTGGGAGCAGGTAAAAGCAGGTAACGAGGTTTACTCCGACAATCTCAACATTGAAGGAACCTCTTACTACGGCTACTACATTCCCCTCTCCAACAGTCAGGGAGTTGTCGGAATGGCATTTGCGGGCAAGCCGGCTTCGGTAGTTTATAATGCCAAGAAAGTAACAGTTATCTCGATCATAGTTGTTGCTCTCGCCTTCGTCATTGCATTCGCCGTTATCGCCATCCTGATCGCGCGCGCGATCGCGAAGCCCCTCAAGAAGGTTACTGACGGTATCTCGGAGCTTGCTGACGGTGACACCTCGGTTTCGATCAATACCAAGGCCAACATCAACGAGACATATCAGCTGCTCGATGCTTCGACCAAGCTCGCATCGGTACTTGAATCCTCGATCGGCAAGATCAGGAGCTGTACACAGACTCTCGTTACAAGCGTAGATTCCACCAACGAGCAGACAAGACAGTCCGCAGATTCCATCAGCCAGATCAATCAGTCGATGGATGACCTCTCCCAGACCACCGTTACGATGGCAGAGAGCGTTCAGGATATCAACGTTGAGATCGTTGAGATGGGCCAGATGGTTGAGCATGCAAGCGACAGCGCCGAGACCCTCAACAACAACGCACGTGCAATGAACAATGCGAACACAGAAGCAAGCGAGTGCATCGAAAGCGTTGTTAAGTCATCAGACAAGTCCTCGGAAGCTATCGATATCATCATCGACAGGATCAAGGAAACCAACAACTCGGTTATCAAGATCAACGAGATCGTCAAGATGATCGCAGCCATCGCCGGACAGACCAACCTCCTCGCACTTAACGCTTCGATCGAGGCAGCAAGAGCAGGCGAAGCAGGACGCGGATTCGCAGTCGTTGCGGAAGAGATCGGTCAGCTCGCCGCACAGAGTAACGATTCAGCAAGACAGATCAACGACATCGTTACCGAGATCAGGAAGCAGTCCACCGAGTGTGTTGAAGAGTCGGCCAACGTTAAGTCCCTCATCGACGAAGAGAAGTCACTCCTCTCCACCACACTTGAGAAGTTCAAGGCACTCGACAGCAACATCAAGTCCTCAGTCGGCGAGATCGCAGGCATCGCAGAGGTTACCAAGAACCTTGAAGAGATCAAGAACAAGGTTGCAAGTTCCATCAGCGACCTCTCCGCTATCTCTCAGGAGACCTCGGCAACGAACGAGGAAGTCAGCGCCACTACAGAGGCTGTTGCAAGCAACATGCATCGTCTCTCCGACGACAGCGATTCCATGAGCCGCGTAGCGAAGGAGCTCGAAGAAGCTGTGGCATACTTCAAGTGATATTAGCACCAACTTACAAAATCATTATTGATACCAAAACAAAACACCCCCGAACGTTATGATACATTCGGAGGTGTTTCGCATTACCTGTCAGGCCGTCTTCTTACTCTTTACCATACTCTTCACTACGAACAGGAATACAACAGTGAGTATGATACCAACAGGGATGGAGATCCATGCTGCACCGAACTTATCGAAGAGTCCGGCAAGCAGGTATGTTACGAAGGAGATACCTGCCACGCTGATCGCGTAAGGAAGCTGTGTCGATACGTGGTCAATATGGTTACACTGTGCACCCGCAGAGGACATGATCGTCGTATCCGAGATCGGTGAGCAATGATCGCCGCAAACAGCGCCGGCGAGACATGCCGAGATACCAACGAAGAAGAGTGAGCTCGTCTCGGGGAATATAACCGAAACGATCGGGATAAGGATACCGAAGGTAGCCCACGATGTACCTGTAGCGAAAGCGATGATACATGCAACCACAAAGATGATGGCAGGTAACAGCCAGGTCAGACCCTGTGCGTTGCTCATAAGATCCTGAACGAAGGTAGCTGCGGAAAGCGCACCGTTTGTCATGTTTTTAAGGGACTGTGCAAGTACGAGGATCGTGATAGCGGGAACCATTGCCATGAAGCCCTTGGGAACGCATTCCATAGCTTCTTCGAAAGTAACGATCCTGCGGATGAGCATGTATATGATGATCAGTACGAGCGCTACGATACTTCCCCAAGGAAGTCCGACATAAGAATCGGTCTCGGAGAATGCGTCGATGATGCTGCCCTCTCCGCCGAGAGTCTGGTAACCGTTTCTGACAAGTCCCCAGATACACAGACCGATAAGGATCAGGATCGCAAGCACGAGATCGATGATCTTGCCGCGTCCGGGCTTCTCGGGTCCGTTCTCTTCAACGTCACGACGGTTATGGTCCTTGTTCGGGTCTACATCGAGTATCGAAAGATCGCCTGTTTCCTGAGCCTTGATCTCGAATCCGCTCATCTTGCCGTAATCGATTCCGAGAAGGACGATTCCGATTATGAATACAAATGTGAGGATCGAGTAGAAGTTGAAGGGGATCGCTCTGACAAAGAGCTCGATACCGGAGTAGTTCTCGCTCTCAACACAGCCCGAAACAGCAGCTGCCCATGAAGAAACGGGAGCGATCATACAAACGGGAGCAGCCGTCGCATCGATGATGTAAGCGAGCTTAACTCTCGAGACCTTCTTGCTGTCAGTGATCGGTGACATAACAGAGCCGACTGTGAGGCAGTTGAAGTAGTCATCGATGAAGATCAGAACACCCAGAACAAAAGTTGCCATGAGTGCGCCGGCCTTGGTCTTGATGTGCTTCTGAGCCCATGTTCCGAAAGCACGGGATGCACCCGACTTGTTGATGAGCGCAACGATGATTCCGAGGATTACGAGGAATATGTAGATTCCGGCGTTATCCGCAACCGCTGCCGTTAAAGCATCAACCGTGAGGGTGTCGATCGTTCCGGTCACAGAACACTCTGCAGCCATGAACGCACCGAGCAGAACTCCGATGAAAAGCGAAGAATACGCTTCCTTGGTGATAAGCGCAAGCCCGATCGCTACAAGCGCGGGAAGAAGCGCCCATCCTGTCCCGGCGAACGAGTCGGTTCCGGTAGCATGTACGATGCTGACCAGAGCGATCACCGCAACAAACACTATCGCAGCGATCAGGATTTTGTTCTTTTTCATTTAGATTTTTACCTCCTCTTTAAGCCCTCGACTTCCAAGAAGTCTCAGACCCCTATTACATGGTTTTTACTACCGTATACTATAATAACACGTTATGATCTATTTCGGTATAAAAAAATAGACCCAACGGGGCCGTATTTGCTATAAAAACAGTATCGGGCCGGTACATCCAGAAGTAACCGGCCCGTTGTTTATCAACTCTTATTGTTCGTATGACCTCAGGAACTGTCTGGTACGCTCCTGCCTGGGGTTTCCGAAGACTTCCTCGGGGTCGCCCTGCTCCACGATCACGCCGCCGTCCATGAAGATGACGCGGTTGCTGACTGCACGCGCGAAGTTCATCTCATGTGTGACGATGACCATCGTCATGTGCTCTTCCGCGAGCTTCCTGATGATCTTGAGGACTTCGATCGTGAGCTCCGGATCGAGTGCCGAAGTGGGCTCATCGAAGAAAAGAATCTCGGGCTTCATGGCGAGTGCTCTTGCTATGGCCACACGCTGCTGCTGTCCGCCCGAAAGCTGGCAGGGATATGCATCCGCCTTGTCCCCGAGTCCCATGGCGGCAAGGAGCTCCATCGCTTCGGCCTTTACCTCTTCAGCGTTGCGTCCGTGAACCTTGACGGGTGCGTCCGTGATGTTCTTTAGTACCGAGAAGTGCGGGAACAGATTGAACTGCTGGAACACCAGCCCGAAGTAGCCCTTAACGGTCTTCATTTCGTTTTTTGAGATATATGAAACACGCCCGTTCGCGTCCGTCGAAGCCGCAACTGTGTCCATATACGTTATGGAACCGCCGTCTATGGTCTCAAGGAAGGTCGCGCAGCGCAGGAGTGTCGACTTGCCGGAGCCCGAAGGTCCGATTATGCTGACAACCTCGCCCTTGTCCACCGACAGCGAGATGTCCCTAAGGACCTCGTTCGTGCCACCCGCCGATGCCGGGAAGCTCTTCCTTATGTTCTTCATTTCCAATATCATCTTTTAAATCCCCGCTCTGTTTATCTCTAACCTGCTTTACCGAAATTACAATCTTTTATGACTGTTCTTATCCGGTTGTCCACCGGCCTTCTTTAGCAAAACTCAGCTTTGCTCTTCCGGCACTTCCGGTCAAGGAGCTACTTTTAATTGTAATACTTTAACGCTTTTTCGATACGCTCCATCCCGAAAGCTACTGCGTAGTTCGCTATAAAGTAGAACACGCCCGCGATCAGGAAGGGCATGAAGCTTGTCTGTGAAGCAGAGATCTGCTTCGCGATCGAGAAGACCTCAGCGTACGCCAGCGTGTATGCGAGCGACGTGTCCTTGACAAGCGTGATCACCTCATTCGTGATCGAGGGGAGGATGCGCTTGAACACCTGCGGGAGGATGATCCTGAAGAAGGTCTGACTCTTGGTGTAGCCGAGAACCTCGGCCGCCTCGTACTGCCCTACCGACATCGACTCGATGCCTCCGCGGTAGATCTCGGCAAAGTAGCATGCGTAGTTCACAACGAAGCCGATGATGAGTCCCGGGAATCTCCAGCCTCTGATCGACCAGTCGAAGAGATAGTAAGGTCCGAAGTACCACACAAGAAGCTGCAACATGAGCGGCGTTCCGCGGATCACCGCGATGAACGCTTTGGTGATGCTTTTAACGACCTTGTTCTTAGAAGTTCTCAAAAGCATGATCCCGACACCGAGCGGAAGCGATCCGATCAGTGTCAGGAAAAAGATACCTATAGTTTTTAACATGCCGGAACCCATGGTTTCGAGCATTGTTCCAAATTCCATGAAAAGCCCTCATTACTTGCCTAAGCAAAGGTAGTTGTAGATCTCAGGGTACTTCTTACCGATCTTGTCATAGGTTCCGTCCTTTACGAGCTCGTCGAGTGCGGAATTAACCTTGTCGCGAAGCTCGGTGTCGCCCTTGCGGAAACCGATACCGTACTGCTCGCTGCCGAGTACTTCGTCAAGGAACTTGTAACCGGTCACGTTGCCCATAAGGTACTCACCGCTTGTAACGTCGATAGCGATCGCGTCGATAGCGCCTGCCTTGAGGTCGTTGAAGGCGATGGTGTAGGTCTCATAAACGTCAAGCTTAGCGAATGTATCACAGAGAGCCTTCTGGCCTTCCTCATCGTTTAAGAGGTCGTAAGCTGCTGTTGCGGTCTGAACACCCACGATCTTGCCTGCGAGATCTGCAAGTGTCTTGATGCCGCTGTTCTCTGCAACCATGATCTTCTGTGTGTTGTCCGAGTAAGCCTTGCTCCAGCAGTAGTCATCCTCACGTCCGTTGATCGTGAATCCTGACCAGATGCAATCGCAGCTGCCTGCGTTGAGCTCTGCGTCCTTTACGTCCCAGTTGAAGGGAACTGCCTCGTACTTCCAACCGAGCTTCTCGCAAACTGCCTGGCAAAGCTCTACATCGAAACCGCTGACCGAACCGTCATCGTTGAGGTGCGAGTAAGGAGGGAAATCGAGGTCGAAGCCATGCTTGAAGGTACGTCCGTCATCGCTCTTTCCGCATGCCGCAAGTGATAATACCATAACTGCCACAAGTAAAAATGCTGCTAATTTTCTCATATAAGTCTCCATTCCGTGCTCTCAATACGCCGTCACCGCTAAATCCGCAACAATCGCGCATCGCTCCAAGCACTTTTTATTATACGCTTTTATGTTTCCAAACCGACACTACAGGTCGATTCGGAACTATCACTTCTTTGTAACCTTAGTGATATGAGGATTAACTCCGTTGTACCAGTAGAGGAAGCCCTCCGCATCGATCACGTCGCCGACCTTGAGGCCTTCGACTGCCTTGTAAACGTCGGAGTCGTTGCCGCACAGATAGGACTCAACCGTGAAGGTGTAAGTAGCGCCGTTTACCGAAACGTTGAAGTAAAGGTCGCTGTTGTCATCATGTGTGCCCGAGCCGTCCCAGTTGTAAAGGAATGCGCTGCCGTCAGCCTGAGCCTCTACAGTGAGACCCTTGAACGAAACGAACTTGTTCTGCTGCTTGATGAGGTCTGCGGAAGCAAGAAGCGATGTAACGTCGGTTGCCTCAGCAATGTAGCTGCCTTTCTCGATCTCGAACTTGGCATCTACGATCTCGTACTCGCCCGACCACTCAGCCTTGTGACCGGTAACCTTGATCTTTGTTCCGGGAACGAGCTTGTCGTAGTCTTCCTTAGAGATGGGCATGCTGTAGAGGAAGTAAGCTCCGTCGCCATCCTGTGTGTAGATAGTCGCTGTATCCTGCCACCAGCCCTGCTTAGCCTGTACGTAGGTCTCAACAACGACCTCGCTGTCGATCGCAGCAGCCTCGTACTGCGCGTAAGTCATAACACCCTCGCTCTTCTTGGAGGGATCTTCCTTGCTGCAGGCCGTAAGTCCGAGAACCAGAGCCACAACAAGCATAAGTGTGATTATCTTCTTCATTTTTCTTCCTTTCTTAATGCGCGGGAACCCCTTTTCCAAAGTACCGGGTTCCGAATGATACGCAGATTATTATATCCTAATCCGGCGGATAATCAACTCTTTTTCTGCTCTCGTTTCTTTATGATGGCTTGGACCCCGCGTGCCAGAAGAGCCAACCAGGCCATGGCGATCATTCCGATCAGCACCGCTGCGGACTCGGGCAGCTTACCAAGATCCGGTGCATCTACCGCTTTTTCCTGCTTCCCCGCCAGGCTGTCGAGCCTGTAAAGGGCCGTGATGTCTTTTTCGAGCTGACGCATATATGCATCGTCGACAGTCTCCTTGCGACGGACCGACTTCGCCACGTTCTCGATCATCTGCCCCGCGGCGTCGCGGACCGAGGCCGACCCGTTAAAGACGGGCGTGACGAACGTGTTCCCGATATTGTCGAGCAGGAGCTTGGTCGCCTTTAGCTTAATGTCGTAGTACTTCTTATTATACTCTTCGTCTCCGCCCGAACCGTTGTCATGAGCGAGGTAGTCGACGTACTCCGCGCTCTGCTGTGCCTTCAGTGTCACGGGGACGTAGCCCTCCGTCTCAGCGTAGGCGGTCTGCACGTCGTTCGTCAGCATGAACTGTGCGAAGAGCCAGGACGCGAGCACTTCCTGCGGGTCCTGCTTGTTAAAGATACAGATCGAAGGTCCCTGCGAGATCATCTTCGGATCCGCGGGGTCGCACTGGGGGATCGGTCTCACCACGGTCTCGAAATCCACGAACATGTCCTCCGAGATATCCGAGAGCGGTGCGTGCGAGCCCATCCATGTGGAGCCGGCGGTGGAGTCGATCGCGAAGATACACTGGCCGGCGTTGAGGAAATTGGCGGGGTAACTCGAGATCTTGAAGGTCGAGAAAGCGCCCGTTCCGACATGCTCCTTCACATCCCCGAGCAGTCCGAAGGCCGTGTCGTTGAAGAGCTGCACCTCTCCGTCCGCCGTCGTGTAGCCCGCGCCCTTCTGGCGCAGGTACTGGATCATCATGTTGTCGGTCGACTTGTAGATGAACGGGATCATCACGTTCTGACCGTTCACCGCGAAGGTCCCGTCCTCCGACTTACGGGTAGCCGCGTCGGAAACCTCCCAGATGTAGTCCCACGTGAGGATGTCCGGGACTGTGTAACCGAGCGCCTCGACGAACGTCTTGTTGATATAGCAGGCTTCGGTCGAACGCATATAAGGCAGGGCATAAAGTTCATCCCCTATCCTGCACTCGCCGAGGAACTTGGGAACGATCTGATCCGCGCGCGGTCCGTCAAAGAGCACCTCTCTCCCGCCGAGTCCGTACTTAGGGTCTGCGACCAGTTCGTCAAGCGGCACCACGGTGTTCACACCCGTCATGTAGGTCGCGATATGGTCGGGGTACGTGATGCAGACATTCGGCGTAGTGTTCGTCGAGATGTTGGTGATCACGTCGTTGTAGATCCTGCCGTAGTCCGTGTAAAAGCGGATATTCACGTGGATATTCAGGTAATACTTTTCGAAATCAGCGATCGCTTTGCTGTAGATATCGGTCTGCGCCTTGTTCGTGTCGTTCTTGGCCCAGAAGGTGATCTCGTAGCTACGTGATGTATCAAAGCTCTCAGGAGTCTTGAACGCCTCGAGACCGACCCTGCCGTGACAGCCGGTAAGCAGAGCCGTGAATATAAGCGTTAAGCAAATAAACAGACATGCCGTCCTTTTCATCCCTTGGTACCCCCTCTCGAAACGCCCTCCATGATCTTCTTGCGGAACACGAGGAAGATCACGATCAGGGGCACGCTGATCACCACGACGGCGGCCATCATCGCAGGGATGTTCTCGCGACCGAAGCCGTTCTCGCGGATCTCCTGTATGCCGTTTGAAACGAGGTAGTAGTCGGGGTCGTCCGTGACGAGTCTCGGCCAGACGTACGAGTTCCAGCACTCGATGACCTTGAGGATGACGATCGTGACGATCGTGGGCCTCGAGATCGGGATCATCACGCGGAGCAGGTACTTGAGGTCGGATGTTCCGTCGACCTTGGCCGCTTTGTAGAGCTCGTTCGGGATCGCTTCAAAGTTCTCCTTGAGGAGGTAGATGTAGAACACCGAGGTCACCGACGGGAGTATGAGCCCGAGGAACGTGTTGCGCATGTCGAGGTCGGTGATCGTGACGTAGTTGGTGATGATGACCAGCTCGTTGGGGATCATCATGAGCGACAGGAAGAGCGCGAAGACCACGTTCTTGCCCCTGAACTCAAGCCGTGCGAAGGCAAAAGCCGCGAGTATGATGACGATCATCATGAGGAGCGTCGTGAAAACCGTGAAGATAAGCGTATTGAGGAAGTACTTCGCGAGTGGAACGGCCGTGAAGGCTTCCGCGTAGTTCTCGAGCGTGGGGCTCAAGGTAAAGAACTTCGGGATATACTCCGAGCTGTACGCGCCGTAACCCTTGATACTGGTGAGCAGCATCCAGTAGAAGGGGAAAAGGACCATGATCCCCCAGACAGCCAGGAGGACGTAGATCACGACGTGCGTGATCGTCCTGCGTCTGCTTGTCTTCCTAAGGATCTGTTCGTTTGTAAATCGTGTCTTTGTGTCAGGCATATCTGATCCTTTCAGAACAATCTGCTTCTCTTGCTGGCGCTCAGGTTGATGCAGGTGATCGTGAAGACGATCACGAACAGGATGATCGCCGCCGCGGACGCGTAGGAAGGATAGCCGCCGCTGTTGCCGTAGAGCATGTCGTAGATATAGCCGACTATCGTGTTCATCCCCGCCGCGTTGAGGTCCGTTCCGAAGAGCGCGACCTCGTCGCTGTAGGCCTTAAAAGCACCGATAAATCCCGTGATCACGAGGTAGAAGATCATCGGGGCGATCATGGGGAGCGTGATCTTAAAGAAGATCCTGGTAGGTCTTGTGCCGTCCACCCTGGCGGCCTTGTAATAATTTTCATTCACGGACGCGAGGGCGCTCGTGAGGATAAGGATCTTGAAGGGGAGCACGATCCAGACGGTGTAGAAGCACATGACGAGCATCTTGGCCCAGTAGGGTCCGCCGATAAAGTCGACCGCCTCGCCTCCAAAGAGCTTGATGAGCAGGTTGATCATGCCGTCGGAGTACGGCGTCTTCTTGAAAAGGATCATGAACACGAGTCCGACAGCGAGCGTGTTGGTCACGTAGGGCAGGAAGTACACGGTCTGAAAGAGACCGCAAAGCTTCGGGATCTTTGAGAGACCGAGCGACACGAGAAGCGCCAGTCCCGTCGAGAGCGGCACCGTGATGATCACGAGTATGAACGTGTTCTTGAGCGCCTGAGCGAAGTAAGGGTCGTGCAGGACGTAGGAGTAATTGAAGAGTCCCGTGCCGGTGTAGGTCTGCGATGCGAAGTTGTAGTTCTCCTCAAAGGAGTAGACAACTACGTCGATCAGCGGGTAGACCATGAACACACCGAGGAACACGATGGCGGGCAGCAGGTAGAGCCAGCCCTTAAAACTGTTTCGCATGTATATACGGATCCTTTCCTAATCAACTCTTGGTCTGTCAGCGGGTCTCAGATCCTGATCCTCGACTCGTCTGCCCTGTCGAAGAGATAAACCTTGGAGGGCTTCAGATCGAACCTCACGGTGGGGCTCGCGGTATCGACCGCCGTTTCCGAGCTTACGATTGCGCGGATATCGGTCCCGACGAAGGCGTCGTTCCGGGCGATCACGCACGAATCGCGTCCCATGACCTCGTATCGCACGAGGTCGCACCCGAGAGCTCCGCTCTCACTCACAAGCAGTCCTTCGGGACGGACCGCCGCGAAGACCTCCCTGTCCTCAAGTCCCGGCACGTCGAGCACCGCATCCTCTCCGATAAAGAGCCTGCCTTTCTCTATGCGTCCGTTAAAAACGTTTATGGCGGGAGTTCCGATGAACCTGGCTACAAAGAGATTGATCGGGTCGTCGTAGACCTCCTGCGGTTTCCCGATCTGCTGGAGAAGGCCGTCCTTCATGATCACGATCATGTCCGAGATGCTCATCGCTTCTTCCTGGTCGTGGGTGACGAACACTGTCGTGATGCCCGTCTCGTTCTGGATGCGCCGCAGCTCCTCACGCGTCTGGAGTCTCAGTCTCGCGTCAAGGTTGGAAAGAGGCTCGTCGAGCAGGAGGATGCGGGGCTTCTTGACGAGCGCGCGGGCGATCGCCACACGCTGCTGCTGTCCGCCCGAAAGCTCGGAGGGTCTGCGCTCCATGAACGTGTCGATCTGAACGAGCTTGGCAACCTCGAGGGCTTTCTCCTTCATCTGCTCCTTGGTGAGCTTGGCCGCGCCCTTAAGGTTCCCGAGAGGGAACATGATGTTCTGCTCGACCGTTAAGTGCGGGTAGAGTGCGTAGTTCTGGAACACCATCCCGACACCTCTGACTTCGGGCGGGAGGGAGTTCACGTCGTCCTCCCCGAAGAGGATACGCCCGTCGGTGGGCTTCTCGAGACCGCAGATCAGGTTCAGGGTCGTGCTCTTGCCGCAGCCCGAAGGTCCGAGCAGGGCGATGAGCTTACCGTCCGGGATCTCAAGCGAGAGGTCGTCGACCGCCACAACAAAACCGCCGACTTTGCGGTTGCGGTTAGGGAACTTCTTTGTCAGATGTTCAAGAACTACTTTCATACAGTTAACTCCTGTTTCTTACATGCGGTTTCCCGCAGATGATTCCTATCAAACACTCTTATGATACCATTATTTAATGTCTCCGTACAGAAAAAGAACCCCCTCCGTCCCGACTTTCGATCGGTCCGGAAGGGGATGTATCCTAAGCTATGCGGGTCGCATCAAACAGTGTACTGCGACAGGTCTGTATTGATCTGATCCGAGTACTTGTTGAGGTTCTCGGAGATACTGGTGATGTTCTGCGTCTCGGTACGGAGCTTGTTGTTCTCGGAAACGATGATATCGCTCAGGCCGAATACGTCGTTGATGTTCTCAGCCTGCTCCTTCGTGGTGATCTCGTTGCCGCTCGCAACATCGTTGATCCTCTCGATGCCGTTCGCGATCTCGGTGATACCATCGGCTGCCTTGGCAACGTCGTCGTAGATAAGGTTGAAGGACTCGTTCGCACCCTCTACGCCGCCGAGACATGCCTCCATATCACGTGCACAGATCTCTGACTTCTTGTTGATCTCTTCGATGTTGTGGGTTACTTCCTCAACAAGCCTTCTGATGGTCTCGGTAGCCTCGGTAGACTGGGTAGCAAGTGTTCCTACCTCGCTTGCTACTACCGCGAAGCCGCGACCCATCTCGCCGGCACGTGCTGCCTCGATGGAAGCGTTGAGTGAAAGCAGGTTGGTCTGTGAGGAGATCGCTCTGATCGTGTCGGTGATACCGGTGATCTCGTCGATCGATCTGGCTGTGGAGCGGATCAGGCTTGTAAGCTCGCCCATCGTGTTGTTGAGGGTCCTTACGTTCTTGGTCATGCTCTCCATCTCGCCCTTACCCTTGCCGGATGCCTCGAGTGTTTCGTTGCAGAGGTCGCGTACGCTTCTTGCTCTGCCTGTGAGCTGACCGGATGTGGAAGCAAGATCCGAAGCGGCGCTTGCTATGTTCTCGATCGAAGAATTCAGGTCACCGAGAGTCGAGTTGAGCTTCTCGATAGACTCGCCCTGAGTGCTGTTGGCATCGGAAAGTGTACGTGAGATATCGAAGCACTCTCCCGCTCTGTTGTTCATCGAGCCTGAGATATCTGAGAGGCTCTTGAGGGTTGCCCTCATCTTGCCTACATACTCGCTGAGGCTCTCGGCGAGAGTCGTGATCTCGTTGTTGCCTTCGGGAACGATGCTGACCGTGAAGTCACCCTTGCTGATGTCGGTGATCCTCTCGGTGATGGTTGTAACGGGGTTGATCGCCCTGCTGATCACGATGAACATGATCACAAAGAGAAGTGCCAGGCACACAAGTCCGCATGCACCGGTGATCAGGATAACTCTCCAAACCGAATTCGTAAGGATAGTCGCGGGAACCGTACATACAACAGCCCAGGTTGTATCCTCGATATCGGTAGCGGTTGCGAGCACCGCACCTTCAGAGGTCTTAACGTTCATAACCTTGCTTGCGTCGGGCTTAAGTGCGGTATTGAAGGAATCAAACACCGGTCCGATAGCCTTGGCTGCGGGGTCGGCCGACTCGCCGATCTTCTCGCCCACGCAGGAAGCGATATTACTTATGATAATGTCCTTGCTGGTCTTGTCCACGATGAAGAACTTCGCATCGGGAGAAACAGACTGGAACTCGTTGACCTTAGCGGTAACCATATCGAAATCGATATCACTGCTGAGTACGGTGTTGTGTCCGATCAGGATCGAGCATGCGATGCTGACCTTGCCGGTAGCGGAATCAAGGTAAGGCACGGAAGAGTAGATCTTGCCGTTATTCTTGATGGCACCGTTGTACCAGTCTCTGGTAGTGAAATCGTAATCGGGTGTAGGTATCCATCCCGATCCGTCGAGGAAGACGTTCTCGTCTCCGTACGCAATGTATATGTCATGAGAGTCGGGATCTTCGGGTGTTATCTTAAGTAACAGCTGAAGGATCTCGTCATGAGAGAGCGACGGCGAATACATGATGTCCTTCGCAACCTGCCCGACTCTTTCCTCAATACTGCTCCACCAGTAGTTGATCTCGTTCGCATCGGCAACCGATTCTTCCGCAAGAACCTGATTCGTGAGCGACTTGATGTTGTCAACCGCGAGCACCACGGTGATCACTGTAATGATCGCGATGATAGCCGCAACAAAGATAACGATCTTGCTAAGCAAAGAATTCTTCAGCGATCTTCTCTTCTTCATACTCCAAAACCTCCTATTAACGTTTATGTCGTCTCCGTATAGTAAATGGCTGTCCTATTCACAATACGGAACATAATCATACGCAAATCATATTTTAGCATGAAACAGTTCTTTTTTCAAACATCAAATATCGTGTTCCGCCAAAAAAAGAAGAATATTTTCCCTGTTTGAACAAAAAATGAACAGGCCGGAGTCGATATCCGATTGTCTTAAACACACAACCGGTTGTATTATGTCAGTGAACATAAGACAAAACATTCGAACGGGAAAAAGGGATGAAGAATAAGAATACTGTTGTTATAGATGAAAAAACTCCGCTGCTCAGACTGGCGGGGCCGATGTTTCTCGAACTGCTCCTGGGCACTATGCTCAACAACGTTGACACGATCATGCTCAGTCACTACGACGAGTACGCGGTCGGTGCGGTAGGAAACGCGAACACGATCATGTTCATGATGAACATCCTCTTCAACGTCATCGCAACCGCGACGAGCGTTGTTGTGGCGCAGTACCTCGGTGCCAAGTGGTACGAGAAGATGAACATGATCTACACTCTGGCCATAATGATGAACCTCGGGCTCGGCATGGCACTCAGCGCGGCGTTCTGCGCGGCCAACCCTCTGATCATGGATTTCCTTCATGTATCACCCGAGATGCGCCCCTACTCGATGATCTACATCTACATCGTCGGCGGATCGGGCTTCGTGATGGCCGTTTTCAACGTAATGCTGCAGATCCTCCGTTGCAACGGCTACACCAAGATCGGCATGTGGGTATCGCTCGCGATCAACGCCGTCAATATCGTCGGCAACTACCTCTTCCTCTACGGTCCGCTCTCGCACCTCAACATGGGTGTCGAAGGTGTTGCTATCTCGACCGTTGCCGCAAGAGTGCTCGCGGTGATCGTACTCTTCGTGTTCTTCTACAAAGCTAAGATAGGTAAGATCTCGCTTCGGTTCTTAAAGCCGTTCCCCGGCAAGCTGCTTGTCAGGATGATCAAGATCGGTCTCCCCTCGGCGGGTGAGAACCTTACCTATAATGTATATCAGACAACACTGCTCTCCTTCGTCAACGCGATGGGTAACGACGCGGTCAACGCGAGAGCTTATTGTAATACGCTTATATCCTTCGCTATGATCTTCTCCAACGCCTGCGCCATGTCCACGCAGATCATCACGGGTCACCTGGTCGGTGCGGACAAGACGGAAGAGGCCTACAAGCGTGTGTTTAGGACACTCCGTACGTCCATGCCCATAACCATTGCTCTCGCTTCCATTAACGCGATACTGTGCAGTTACACGCTGCATATCTTCACTGACAACGAGAACATCATCATGCTCGGGCAGTCCATCATGATCGTCGATATCTTCGTCGAGGCTGGACGTTGCCTCAACATGACCTTCGTGAGCAGTCTTAAGGCCGCGGGAGCTTACATCTTCCCTCTCATCGCGGGGATCCTCAGCAACTGGGGACTCGGCCTCACGACCGGCTACGTAATGGGCGTGTCGATGGGCTTCGGTGTCGCCGGTATCTTCGCGGGAACCGCGACCGACGAGTGTATCAGAGGTCTGATCGTCATGTATTACTGGTTCAGGAAGAAATGGGTCGGTAAATCCGTGGTGGAGAAGACTTCCGATCAGAATCCCTGATCGATCACGGGCGGTACGTAGTTGTTCGAGAAAAGAACGGTCGAGGTGATATCGAAAGGCTTCACATTGCCGCTCACCTCACCCGTAAGCGCCGACACGGGTGTGGGAACCCAGACACCGCTCGCCTTATGCCTGCGCATTCCGATACGAAGGATCGCATTGTGCTCGACATAAACGGGAGTCGAGATCTCAGTCTCCTTCTCGAGCGTGTATCTTTGAGGGCAGACGGTTATGTAGCCGTTGTCGATATCGCCGTTATAGACGTACTCGTCCACAACGATCTGCCACTTCGTCTTGTCGCTGCCGCCGTCCGGCGTGTAGTTGTTCCCGGGTGTAGCACCCTTCATGTACGCACGGGGCGCGAAACTGCTGATCGGAACCTTGGAACCGCCGTCGATAAGTGTCTCTCCCATTCCGTAATTGACGTTGATGCGCTGAACCGCAAAGTTGTCGACCTTGTATGTCGACTTGTCGAGGATGCCGGCACCCGTGTAGATCGATTCGATCATGTCGAACATCACACCACTGCGGTCGTTCATGTCCTTGCCCTTCTCGAAGTTGTCGAGCGCAACCACGAACAGAGCCGCCGTCACGTAAGGATCGGTGTAGTTCTTGATGACGTATTCTACCTGTTCTACGGTTGTAGGCCAGGGATCGAAGCTGATGTACTTTCTCGTGAGGTCGTTGGCCTCCTTGATCTCGGGCTTCCCGCTCTCGTTGGTCTCGTACTTGCCGGAGAAGGTTTCGGAGGTGACCTTCACGGTGACTTCCGCGGAAACCACCGGCTTACCTGTGTCCTTCACGTCGTCGTCATCATCCGCATCATCCTCGACGATGACCTTTATCTTCTGAGTGAGCTTTTTGCCCGAGGAGTTCTTGCCCTTTGTCTTAACGCTTATGGTACAAGTTCCGGAGTCCCCGGCTATGATCGTGATCTTGGTAACGCCGGACTTCGCCTTGCCGACCTTGACCGTCGCCACTTCCTTGTCGGAAGACTTGGCTGTGATCGTTTTCTTCGCGCTTCCCGAGGCTTTCACAGTCGCGGTCACGACAGCTTTCTCGACCTCGTCCTCTATAAGCGTTACGCTCTTGTTTGAAAGCGTGAGCGAGGTCACATAAGCGTTCGCTGCCTGTGCTTCACTCGTGCTCCCCGCAAGGGGTGCGATGATCACCGCGATCAGAGAAGCGATCGCCATACCTGAACAAACCTTAAGTAACAATGCTTTGATAGTATTCATGTCTGCCTTCCTTTCGTGTCAGGGTTTATCAGTTCGACGACTTTATCGTCGCATTCATACTTCCCGTGCGGTATCCCTTGAGATCCAGAGTCACGAACATAAATCCCAGTTTCTTGAACTCCTCGCAGACCGCTTCTCTGATCTCGTCCGACGCGAGGCGAGGAATATCTGCCGGAGCGACCTCGATCCTTGCGATATTGCCGTGCATGCGGACACGCTCCTCGATGAAGCCGCGTTCGATCAGGAACTGCTCGGCGCGGTCTATCATGTGCAGCTTCTCTTCGGTGATCTCTTCGCCGTAGACAAAGCGTGACGCAAGGCATGCGTAGGCCGGCTTGCTCCATGTCGGAAGCCCCATCGCTTTGGAGATCAGACGGATATCGGATTTGTACAGTCCGGCTTCCCTCAGGGGGCTCCTGACTGACAGCTCAGCCACGGCTTTGAGTCCGGGACGGTAATCACCGAGATCGTCCATGTTCGAGCCTTCAGCTGTATATTCGATCCCGTTCTCCACGGCTATCTGCTTGATCTCGGAGAAGAGTCCGCGCTTGCAGAAGTAGCATCTGTCCGGACCGTTGTTCCTGTAGCCCTCTTCCTTCATCGGGTCAAACCTGTGAATGATGTGCCTGATCCCATGCTCCTTGCAGAAAGCCCCGGCTTCATCAATCTCCCTTTCGGGGATTGAAGCATCGATCCCGGTTACTGCGATCAGTCGGTCTCCCAGCACCTCATGAGCAACCGCCAAAAGCAGGCAGGAATCGACCCCGCCGGAGAATCCGACCGCCAGGCTCCCGAGTGCCGCTATCGTCTCTTTGAGCTTGTCCAATTTTTCCTTCTGCTCATCCGCAAGCTGCTCGTAATAATCATTCATACTTTTTCCTTTCGCCATGTTCTTCTGATAGTATTATACTCTTTTTCCGGGACGAGTTTAACGATTTAATTACAAAAGCCAAGGATATTAACCTCCTTGGCTTTTGCTTTATATCGATCCGGCCGGGTATTATTTGCGGATTATGCTTTCGATCATAGCGGGGTACTGCTCGAGGATGTTGGTCATATCCTCGAAGATCAGGCTCTTTTTGGTGATGGTGCGTTCCATCTTATCAAGGTTCCGGCTGACATCCTCGAAATAACTCTGTGACGAGTCGATAGTCTTATCAACATCGATCAGGCACTTGCGGCATTCGTCAAACGCTGCATCCATATCCCTGTTCTTCTCGCTTATCAGAGTAGCAACCTCTGTGATGCTCCCGACTACCTGCTCGGTGTGTCCGATATATTCAAGCGATCTGGACATGGCCTCCTGGGTCTTGCCGATCGAATCGAGAAGCCGATTATTGTTGCTCTCGAGGGTCTCCATAGCAGTCTTAATGGTCGCAACGAGATTCTTGGTGTCTGCGGCGAGAACGTTGACCTGATCCGCAACAACAGCGAATCCGCGTCCCGCCTCACCGGCACGAGCCGCCTCGATATTGGCATTGAGTGCGAGCAGGTTGGTCTGGTTGGCGATACCGTTTACCTTGTCGATCGTCTGAAGGATCGTATCGAAATTCTCACGGAAATCCTTGATGGCGTCACTTACCGAAGCGATCATTTCATTGACCGAATTTGATGAGTTCCTGACATTATCGATATTCTCGTTTGTACTGGATACCGTCTTGTGAATATCCTTCACGATGGTATCGAACTCGTCGGTCACCGCGCTGACTTCGTCAAACTTCTCTCTGAAATTGTCTACCGAGCTTTTTACATCCTGCTCCTGTTCGGACAGTATACCGAACGAATCGCTGATACTTCTGAAATCGTCTCCCTCCTGTTGAAGACGATCCTTCTCCGAAAGAAGGTATTTGCTCGATTCGGCTATAGGAGACAGCCTTCTGCTCAGATCGGAGGGATATGTATCTGCGGATCGCTCTGTCACGTACTCTGTGTTGTTAGATTTTTTATTCCAAAACATACAGGTTCCTCCTTATCTTCAATCAAATACCGCGCATACCATGGTCTGGTTAACATGCTGCCGGTTGAACTGTTCACCGCCGCCGATATAGCCGACGAACGGTCCGAGCTTCGACATGCCCGTCAGGAAATCCGTGAGATAGCCCTGATCCTTGAAGAGCAGATAGCGATAAATACAGTTTACCGAGAAGATCAGCGAGGGTCTGGCGATCTTCTGTGAGATCTGCTTCCTGGTCTGATCGTTGATGGCGCGGTAATCTAGAAGCTTGAGGATGTAAAGGGCATCGTTCTGATTGATCTTCTTATAGTTGGTGATACCGCCGTGGGCATCCACGCCGTTCATTGAGGAAATGTATATATCCTGATCCACGACTCTTCCGAACGGCGCCTGCATTACGTTGTTGACGATGTTGTTGCGGGCAACACCGGTCTCTGCGGCATAAACGTCAGCAGCCGGACGGTGATCGAGTTCCGTAACCTCTTTCTTTGAGAGGTTGACCTTTGTAGCGATATGCGCGGGACCTCCGGCACGGTCGTAGATGTTCTCCCGGAGCACATAAGCGTTGCCGGTAAGATTCTTGATGACCATGTACACGCAGGCGTCCTGACAGATCGTGCCGTTATACGACACGAGCGAGGGCTGACCTTCGGGTGCGCCGAACACGGTTCCGCCCGCAAGAGAAACATTGTTGGGCTTGAGGACGACGTTCATCGAAGAAACGAGGACCTCCTCGTTCGTGGTGCAGAACTCGATGCAGACAGTGTCGTCACGTTTGGGGCTGACCGCGCGCACACTCTCGGACAGCTTGTACATATCGCCGAGTGGACAGGTGGAAAGGTTCGTAATAACTCCGGCGGAAAGCGATGCGTCGCCGGTGATCATAGTTACGATCAGGATCGAATTGTCATCGATCTGACTTCCGTGATAAACCGTTCCGGCAGTTCCTATGATCTGTGTGTCGGGGAATCTGTCGCGGAGGGCTTTGGAAATGTCGGTTAATCTGGCATAGTCCGACAGGAAAATGATTCCGAGAGGGGCGGATTCAGAGCCGACTGCTTCCGAAACAGCAGCCGAAACACTCCCTGCTCTGCTTGATCTGACAATACTTCTCATGTGGATTTGACTCCTTTCTGTGACGCGTACGAAATGCGATATCGGATATAGCTACATGCGTATGCGTGATTTAAAATGTCAGGTTTACGATATACGAAACAAAAGTTTAGGAACTCCAATATTATACTACACAATTTCCAAACATTCAACTATTATTCACAAACTAAGGTTTATTTTTTACGCTTATGTGATATGATCGGAACAGACAATTAAAGATAAGATAACAATACCCCGGAGTAAACAGACTCCGGGGTATTAGACTATTTAAAGATGTTTCGTTTCGGTGATTCCCGCCATGTGACCGTGTTCGACCGGCTTCAAGTGACGACGATCTACCATTTATTTGTACACGATACTACCGTAGTAATAAGTTCCGTACTCGGTCTTATTCGAAGAATCGGTGCCGACTACGTTGTAGTAGCCGGAATTCTTCGTCATGTTGTACATAAGCGTTCCGGCATACTTACCGATGAGCTTGCCGTCAGAGTTCTTGCCGTAGATGATGAGCGTGGGCGTGCTGAAATCTGACGAGTACTTGTCGATCAGGATCTCATAAACCTCGTCTGAGATCTTCGTGTTGAGCGCTGTCTCGATCTCCTTCTTAGAGGTGCTGTCTTTCCACATCCTCCAAGCCACAACGACCTGCGCGGGATCCTTCTTGAAGTCATACGATCCGTCGAGGATATCGTCGCGGACATCGGCGCTTCCGTCGGTCAGGAGTGAAACCGCAGGTCCGCCCCAACCGTCGCACAGGGTGTATGCAAGCTTCTCATAGCTGTTCTCTTTGTACGCGGTGACCTTCCTGAGGACGCCGTTAGCCGTGTAGCCCGCACTCCAGATATTCCTGCCGGATGCATCGGTCTGGTAAGAAGGCTTTGAATTGTACTTAACGTACTGGTTGATGGGCGAAAAGCTTGTCTTAACGATCTCCTCAAAGGTTGTCAGGAGCTCGGTCTTGGGCTTCCTCACGTTCACCGTACAGGTGGCTTTGATCTTCTTGTCCTTCTTGGAGGTACATGTGATCGTGACCGTTCCGTAGGCCTTGGCTGTGATCTTGCCCTTCTTCGAAACGGTGGCTATCTTCTTGTCCGAGGACTTCCATGTGACGCCCTTCTTCTTGATCTTCGAGGTGAGGGTTGCCTTCAGGGTTTCGGTCTCGCCCTTGTCGAGAGAAAGCGAGGTGTCCGAGAGTGTGATCTTCTGCTCTTCGGTCTTCGGTTTGCTCTTCGAATCGTCTGCGGGCTTCTTAGACGACTTGTACTCGTAGGCCTTCCCGCCGAAGCCTTCGCTGTAGACATCGATGCCGACCTGCATCTTGTCGAGATTTGTATAATGAGGATAGTTCACAACGATGGAGTACATGCCTTCCGCAAGATCCCCCAAGGACTCTGTGGCACCGGACTCGCCGTTCTCAAATCCGACATAAGCAAGCTGGTTATAATCACCGTCAATGTCACCGGCGAAGAAGTATGAACCGATCCCGTCGGCTCCGTTCATGTTCTCGACATGGTAGTAAACCTTCGTGGCCTTGCCCGAGATCTTAAACGTGTATCTGTATCCCTCCTCTTCGATGATCGAGAACTCGTGATGAATCGAGGGATTGCTCTTCGACATGGTCCCGAGCGCCTGCGTCTCATGGTCGATGTATTCCGCTTTGGCTGTCGCCGGCATCGCAGAAACAACAAGCGCGAGCGCAAGAAGCAGAGTCAGTATTTTCTTCATAAAACCCCTTTCCGCTGCACATGTGTGCAGCAAAGCATTAATGAATCTCCTAATCTTTTATTGTACGTTTTTGCGCCAAAAAGAGGTGGGCAGTCAGCACACCTCTTTATAAGAATATCGATAGAGAGGGTGTGCTCTTATGGAAGGCAGTGTAGAAGTATCTTTTAGCCAAGGGAATACTGTCGTATAATGACATGGAAGAACCGGAGAAAGATTAAGGGATTACTTGGAACTGAGCCGGCTGTAGACCTCCTCATACCCCTTCTCGATAAGGACGACATCTTCTCCGGCCTCGCGGAAGCCTTCCAGGAACCGTTTGTTATCCTTCTTCAGCATCCCGGGCGTGCAATACGAATCATCAAGCCTCGCCTCAATGTCCGACGCATGCCCCCTGATCTCATCGAAGTGCGAATCAATGTACTCCTCCGTCATCGCGAGACAGATGAACCTGATCTCCAGAAGGTATCTCTCATCAAAATCCTTCCTCCAGTCAAACGGAACATAACACCCCTCCACCGTGAGATTCTGCCTGTTCTCGATCGCAGTCCTGATCATCTCCCGAACGATCGGCCACAGATACCCCGTAAGCTCCTCGTCGTCCTCCGGTGTGAGCGCAGTGTTGCCGCTGCGGATCAAACCCATCTTCAGATGATCGATCGAGAGGTACGGGTACTTGTACTCCTCAAGGATCCGCTGCGCAAGAAGCGTTTTCCCCGTGTGTGACGCACCTGTTATCAAAACTATCATCTCTCTGATCACTCCTCTCCGGACACAAGTTAAACCTGATTATTTAACGCATTTTACCATGCCTAATGCCCTTCCTATACAAGCGACTAATCTAAAGTCTGATTTTAGATTAGTCGTAAATCCATGTCACAGCTTAATCCCCATCTTCTTCACGAGATCCCCGTAACTCTTTTCATACTGCGCCCGTGTGATAGTCCCGTGCGCCAGGAAAGTATCAAGAGTCTCCTTCTGATGCAGGAAGAGAGTGCGCTTCTTCTCCTCACTCTCGATCTCCCTGTACCGTTCGAGCAGGTTATAGATCCCGTCTTCCGAGAGCACACCGCGTTTTAAGTCGCCGGGTAACAGCCCCGCTTCATCGTCTGCGAAATCCTGCTTCCACTCAGGGCTTGTGTAGTAGCTCTCCAAAGCGTCGATCGTCTCCTTCAAAGCATCTGCTGTTTCCTTTGAATATGCTTCAAGCATCTCTTCCGCCGCGACTCTGAGCTCCTCGAAGTGGCGGATGCGTAAGATCTGCGAATTATTAGTTTCGTCCATCGAGACTGCTCCATTCTTCTTCCTTAAAGCCCACGGAGCATCTTCTCATCGGGATGCTCGGTTTTGATGTCCTTAAGCTCGTACTTGATCTTGCGATCATCAAGCCACTTAAGGGCTTTCTTGCATGTGGTGCATTTTGAATAACAATATACAGTGATCATTACAGAGTTCCTTTCAATTATTTACGCAGTCCCGGAAAGCGTTTTTGTACCTTAACGCTTATGCCCACGGTTCGGGATCCCCGGCTACATATATTCTTATCGATTTTTATATACTTTTCAACATCTTTCTTGTATCATATACCCCACCGGGTACTGAATCCTATCCCGAAAGCTTGTTTCTGCGTAAAGTAAGGAGTCATTATGTGTTGCAGATATTATATAGACAGAGATGTTCCCGAACTACAGGGCATGTTCAGCACGGTTTCGCGCTCTTCGCTCGCCTCAAGATTCATCGAGACTCACAGCAAACCGCTTATAACCTACGGTGAAGTGCGCCCCACAGACATCGTACCCGTCATAGCTCCGAACTCCCAGGGGATCAAAAGCGCATTTCCTATGCAATGGGGCTTCTCATCACCCGAGAAGAAACAAAGCCTTTTCAACGCCAGAGTCGAAACCGCCGCTACTAAACCCACATTCAAAGAAGCCTGGAAATCTCACAGATGTATCGTCCCCGCTTCTTATTACTTTGAATGGGACCATATCAAAACCGCCGACGGTAAGTCCCGCACCGGACAGAAATACGCGATTCAGCCTGTCGGTAGCACCATGACATGGCTGTGCGGCCTCTACCGCATTGAAGATGGCTTCCCCGTTTTTACAATTCTCACGAAAGAACCCACCCCGGAGCTACTCAAAATCCATGACCGGATGCCTCTCATGCTTCCGGAGGACAAGATTGATGAGTGGATTAATCCCGAAACCAAACCGGAAGAGCTCATAGACTTTGCAATTAAGGACATGGTAGTAGAGAAGGCGGAGTAACAATCCCCGATTCGGTCATTTTCTTAATATGATACTTTACTCCGTCTGTAGATAATCCCAACTTTTCAGCCATTTCTTTTTTTGTCATGCTTGGAGTTGAAAGTAGCATGTTAACAATCTGACTCTGTGTTTCTGTCAGAGGTATCTTTGATGTAATACTACCCCCATCACTACCCCCATCACTACCCCCATCGTCATAACATAACGCGGATGATCGTTCCGTTTTCACTCCCACTTCTTCCACACATCCGGCTGATATCCGATAGTGGACTGCTTCCCGTTCCTTACGACCGGTGTCTTTAACACCTGCGGGTTCTCAAGGATCTTTTCGAGCTTTGCGTCTTCCGCGAGATACTTGATAAGGAATAGCGTGTCCCGGTCCTTGCAGTTCTCGTCAAGCAGGTTCTCCATACCGCCGTTCGATGTTGCAACGGCGGTGAATTCTCCCTTGCTCATTCCCTTTTCCTTCATGTCAACGAACTGATACTTGATTCCGCGTTCTTTGAAGAAGCGCTCGGCTTTCTTGGTATCATTGCATTTCTTTGTTCCGAAGATTTGGATGTTCATGGTCGTTCATTTTCCTTTAACGCTTATGCCCACACCAGGGGTTTCTCGTCAATACCTCAGGTCGGTAATAACTCAGCATTTCGATTTATCAAGTAGCTAACGCGATTGTTCACACAATGTTCGAGGTGACCAAGGTGTCCGGAATATATCACTGCTCACAGTGATATTTGTTACAATCCGTTACCCTCTCAAAAGTTCAGACAGTGTCTGAACTTTTATGTTCCTACCAACATATTCGTCATTGTATCTTACAATGCACAGCTGTCTACTCTTCTTTCAACTCCCTGTATATCCCTCTGATAGTCTTCTCGATATTTACGCCGTGAATGTACCCGAAATCAACCTTCCGTTCCCGAACCACATTTATAAACTGAAAATACTTCGAGTGACTGATCGTATCGGTAAAGAAGTAGACATGATCGGCTTTATCAACGATCGAAACGTCAGTCGACCCGCTTGCTTCCGGATTAACATAACTCCAGTCCGGAAATTCTTTCTTCATCTTTGATACCCAATTTGAATGACCTCCGATGATCACGATGCGTTTTTCAGAAAGGAACCTCTTCATCTCATCGATCGACACACTTTGATCGGGCCGGTCGTCCTCTGTAAGGTTATAAACATAATCTCTGAGCGCTATCAGCTCGCGGTTTGCATTCTCAGACCGCTCTCTCAAAGCTTTCGCATCCTCTTCAATCCTTCTTTTCTCCGAAAGCTCACTTCGAAGCCCTTTATTATCCGCTTCCAGTTTATGAACCTTGCGGCGCAGGGCGTTAATCTCCTCAATAAGAGCCTCTTCTTTTTGCGGATCCGGCGTCTTCTTGATTTCTTTAATCGATTTCTTTGTTTGATCGATCACTCCCGGGCTTTTGGTCGGACGACTCGCTACCTGCACTTCTTCTGCCTTGAACAGTGCAGGAAAATTCTCATAATAATCGGTTCCGGCCTCACCATAAGCCAACGTCTTTATTATCTCAGCCAATTTATCCGTGTTGCAGGTGAGCGCACTCGCCGTATGAAGAATGGTTCCATATAAGGCTATCTCTTCGGCACTGAACTCCTTTTTCGGAAAAGTCTTTTTAAGGATTGAGAGCGTGATGGCATAACGCCGCTGCAGACCAAATTCGTTATCGTCACAACAATCAACATAATCCGGTGTATATCCAAGCCACTTCAAAACATTTCCCAGAAATTTTGACATCTTCCAGTCGATAGAATAAAGCTTCTTTTCGTCAAACCTTTCCTCAATCTCTTTCGTCGAGTTCTTATGCAGGTCATCGCCGGAAATATCGAAAGAATAACGATCCTCCGCGTCAAAGCTGTCGCTCATTTTGTTGAGCGCGACGTAGAGGTGACCGCAATCGGGATTGATTGTGATCCCGAACATTTTTGATATGCAAAGTATCCTTGCAATATTACCATAGATTAAATATTCGACCCCGTTATCCGGCTCGGCAAGAGCTATCACCTCACTTGCAGATATCGTGCTGAATCTCTTTAATGCTTTGTATTCCTTCTTGTAATAAGTCTTATATAAATACAGAAACAGTGCCTTTGTATACTCGCTTCCGCCGTTAACGGCATTAAGCATCAATGAGAGAACAAACCGGGTCAGCATACGATCCGGCCAACAAGCACCGGTATCATGATTCAGGTACTCAACATCATCATACTTCGAGAGATTAGCAAATTCATGTACGAGGAAATCATTGGCGACAAGAGGGAAATCCTCTTCCATATCATCATTTACAAAATACTCAAGGAACAATCTCTCCGCACCGAAAGTATCCGGATCCAAAATATCCTTTACAGCGAGTGGCAAATCATCATGCGGAAGCTTAAGCTTCATCAACCCGCCATAAAGATCTCCGCCCGTTTGCAGGGCTCCCAAAATCATCTTATTCAGTTCATCATGCGTAGGCAGCCCGCCACGCGGATCGATCGGATTCTTCATGTTATGCTGCTCCTTTTGATCTGAATAATAGCTTGTTTCTATGGCAAGTATGTTTTACTTCCTAAAGATCTCCAAATATTCTCTCAGAGTGCCTGTCACCAATGTGGTCACGCATTGTATTAACGCTTATGCCCACAGGCGCGATTTTCTCGTGTCAAACCAATGCCTTATATTGAGTATTTTATTAATATATCAGGTGCCATGTATCCGCACAAAAGTGTTAAGTTACATACTTGTTTAGTAATACATTCTTAAAGGTACGCGGTCCCACATTTTCTGTCACGCCCTGGCTCTTCAAATCAGCCTGAAAGTCCGTCAGAGCATCCAGGATATTCTCTTCAAATTGAATCGCTATAAAAAGTCTCATACCATCTACTCCGTATACTCAAAATGATGTATCTCACACCATTCTCTGGCTATTTTCTTGTGCGCTTCTTCCAGATACTCATACCAGTCTTTTTCAATCCCATAATGTATGATTGAGTCCTTGAATCTGCGAAACGCTCCCCGACCTCTTATCGCACTTTCGAGAGCATCCTGAATCCTTCCCTCTGGCAGGCTCCAGATAAACCTTTCCATAATGCTATACTCGTGGATATCAAACTTCGAAGGCAATCCAAAATAACGCACCCTCCAGCCTTCTTCAATCAGATCATACATCTCCTGATCCTCTTCTTCTATTCCACAGATACTGTCTTCCCCGGGAAGACTGATAACCTCCATCTTTTCGATATCCAGATACTGATTCCAGTTCTCATCCGCCTGCTCAACAGCATCTGCGATAAGCTTCAAAGGTACCGTTATTGTTTTTCCTTCTTCCATAAGTTTATTTCCTTCCGCAGCATTTCTTATATTTCTTTCCGGATCCACAGGGACAGGGATCGTTAGGATAAATCTTTTTCTTCGACGTTGGCTGGTTTAAGCGCATAATATCTTCATAAGAAAATGATCTATGATTAGCTTTTTCCTTTTCCCTTTCCGCATCTTCAAGTCCGTAGAAAAAATCTGCCCTCTCCTGATTCCCGAGCGTATTGTATTCATCTCCAAGTTCGCGATACAGATCCTCTTTGTCACGGAAGTCTTCCCCGGCATTGACTCTTTGATACAGGTCATCCAATACTTTCTCGAACCTGTCATCGCCATGTTCATTCAGCTGCCTATAGTATCCGATCCAACCCCATCCCCAGAGTGGATCTTTCTTCAAATACTCTTCATACAACTCCAGGCACTTAGCCAGATTCCCCATATAAGCATATTCATCCGCAATATCACGCAGAGCATTTTCGTGAAACAGGTCATTGCTTCTGCCCCAATTTATATTCAGGATGTTTTCATTCACCTCGATAGCATCCGTATATCTACCGGCATTATGAAGTTCCATCGTCACATCATTTGCCCAGTTCCCGATCTGCCAGTCAATGGTATCTATTCCAAGCTTGTCAGAGAATCTGTTTTCTCTTTTCATCAAAGCATAAAGAGCATCCCATGCCTCTTTTGCCTTAACAGCAACACCTTCTGCTGCATCAAACGCATCTAAGAATTTCTCCTCAATTGCATCAGCTTCTTGTTGTGTAATCGCCATAACAAATACCTCACTTACTCTGCCGTATACTCCCACTCCCGGAATCCAGCAGCCTTTGCTGACTGGTATGAAAAAGACACATACCTTGGAACAATATTACTTTGTTAATGTACTCTATCTGGTCGTTTAATGCGTTATCGCCAGAGGTTTCATAAATGTTAAAGGTACACGGTCCCCCATTTTTCGGCGTATAGTATAGCTTCACGAGTTCTCTCGTTGAACTGTTATAATCAGACCTCTTTACGGGGAATTCCACCTCTATAGTATCTTCACTTCCCGGAGCATATACATTCTTAAAGGTACACGGTCCCCCATTTCCTATAAAGGTACACGGTCCCCCATTTCCTAAGTCCTTTTCCTGTCATTTTTTAATTCTGAGCGACCGTGTTCTTGGTGGCTGGCATCCTGTATTGTAGTCTTAAAGGCACCCAGTCCGCCTATTGCCAAGTTCACTCCAAAGTTCACTTCAAAGTCTACTTCAAAGTCTACTTCAAAGTCTACTTTGTCTTCCAGAACCCGTCTCTCTTTGAACCATCTCTTTCAAGCAATCCGTACTCCTGTAGTCTCAAGCATATCTTTTTAACACCGGTCAAACTTAGACCGAAGTTATCTGCAACATCTTGTAGAGAATCTTCCGGATGCTTGGAAAGGTAATCATATACTTTCTTCTGATTATCAGTTAAGCCTTTCTTCTGAAGTAGCCGTCCTTTTCTTTCTTTTACTTCAGCCCGTTCAAACGCCAGTGGCATAACAACTTTCAACATTCCATCTTCAAAAAAGAAAACATCTTTCCCGTACTTTTCAACAATTGTAGGGACTCCATGACCACTTTGCTCAGCATACTTTGTGGAAAGAAATACAGTAAGAAGACTTTTATTTACCGGTACACTTGTACCATTGAAAAAACCATCTTTGGACAAAGAAAATGGCAGTCCACCGTATGAAACAATCTCTATCCTGTCATCGTACATATATACCGATGGAGCAATTCCCTCATTCCAGTTATTATGAAGACATGCGTTAATCCACGCCTCTCGAAAACTTGGAAAATCAAATAAAAAAGTCTCCTTCCGTCTGGCTCCCTTTACATCAACATTTGATATATTGATCGAGTTAAAATATTCAAGCACCTCCGAAACAGAAAGGAGCAGACACTTTTTTCCATATTCAGTTCTCTTTGACATTACGCTCTTGCTTTTCCCGTCAAATATCACTACTTTTACTGAAACGTCATTATTATCCGATAACAAATAAGCATTAATATTATATTTCCCACTGCGATTCAAAAGGCCGTAGTTTCCGTAGAACTCTTCAGAATCTGTCGGATGTATCCCACAGCCTGAAAGAATTGCAAAAAATGATTTGAATGTAAGATTCTGAATAGGCGATTCTTTTTGCTTTATCAAATCCGCATCAGAATTTGAAAGCATCTTTCTCAGAACATCATTCGTAGCCTGTTCATCTGCAGACACATTCCTGATATAATACCTCCCATCATACGAATATGGAATATCCGACCCCTTTGCGGATACTTTTATATATTTTTTACCATCTTCGTCAACATCATCTTTTATCTCGGCATAGATTCGGGGCTCGATCTTATTCGCAATACCATTTCTGATATTCATTAAGGTGTCTTTTCCAATGTCCAGCCCACAAACATTTCCATCATCATCAACGCCAAAGTATACAGTTGCATCGCCATGTCTGTTTAGCATTGCCGTAATGGATTTAAGGCCCTTGTCAAGCTGCCCAAGACTTTCTTTAAATTCTTGATATTCGTCCTCTTTGCCTAAATTCATATTCTTTAACCTCACAAATTATGATGGATAAAGTATACCATATTCCCGCTTTAAAGTCTACTTTCAAAGTCTACTGTTTTCAAAGATCCGTATATACTCGGCATTCTCATAAGCCTTTTCATATTCAAATATCGAGTGTCTTAATAATATACGATATGCCATGTATCCGTACACTCCATTCTCAATTTTAACTCACTCTTCATAGCCGCGTTTTTCCGTACATATGTCATCCAACCACCCCGTATCATAACAAGATCCGCAATCTTTATACGGAACGGCTCTCGGCTTACCCATTTTGTACAGCTTGCAATTCTTCGGTCCGTAGCAAAAGCTTTCGAAGCGGAACTTTTGAGTTCTACCCCAGTTATATTCAATCGTAACATTAGCCATACATGCCCATTTACACGTAAAACACTTGCTTTTCCAGCTTGCGGCCGCCAGCATTCTGCAACCACGCCAATCATAAATGGGAAGTTCCGGAACCTCACCGATCCACGGAGACGACTTACTCTCATCCGGCATCGGTGCCTCATAAAGCTTTTTTATGTTTCCCACGCGGTAATAATCAGCATATTCCAACTTGGGGTACATCTTTGTCCATGCGGTTCCACTGATCTCATCCCCGATATGAAAACAATGTCTCATCTGCTGTATCTCCGAAACCGCAACGGCGTATTCACACTCTACACCATCCGCAACCCCTTTTAGGAACAAATTGTACCCTGTCAATCTGTGTGTGCGATTATCCAAACGATAACGCCATACGTTTGATCTCGGCTGTACCGACAGGATTATACCTTGAAAACTAATCTTGTTCCGAGTTTTCTGTTCAAACATATGCCAAACATCCTCCTCTTGACTACAGCTGTTTTTTTAACGCTTATGCCCACACACCGGGGTCTCTCGGCATACTCGTAAGCCTTTTCCAATCGTATTCCAATATCGAGTGTCTTAATAATATACGAGGTGCCATGTGTCCGTACAAAAGTGTTAAGTTGCAAATTCGTTTAGCAATACATTCTTAAAGGTACACGGTCCCCCGATGCTTTTCCTGCATCATGCGAAGAAGTCTTTTGCTAAAGGTCTCCTCCCGGCGAGATATCAAAAAATCAATATCTTCTTCAAAGCTCGGCCTGCATTCTACCAAGTCGAGTCTAGGCATACGATAAGACCGCTCTGCAGGCTTATGTTCTTGTTTTCGATCTTCTTCAAATATTTTTTTAGATGCCCGGGGGCGACTTAAGACCTCGCCGGCATCCTCGATAGTGTTAAAAGCCTCAGCACGTGCGCTACCCAGCAGTTCCGGAGCATAGAATTTATCAATAAATACGCTTATATCAGCGATAAGCTTTTCTTTGTCTGTCATATTCGGTAATCATCCACCTTATTCTTCTCTCGTGTCTATTTCCCATTCACATTTCGTGATATGAAGGTACGTCGTTTGCAGACTATCACGCATATACTATACGCCCTTAAGCACCGCAGAAAAAACAATGATACAGTCTCATTTCCATTTATTTATCCGTCTTCGTACACCATCCGTTTTTATTCTTAATCTCATTTCCAGCAGCATACTTCCCGGATATTCCAAACTTAGCAATAGCCGCATTAATTATATCCCTAATAGCCGACTTCTCGCCAACAACCCATAGTCTTCCCCCATGATCACGATTATCGACCACTTCCAAGCCTTTGCTCTCGAAAAACTCTCTCACCGCACTCTCCGAATGATTCTTTTCAATCTTTACTGTTCCATGTTTAGACTTGTATTCTCCATACCCGGCAGTCTCTACTTCATGATTTGAGGCTTCTGTTTCCGTGCCCTGCACTTCTGTAGTACTGATTTCTTGGTCACCGTCATTCTTTTTTCTAGGCTTCTTTTCAAATCCGGTAACATCTAAAACCTCTGGATAAATGTACAAATCGTCGAGTGCACGCGTAAAAGCAATATACCTCTCATTTCTACTCATTCGACCAGAAAGAACTATTACCGAACTAAATTCGAGTCCCTTTGCATCAGCAATACTCATGATATTCCATCTGGTTCTATGAATACTAAAGTCTTCATCGGTCATGTCATGAAATTTTTGGTCATATAAAGAGAACTTATCCATCAGACTTCTGGCTTCCGCATCATCAGTAACAAGAATTGCGGCAAGCCCAGCTCTTTGTGTATCCATTAGCTGTGTTATCATTTCGTCCCTGAATTCTGCGTCTGTATTCAATTCATGAACACCTTTACCCGGAGTATTGATAGGATTCATGTTCATGCCAAATACTCGATTGCAGTACTCCGTAATCTGAGATGCATTACGATAGTTCTCTAACATCTCATAGTAATCAAAATCTACAATTTCTCTATATTCGTCCCAACTATCAACTCCCTTAGTTCCCTCAATATGCTGGTAAACATCCCCATACATATTTAAGACGACATTGTTTCCATTGATATTTTTCAGTAATCTAATTTCCTCCGGCGCGATACCTTGAGCTTCATCTATTGCCAGCAACGATTCTCTGTATGAAGGAGCCCCCTGATAACAATAAAGTGCCTGCAGATATATGTAAGGAGAGCACTTTATGGCCCTTATATTTCCGCTTTCTGTTGGCTTGATACCAATATTGCCCATTATATTTTCATAAGCTCTTTTTAAAGCATTTACGCTTGCTTTATACAGTTCTTCACGTTCCTCTTTGATTCTGCAGTAATAGTCAAAATCAAGATATTTATCCGTCGTGTTTTGAAGAACAGCAATACATTTTCCTGCTTTGTCAATACCTCTGCTTATCGACCCAAGATAATCCGCATATTTGTCCTCTATCTTTGAGAATTCCCAGGACAACATAAAGAATCCTCCAATAAGCTGTCCTATCCGATTGATTGCTTCATATATGTCTTGTACCTCATTCTGACTAAATTCACTCTTAAGAGTTGAGAATGGTTCAAGCACGGATTCGATTTTCGCATTCAGATTAAGAATGGACGTAAAGTATTCATCCGTTTCAACCGAAAGCAACTCTGCGTGAAGCTGTTCTATCGTCTTTTCTGCAGCCTCTATATTTTCATTTCTATTTTTAATAGCTATAACATTCTCTACTGGATCAAGCTTTTCTAATTCCTTTCTTGCCGTAGCGATTTCCTCTTCATTCCAAGAAATCTGTTTTGTTATTTCTCTAATTACTTCATTCTTTCGATGTCGCAATGTCATACTCAAAGTGTACAGGGCATCCAATGAATCTCTTATTCCTTTGAAGTATTTAACTACAACTTCATTGTTAGCGTTTATGACATTCTGCAATTTCAGAAGTCTATTGCCAAATCTTTGGGCATATGTATCTGCCGGACGCGTCTCATTTTCTTTCAGCGAAAACAAAGCATTTGCCTTATCTAAAGACACTTCATTCTTTCCGACAGATTCAAAATAAGCTCTGATATCATCTATACATTTCTGTGAATACACATATTTTTCATTATCAGAGCTAATCTTTGAACCATAATTAATTTTTCCATACTCACCCGCTTTATGACCGGCATACTTATTAATACAATGATCATAATACTGCTCTATTGTACCCATATTGATATCAGAGATTTCCAACTGATGTCTCATATTCTCTGCCAATTGAATATACATCTGAGAAGGAGTAATGACATACAAATTAGTTCTGCTAAGGCTGTTCGGATTGTCATATAAAAGAATCGGCAATCTGTGAAGCATGATCATAGATTTACCGGATCCTGCACACCCTTGAACAATCATATCTCGATTATATGGAGCCCGAATAATTTCACCCTGTTTCTTTTGAATAGAGAAAACAATATTCTTAAATTCAGGTGTAGATCTACGTTCCGATAATTCCTGTAAAAACTCATCAGAAATAATCTTTGCAGCTGCATCCGGATCATAATCGTCGGGATTAAATCTCTTGATCATATCATCCAGATATTTATCACTCATGAAGCCTTTACCCTTCATCATTTCCAATGTTTTATCATCAAAAATGCCAGGAAACAGATTTAATGCTTTTATTACTCGTGTGAATCGGAGGTTTACCTGATTTTTCACAAGTAATTTATACTGTGTGTAATGTTCTTCACCGTACTTTCCTTTAACTATGCTTTCGTACTCAATCGACGCATTATCCAATATATAATGACGACATAATGGCATAGTCCATGCAGTAACAAATTGATCTGCTCCATGCATACATGAGTGCAGTCCAACCTTTACTTCTTCTATCCCACTTTCATGAGAATCCTCGTAATGGAGTAATAACCTTGTATGATATAATTCATCCCTTGCCTGCAGTATTTTTTTTCTGTTTTCTGCAGTATCCTTCAAGCCTTGTTGCGCTAAAAGCTGTGACAAATATAAATCCGGATTAATAGAAATATCAGCGTTTTTTGCCTCGGCAACATAGCTCCTCATTCTTTTGTCAAGGCTTTTCACAACATTATCCATTCGAGAAATCAATTCATCCAATATCTTTTGTTCTTCCCTTTTTAACGCCTCTGGATTATCATTAAAATTCATTTGTATTTACCCCACCTCTTACATCTCTAAAAATGCCTGTATAGACCTTGCCGTATGAGGACCAATAAATCTCATACAAGGGAAATATTCTGTATCCAAAATATCTCCTTCCGAAATAAAATCTGCAGCATATAACGGCTGGCCAAACCAAACTATCTTTTTATCAATAATTGTTACCGGATTTGTGACGTAGCCAAATTCTCTGGTGTATTTTTTAAGTCCCTCTGGTACATCAACTTCTTCCGGAATTCTAATACAGATTTCTAATGCCTCAGCTTTTTTATTCTCTAGTATTTCTGCCAACTCTGCAATTGCCTTATCATTATCCTCAATAACATCCGGTACATCTATATGAACCATATTTTTGGCCGATTTAATATCGGAAATAAACAATTCCCAGCTTGTCTTCCTGTCTTCGACATAAACAATAGGTTTCTCCGTTTCCAATGGCATCATCTCATCCAGCACATAATTTCCCCTCACATCATGCTTTTCTTTTCGAATAAGGTTCATAGCTTTTGTAAAGATGAGCTTCTTCGATATATTTTTTCTTTCCAGAAAACCTATATTTGCAACCAATATAAATTTTCCCTTTGCACGTGTAAGAGCTACGTTGAATAATCTATTTGCAGTATCATTCTTCAATGACGTAAGCAGCATGCCTGGATATGGCATTCTAAAGCAATCGACAGCATCATATATTATCACTGGCTTTTCAGAACCTTGAAACTGGTGCACTGTTGCACAGGATACCTTAAGCCATCTTTTGTCATGCTCCTGGATGTCTCTAATCATAGCCAAAATCAATCTTGACTGAGCACTATATGGTGTAATGATGCCTACTTCATACTGGCTTATATTCTTTTCGGCCAATCTTAAGCACATTATTGCAGACATAATATTGATGCGAGATCCATCCATCGTTTTAGTGCAAACAGAATACATACCGCTTAAATCAATCAAAGACATTGCTGCATCTGGACAGGGATGACAAGCTGCAATTTCATTTCGGCTCTCTGCTATCCTTTCAGATGTTTTCAATAATCCCTGATACATATGCTCACTTACAAAATCTGCAATATCCTGATGCATACGGTATTGTAAATCAAGCATAACTAACCATTCATGCCCTTGATTCTTCTCAACAGCAGATGTAATACCGGTATGTTCGAAAATATCTCTTGTAAGTCTCATTTCCGCATTATTTTGAACAATAGCTGGAAGCTGACAAAAGTCGCCAAGACACACAAAATAGTCTCTGGCAATTCCTGCTGAGAATACAATCTGTGGCACATATGCCATACTTGCTTCATCAAAGATTACAACATCGAATCTTTGTGTATAGATTGCCTTATCAACCGTCGCTTTTGATACCGTTGTGGCGACAAAGGCAGATCTATGAATTAACGTTTTTTCCTCTTCTAACAGATAATCTCGTATCTTATTTAGTTTTTTATTTACTTCAATTCTCTCAGGATCTTTCCGTTTGAGCTTTTTCTTCCGTTCATTTAGTTCTTGATACTCTGCCGCTTTCTCAGGATTCTTGTGTAATACATACTGGTATGAAGTAAGTGTCTTACTGTCTAATAGTTCTTTCGTTCTCGGATATCCGTATCTTATGACCATGCCCTCAGGTAGATCAGCTTTCTTGGCTACTCTTAGAAGAGCTCCGTCTACAGAAACGTTACTGTATGAAAGCATAAGTACACGTCGTCCATTTTCTATGTGTTCAAGTGCAATATTAGCCAAAGTCTCTGTCTTACCTGTTCCCGGAGGCCCCCATATAAAGGTGATCCCCTCAGAAGTTGCCCTATTAAATGCATAATTCTGTCCACACTTGATACTTTGCCATTCCGTAATCTGTTTTTTTCCATTACAGGCTATTTCATATGCTAGAGAACCAGCACTAGGCTCCATCTCTTCAAGACGTTCAATAAGCGCCTCTAACAATTGCCACTGTTCCGATGTGAATTCAACGCTCTCGATTGACTCACCTAGGTATTCCATAGTTCTGATAATAATTGTAAAATCTTCACATGACACAACGTACCCTGGAACTATATTATCGGGGAACCATAACTTAATTGCTGTTCCATCTGGGAAATGCAAATCTGTATCTGTATCAAAAGCATATAAGTATTCATCACTTTTTGAGGGCAATTTCTCGCCGTCAATGATCTTGTTCTTCTTTCCGCCTGTAGCTTTTAAAAAATCAATCTCATTTTTAATTGCATAACGATATTCTCTTTTAAAGTTTTCAAATGATGCCCCAATTCCTGCATCCCGAATCTCTTCCTGCAGTTTCTCATCTTCCAGCTCTAATAATCCGGCAAAAGCAGAGGGATAAGAATACTTGTTGATATCGCCGTGACAATTTACAGCAACAATCCCTTCGCGGATATATGCAATTGTTCCAATCGCACGCGTGCTTGTGTTCATAACACGCTTACCAACAAGTTTCTTTGTATCCATTAACTCATTACCCTTCACAAATTTACTGATTCTACTTTTCTGAACGGCCAAAGCGACTGTAATATCTCTTATAATTATGTAATCCTAACATCACCTCAGCGCTAACTTATAACCCAAGTACCAAAGGCTTCATAACAAAGCATAATTTATTGCTTCCACTGGGTTCTCTCCGCCAGATCTGTGAGCTTTTCCCCTTTGTACGAAAAGAATGACGGACCGGGAATATTCTTGTATCCCTTTATTCCGCGCATTATAGCTGTCAACGATGTGAGTTCATCCTTATATAAGACCTTATGCTCGCCTTTTACAATAGCTTTGATGGTATTGTCTTCTATACAAACGAGCTCATCACCGTCTTTCAGTCCGCATTTGTAAAAATCTATCGGCGGTCTCCTTATAGTTTGGGTTGTCTGTTCACGTACGGACTCCGATACTTTTTTCAACTTGTCTTGTGATCCGCTGATAATAGCAATTGCTTCAAGAAGCTCATATGCTTCTTCCGGTGACATAACGAAGAACTCTCTGTTTTTCGACACTCTGAGATCCGGATTGAGATTATCTATCATCTTATGAAGCTTCTTGTCCTCCAGATTGCCCGGTGTCTCATACGTAGCATAAACCTCATATTCGTAAGGCAGTGCCGTCGTGCTAAGCTGCTGACGTCTTACTTCTACATCGGTTGCATAGCCGATTTTTACCATGTCATGTAATGCCGGGTTTGTCATAATGTAGATGTATCCCATATGCTCTCCTTCAATGTGTTTGTATCAAATGCGACCGGTTCAAAGTGCAGCACACCCATATCAGCCCAATAATCCGCCAATATTTTGCAATAAGTCCATAAGAATTTATCAACGTTTTTGAATGAAATATTCAATTTATAGTGTTTCATAAAATTCAAATAGTTTTCCTTATACTTTGAGTAATCGCCCCATTTGCTTTTAGGTATTTTATCTTCATAGATATAATTATCAAGCAAGGTAGAAACAAAACTATCAATAATAGGATAAGTTTCATCGTCAATAAAGCTAAAAACCTTTGTAGCAAAAGAATAGGTATAACTACCCGAAGACATTTTACAAATATTCACAAAATCCTCCAATGTAAAACCTTGATTTTTGATTATTTCTCTTAGTCCTTCTTGAGTAGTTACTTTAATCCTATTGAGTTTCGTTACTAGTTTCTCTATCCCTTTAACACGCGTATGATATACACTATTTATCTCCGATAAAAAAGCACTGAGGTCGCTAGTATCACGAATAGTGCGGTCTTTTTTTGAATAATCTTTGAATTGAACGATGTAGCTAGTTATGTCCATTTTCCCCTTGTCTTCAAATAGTTTAATCTCGTTTGTAATGGGGCTTTCTGTCCAAAAACTGTTAAATATCTCAACTACTTCCTGATTTGGTGTTATAAGATTCATTTTTTAGTTACCTCCAAAACCCGAATTCATTCTTAATACGGCATCTATCTCTTTGTTCTTGCTTTTCTAATAATGTTGTAATCTGTTTAACTACATGGCAAAATAACTTGTCATACCAGCCCGAGCGGGTTGATATTCATAGTTCGTTCGGTTAATTGTGAACAGCCCCCCGTATTATTCAAATTACCTGTCTGTTTTCGCTGACAGGTACCGACTGATAGGTACTGCCTCACCTTCCACTATGAAATCCTTATTTTTAAATGCTTCAAAAAGCCGTATGGTAACCTGATCCAAAACATCACGATTCTTATCTTCAAGCATAAACTCTATAGTCTTCATCACATCTCCGGATGACAATTCTTTTAGCTTGTCTTGCATTGCAAGCACTTTCTTCGGATCTCTCCCATCATCAATTACAACCGTATTTGACAGTTCTCTGATTCCCGCAGCAATGTATAAGGCTGCAAATTTCATATTATAGAGAATCTGATCTACTTCCTCTGGCGCATGCACTACAGTACTGCTTTTCTCTTTTACAGGAGCTGGTGCTACATTTGTTTTCTGTTTTTGCTCGGATTGATTTACCTTCTTTGTCAAACGAGATTTCTTAGCTTTGTCTATAAGTTTCCCCCCTTTTGCCTTTACAGCTGGGATAGCCTTTTGAAACATCCAATTGCCGAAAGCATCGATGCCCACTTCTATAGCTCTTGTCATAATAGTTTCAATCGCATTTCCTATAGCAGGGACAACAGCATCCTCCAAAATTGTCTGTCCGAAGCTACGTTTTGTTCTTTCAGGTTCGACATAAACTTCCTTAATGAAATCTGATTCATCTACCTCAATCAGATCGACCGGCCCTTGAAGACCGTTTTTTTCATCGAACTGAATAGCTGCACGGGAGCCGTCTTCTTTAACGCTCTCATTGACGTGTGAGCCCTTCTTAGTCTTAATGCGATAAAGTTTTTCGTCTGACATATCTAATTCTCCCTTTCATACAATCAATCTTGACATTGTACCAAAACAAGTCACATACGCACCCGCTCTGGCTCTTGTCAGGGCTACATAGAGCAGGCACTTCTCTTCCGTCTCAAACTCTTCCAGCGATACATCATCCGAAAAGTCGCTGCGGACTCCGTTCGGAAGTGCTTTGTTATTTACGCCAGCTGCAAAGATATAATTGAACTCCAGTCCCTTTACTCTGTGCATTGTGGCGATACGCACTTCGTCTCTGGAACGATCATCAACCTTGTTCGTTGTGATCTCGAACACATCGATCCCGTTATTCCTCAATCCGTCTTTGTAGCCGTTTATCAGCTTATGAGTTCTTGCAACGAGGCAGATATCCTTTCTCGGAATGCCTGCTGCCTCAAGGTCTTTGATCTCCTTCACGATAAACTCCAGCTCTTCCTCCGGAGTATTAAACTTCTGGATCACCGGCTTCTCACCGTGAGTCAGAGACTGACAGTTATCGCCGTCATCATATTCTTCATCCATATCATCGAACGACACGCCTTTAAGGAGCCCGAAGGCATACTTTCTGATTTCCTCGGTTGTCCTGTAATTGATACGAAGCTTTCTTGCCCTGCCGCGTACATTGAT
>JAFRSH010000009.1 GCA_017427685.1 Lachnospiraceae bacterium | reverse complement strand
CAGGCTTCGCTTGTAAGTGCCTTAAAAGCCGTTGTAAGCACTCCATAGAGGAGACACCCGAGGAGAAATCCGTCATAAAGGTTTGTGTGTGCCTTGTATGACCTTTCCAGCTCCTCGTTTTTAGCCTTGTAATGCCTCAATAACAGCTCTTCCTTTACATCAAGGTTGTTTTGTACCCTTGATTGTACTTCGCCTTCTAAATCGCCTTGTATGCGTTTTACGGTGGCTTCTCTGTTTGATACCTTGGCTTCACGCTCTGCAAGGCTGTCTTTCATTTGTTTGACTTTCCGATCCGCTTCGTCTTGTGCTTCTCTAACTCTCTGATCTGCTTCGGCTTTAGCGGTGGAAACTGTAGCTTCGGCTTGTTCTCTTGACTGCTTCTCGCTCTGCTTCAGCTCTTCGTTGAGCTTCACGAGCCGCTCGTTCTCTTTCAGCGTTAAGTCTGCTTCGTTCAGCTTCTCTATTCGCCCGTTCAAGTCCACTATTGTCTGCGATTTCTCCTGCACGCTCTTCTTTAGCGTTGAGATTGTCGAGGAAAGCTCCGATGTCTTCGACTTCTCCGCTGTCAGCTGGCTCTTGTACTTCTCGGCTGATTCCTCCGCCTTTTCCTTGTCTTTCTCCGCCTTGATCTTTTCCTTCTCGAACCTCATCTTCTCTTTCGACAGCTCCTCCGCTTTCTTCACTGCGTCCGATAGAAGAGAGTCTTTCTCGGAGTTGGTCGAGTTGATCTGATTTTTCAGCTTGGATACTTCCTCGGCTTTGCTCTTCTTCTCCTGCTCTGCCTGGGCTTTCCACTTCTCCGCTTGTCCCAGGGCTTTCGAGATTTGCGTATCTTTCTCGGAAAGCTTGCTCTCGTTCAAGTCGTTCAAGGTTTGAAGTTCCGCTTTGTGCTGGCTGTCCTTCTCCTTGATGGATTGATTGAGCCTGTCTATCTCTTTCGATAGCTCCGTTATCTTCTGTGACTGCTCCTCGATCAAGGCTGTGGAGCTGTTGTCTTGCTCTGTCCGCTGTGGCTGTTCGCTCCGCTTCTTTTCCTGCATTGATTTCAAACTCATTTGTCAGCTCCTCCTTTCCGAATGGCGTGTTGTAATATTGCTCTAACTTGTTATTCCTAATCTTGCACTTCTTCTCGCCTTGCTCCTGCCGTTCAAGGTCGGTAAAAGTTATATACTTGTGGTTGTCCTGCCAGTCTACCCCTATCCCTCTGTCATTCATCCGTGATATGAAGTCCTCTCGGCTGGTAGCCTGCTCCCTTTCCTCTTGAACAGCTAACGCTATATTGAGAATATAGCTCGGTTGCTGGTCGTTCTCTGCCATGAGCTGGGTGCGGTATGCTTCTTTCGTCCATGTGCTGGTCTCTTCCCTTTCCTCTCCGTGAAAGGTCTTTCCCTTTTCGGTGATGGTCAGACCGTGGGCTTTGCATATTTCGTCCGACACATTCCGCAGGTCGTGAAGCTCGTGCTTGTTCTGTCTGAACTTGTGACCGTCCTCGGCATTTACGCTATTGACGATAAAGTGCGTGTGTATATGCTCCCTGTCTTTATGCGTGGCTATTAAGACCTCGAACCCCTTAAACTGATCGCACTTTTCTACAAACTCCTTGGCGATGGCGTGGGCTTGCTCCGTTGTGATCTGCTCATCAGCGTGGAAGCTCTGGACATAATGCTTGTATGTCCTGCCCCCTGTCTTGTGCCACGCTTCCTTGGTCATCTGCATTTCAGCTTCGGCATTGTTCGGATCAAGGTTATATCCGCTTATTAGCTTTTCTTCGGTTTTCTCTTCCTGCGTCACGTAGTCGATGGCTCGTCCGATCCCTGCGTGTGAAGATACTCCTTTAACAACTGCCATATGCTCGCCAGCTCCTCTTGGTTCTTCTTTGCTTCATCCAGCACTTCTGTTATTTTCTTGTAACTGTAAAATGAACTATCTTTCAAAGCTCCGTCTATATCGTTTAATGCTCTTGTCGTTTGGTTCAGGTTGTTCCCGATCCGCTTCAGCTCCGGTATAAACTCTTTCAGTCCGTCCGTGTTGGTCGTGCGGTTTATGATTTCACGGTTAAGCACCGCAGCTATGATATACTCCTGCTGGTTCTTTCCGCTCTCCTCGATTTTTTTTCTTAACCGTGTTTCCTCTTCCTCGGACACTCGGAATGTTAACTGCTTCGGTCTGCGTTTGTTTGCCATAGTCTCACCCCTCACATACTTCTTTCGCCTGCTTCTCGTCAAAAAGAAATGCAAAACGGTTTCTTACTGCCGTTCCCTGATCCTCGTCAAGTGTTCCATCCTCGACCAGCTCACGGACAGCTAACCGCATATATGATTTTGCGATTTCGTTAAAAGCGGAACTATCAAACAAGGTATAAAAATCATCTCCTGAACACGAACCCAAAAAATCATAAGCTCGGATTTTGGGTTCTGCCTCTTCCCTCGATATCTGATTTTGGTCTACGGCTTTTCGATAACTTTCTGCCATAATTGTAAATCCGTTCATGACATTTTCTCCTTTCGGTTGATGATGATTTTCGGCTTCTACAGGGGGGATTGAAGGGGGGCTTGCCACCCTCACAAGCGCGTAGTCTGCCACGAAGTGGTAGCACTACGGGTCGCTTGCAAATCACCCACACCACTATATTATCATAGTGGTAGCACCTTGTCAATATAAAAGTGGTAGCACTTTTATATTGGCTGTGGTGTGGTGTGATTTTCGAGTGGTAGCACTCGGAGATGGAAGAAAAAAGAAGGTGGTGGTAGCACCTTCTTTTTGATTTCCGTCGATGGGTGGTAGCACTCGGTGGCGTGATGGCTTACCACCATTTGAGGACGGTATGACGAGAAAGACCTGTTTCTCTTTCGCAGTCAATTTTCCGTCCGTCTGGATGAGCTTCACGCCACGCCCTCACAATCTGCTCCTTGCTAGGTGCGCCGTCCTTGTTTCTCCATTCTCCATCGGGGTCACGGATTTTTTGGGCATATCGGGCTAATTCTAAATGTTGGGCTTGCTTTAGTCTCTTGCCCTTTTCTCTGTGTGTCGGTGGTATCACTACCTTCGTTTGCTTTTCGATCCATTCCCTTGTACTCATAAAGGTCAGGTCTTTCTTGTTTGCTTTTAATGCCTGCAGAGCGTCCGTCACATCTGACCGCTTAAAGTGGTTGTCCTCGTCCTCTGTAAGACTTTCAAGGTGGTCAATGAATGAGTAGGCATCTCTTCTGATCTGCCACTCTGACACGCCACATTTCAGCCCGAAAGCGCATAACGCCATTATGGAAAAATACCGCCCTCCAGCTTTCACATCATTCATGATCTTTCGTTTCCACCACTCATAAGCTGCTATGTTGGTGGTGTACCGCTTCGCCGGTTCTCCCTTGATGATCTTTTTCTCATACCATTCGGGGTAAAGCTCCTTGGCTTTTTCCAGCGTCAGCCCTCGCTTCTTCGGAGGCTTCGGCTTCTCCGTAACGATGGATACATCAACTTCACAGAATGGGATGGCGTTCTTTATATCTTCCAGCGTGTAGCGGTTCTCACTCAATCGGTACGCCCTAACAGGGTAGTCCGCTCCCAGCTTGCTTTGACTTCCCACACACCGAAAGCCTTGATATATGCCTGTGAGGTCAGGATCATCGGGTCTGATACTGCTTGTATCGTTCCATAACCGCCTTATCATGGCTTCTTTCAGCTCTTTCAGCATATCCGCAAGGTTATGATATAGCGGTAACGGCTCTTTGAGGAAGTAGTACACATGGACACCCTTTCCCGATGATACAAGGAATGTCGGTCTAAGCTGTACACCGTTCCCGAACTGCTTCAGCAGATTCTTCAGCTGTTGCTTTCCCACATAGTCAATATCTATCACAAACGCATAAAGCTCATGGGCGTTCTGTATGGTATGGGTCTTTCCGTAAAAGCTGATGGGTGGCACCAGCCCGAACCGATCCCCCACTACCTTATCCAGCATTTTCAGATCATCCCCCACGATCCATTGTCGGGTCCTGCCCTGTCCTTTGGGTCTTACCTGTGTGGCTATGATATTCCCCTTACCGTCTCCCTCTGTCTCCTGCAAGCTCCCCTTTGGGAACAGCTCCCGATAGAAGTCATGAGGGGACACCTCTTCGTACCCTCTTTCCATCATGAGTGAGTGCTTTTCCTTATACTGCTTTTTCCATTCCGTGATGGTCTTATTCGCCCTCTTCATCTGCTTTTTTCTCCCTCTCTATATACTACTATACTCTATGCTATGCTCTTCCCTGTGACCGCTAATCTTATCAATACAGTTTTTGCACATTTTTGAGCTATGATAACACGCCGTGTTTCGGCGTGTCAATCAATAGCGTCTTTGGTTGTGATCCACGATAGCCCGAATGACCATAGCGAGGATCTGAACGATTAAGAAAAAAAGTAGTAGGTTGATCGGCAGGATGGCACGGATCGGATCAGCGAAGTAAACGAGGACGGCAAGGGAAACCAGCAGAATGATGAGCGATAGCCCGTCTGCTTGCTCCTTGGTAAACCATTCAAACCACTTCTTGATACCTAAATGCCCGAAAAATACGGCTTCAACTACTAAAAGGATCATTAACAGGGTATAAAGTATGTGGGTTATTATGGGCGGTATCGGAATCCATTCAACCATAACAGCACGACCATCATGGAAGAACCCCGCAGAACGCACCAGAAGCCCCCATATCGTCTTAAAAAAGATTATGCCATCATTTATGCAGGCTTCGCTTGTAAGTGCCTTAAAAGCCGTTGTAAGCACTCCATAGAGGAGACACCCGAGGAGAAATCCGTCATAAAGGTTTGTGTGTGCCTTGTATGACCTTTCCAGCTCCTCGTTTT
>JAFRSH010000052.1 GCA_017427685.1 Lachnospiraceae bacterium | reverse complement strand
GTTGATTGCGGATCACCTCCGCTTATGTAACTGTCAATGTTCTAAAACTCAATGTACGAAATCAAGGAGCCAAGAGAAATCTCTTTGTCCAAAAAAAGGAAAATCAAAAACTAAATGTCCTTGACATGGGGTACACTTTATACAGATATTGAAAATATGTTGATTTTTTAGTATAATAAATTAGGGATTGACGCACCCGGACTTTTCTTGAAAAAGCAGTTTATTTATCATAGATTTGCACTGAAGATTAACGAGAGGAGGATGTGGATATGGATATCGATCTTTCCAAGTTTATCAATGTCACGATTACCGATGACCAAATGACCGCCTATATCTACATTTCATCCCAGACGGCCGAAAGCGGTGCTATTCCCGCGGAATCACTCACTTCCGAAAAACTCCGTGAATTTCTTTCCACGCGCGGTGTCAAAGCGGGTATCGACAAGACTACTCTCCAATCCATCGTTATTAACAAGCTTTTTGACCGCCAGCATGTGATCGCTCAGGGACAGCCTCCCGTGAACGGTGTTGACGGCAGCTTCAAACTGTTCTTTAAAACTCAGATCGACAACCATCCCAAAGTGCTTGAGGACGGTTCGGTCGATTATCGTAACATTGACATCTACGAGCCCGTTCACGAAGGCATGAAGATCGCCGAGTACATCCCCGCTACTCCGGGTCATTTCGGCTACAACGTTTCGGGTGCGGTTCTCTCGTGTACGAACGGTCGTGAGCTCTCTCCTCTAAAGGGCACGGGCTTCTCAATCTCGGATGATAAAAAGACCTACACTTCCACCCTCGACGGCAAGATCGAATTCAAGAACGACACTATCACGGTTACGAACGTCCTCGATATCCCCGGTGATGTCGATCTTACGACAGGTGATATCGTCTTCAACGGTGATATCATCATCCATGGTAACGTACACATGGGTTCCGTTATCCGTACCAAGCACAACATCACCGTCATGGGCAACGTCGAAGGCGCTATGCTCTATGCTGGCGGTGAGATCCAGCTCAAAGCCGGTATGCAGGGCGGAGGCAAGGGCTACGTCGAAGCGGACGGTGACATCTGGGGTAAGTTCTTCGAGCAGACCAAGATCCGTTGTAACGGTAATCTCAACGTTAATTCCATGATGAACTGCGACGTCTTCTGCTGCGGTGATATAACAATCTCCGGCCGTCACGGCATCATCGTCGGAGGCACCACGATGACCCAGGGCAACATCAATGCCACCGTTATCGGCAACATGGCTGAGGTTAAGACGGTAGTTGCAGCCGGAGTCAATGAGAAGCTCGTCGCTGAGATCAACTCTCTTGAGAACGAGATCAAGACTATTAAAGAAGCACACTCCAAGCACGAACGAATCCTCGACATGCTCAAGTCCATCAAGAACCCTTCCGAAAGGGACAAGGTCACCAAGATGCTCGATCAGGTCATCCAGTCCATGCAGGAGCTCGATCACAAGCTCTCCGGTCTCAACAGCGAGCTTGAAGCCAAGCTTTTCCAGACACAGAATTATTCGAAATCAAAGATAACCGTACAAAAGTACCTGTACCCCAACGTGCATGTCACACTTAACGGACTGCACTACATCACGAAAGACACATTTACGAATGTCTACCTTACCGAATCGGGAGGACAGGTCGCGGTTATCAATGATATTCATAATAAATAAGAGCAGTCCAAGCGACTGCTCTTTGTTTTATGATCTTAAATCTCTTATTTCGTGTCTTCTTTGACTGCGATGTAGATCTTAATGTACTCCTCATCGTTTATCACAACCGGGATCGCGATCGTAGGTATATCGGACTGAAGCTTGAGCTTCTTGCCATGCATACAGAGCGGAGGTGTGATATCAAAGATGATGTTCATAGTAGAGAAAAGCGTTGCGGTGTTGCCGAGGATCATGTTACCGAGCTCTCCGAGTGCGGAGCAGGCCATCGGATCGAGTGACTCTACGGGCATACCCATCATCATAACGCTGGCGATGTTCATCGCCTTCTTGTCGGTCATCTTGAAGAAGACCTGACCCTTCATGGCACCCGTGACTCCGACCTGAATGAGGAATGTGTCCTCAGGGAAATCAAGATCCGCAAGCGAAGGTTTACCAACCTTGCCTCCGGCCATACCGAGTGTTTCAAGGATAGTAAGAGTTGCCTGAAGGAAAGGGTTGATATACTTTATATCAAGTGCTTGTGCCATAAAAATTCTCCTTTATATATATCGCAAACTGCAAATCAATTTCACGTTTTGTAATATATTACCACATCATTGCAAAAATAGCAAGTAGAAAAGGAATAAAATTGTCAAACACAAACCGGCACAGATAAATAACAAATTTGCGGAGATTGACGAAGCGATAACTTCGTCTTTATCTTGTACTCTACGAATCCCGTTATGAAGCTTTTTAAGACCCGGACGCTCCTTATCTGTCAGATCCTTAAATGCTCTCTCTTTGGTTAACGTCACTATCCTGTCAAAAAGCTCTCCGAAGAACTTTGCAACTGCCTTAGAAACGGCGAGAACAATCTTGGCTACAAATGTCGGTATCGTCGATGCGACAAACCTGCAGATCGCACCGAGTACGGAAGGAAGGATCTTAATAAGGAGTGGTCTGTAGATAACCTCTTCGATATCGAGCCATACGGGCCACTTTGAGAGGTATACTCTTCCCTTCTCTTCGTCCTTTGCAGTCAGGAAACGTCTGATCACGAAGATGTAGATGAGCGCACCGAAGGTCAGGGAGATAGCTGAGCCCTTAAGGTTCTCGAGCGAGAATATGCTCAGATGTTCGAGGACTTCTTCTCCTTCTCCGGCAAGAGTAAAGTTGTTAAACCCGCTCATGAACACACCGAGTCCCTTCATAAAGAGTCCCGGGAGTACTCCGAAGAAAAGTATCACGCAAGCCGGAAGCATGGCGCTTAAGTAGCTTACAAAGCGGATCTTAACCTTACCCTGATCGTGAGAAGCGTGATCTGCTTCTTCCTTGCTTTCAGGGGCAGGCTTCTCTACAAAGATGGCGATAAAGAGCTTTGTCATATATGCAGCAGTCATTCCGCCGCAAAGAAGGAACAGCCACTCGCTGACGGTCAGTATCACATGTCCTGTAGAAGCCATATGGATGTATTCGACAAGTCCTTCGTGGATGAGCGTCTTGCTGATATAACCGCTGAAGAGCGGAACGCCGCTGATACCGAGCGCTCCCACGAGGAAAATGATCTTAAGGAAAGTCTTGTCTCTGCCGAAGCCGCGAAGCTTGTTAAGATCAAGACTGTGCTTCTTCATGTATATGATACCGGCGCTCAGGAACAGGCAGAGCTTGAACATGGAGTGGTTGACCATGTAAAGGAGCGTGCCTGTCGCCGCAAGCGTACACTCTTCTTCGAGAAGGAGCGTCAAAGAAGCACCGACAATGATAAATCCGATCTGCGAAACTGACGAGCAAGCCAGTGTCTTCTTAAGATCTGTTGAAAATAGAGCCGGAAGCGCACCTGCGAACATGGTAATGAATCCGAATACATAAAGAGCTATACCGAAACCTTCGCATCCCGCCATGATCTCCATGACGATGATCAGGATACCGAAGATTCCGCACTTCGTCAGAACACCCGAAAGCAAAGCACTTGCTGGTGCGGGCGCAACGGGATGAGCCTTGGGCAGCCATACATGGAGAGGGAACATACCGGCCTTGGCGGCAAATCCGAAAAGTATCAGCACAGCTGAAGCCGTAAGTCTGCTCACATCAGACTCAGTTCCACTCTGAAGTATCGCTCCGCAGCTGTCCTTGAGATCTACGATCCTGAGTGTACCTACAAGATCATAGAGCATAAAGAGACCCATAAGCATTATGAGTCCGCCGATAACAGCTACAGCGAGGTATGTAGAGCCTGCTCTGACAGCATCGGGTTTCTTGGTATGCACAACGAGGACATAAGAAGTAAACGACATTATCTCAAAGAAGATAAAAGTCGTGAACAGATCAGCCGAAAGGAAAACTCCGAGCGTCGCGAACATGGTAAGGAAGCTGAATACATGGTAACGGATCTTGCCCTTACCGGCACCGAAATACTCCGGAGTGAGCATAGTGCTGCAAAGCCACATAAAGATAGTGACCGCGGCATAAACCACTCTGAATCCGTCGACACGGAATGCCATTCCGAGTCCGACCAAACCGTTAAGGTTAATCTCAAAAGGTTGCATAAATCATACCTCTTATAATCTGTTTATCACATAACTGTCAAAAAGCTCTCAATATAACCCCATCCGAGTCCGACCACAAAGATCACGGCCGAGAAAAGGACTATGGGAGTCTTCATCCTGATACCGGGATCATGCGCATCTTCGAGTCCGGCACCGAGCGTACCTCCCTCTGGGAAGAAGGCCTTAACAACGACGGTCATAAGGTAGATCGCCGTGAGAATAGCCGAAATGATGATCGCACCTCCGCCAATATAGGAGGCTACACTTCCCTCTTCTATGGCGGCTTCAATGATGTTGAACTTACTGAGGAATCCGGAGAACGGCGGGATTCCGATAAGACAGATCGAGCATACGATGAAGCACGTGAAAATAACCTTCATCTTTCGCCCGAGACCCCCGATCTCTGATATAAGCGTTTTACCCGTAACATGCATTACCGCGCCTATACAGAAGAACAGGGCTATTTTGGTAAGTGCGTGCACGAGGAAATGCGAAAGCGAGCCGTAAAGACCCGCGGGTGTCATGATGCATGCGGCAAACACTACGTACGAAAGGTTACTGATCGTTGAGTACGCAAGTCTCCTCTTGATGTGAGGCATCCTGACTGCCATGTACGAGCCGTAAAGGATCGTGAATATACAGAAGCCCATGGCGGCGTACTGCGCGTACGTGCCCCGTAAAGGCTCCGTTCCGAACGAGTAGTAAATGAGTCTGATGACAGTGAACGCACCGGCTTTAACGACCGCTACGGCATGCAGAAGTGCCGTTACGGGCGTGGGGGCAACTGCTGCGTGGATGAGCCACTTACCGAAAGGCATGATCGCGGCCTTTACACCGAAGCCGAGGAACATCACAAGGAAGATGAACGGGATGAGCGAGCCGTACTGCGCTGCGGTAGCGCCCAGGAATCCGCCTTCGGTGAAAACAACAGTTCCGGAGATGTTGAGGATTACGATGAGTCCCATAAGCGCAAAGCCCGCGCCTCCGAGCATGTAAACCAGGTACTTACGGCCGGCCGAAACAGCTTCTTTGCTTCTCTCGTGCATTACCAGCGGGAAGGTAAAGAGCGTGATGAGCTCGTAGAACACGTACATCGTGAAAAGGTCTCCGGCGAAGGAAACACCGATCACCGAACCGAGCGTCATCATGAAGAAGGCGAAGAACGAGTTCTTGTTCTCCTCTCCTTCCATGTACTCATAAGCGTACAGAAGGCTGAAGGGCCAGAGCACCGAAACGATCAGAGCGAAGAACCTCGACATTCCGTCTATCCCGAAGGTGATCTTGAGTGTGAAGCCTGTATCGTAAAGCACAAAGCTCTCGCCCGACCCCAAACAGAGCGCAGCGATAACAAGCCCGAGATTAACGATCGACACAACGAATGTGGCGATGTTACGGGCCTTCTCGTTCCTGATCTTAAGGAACAGGATCACGGCGCCGCTCACGATCGGAAGTAAGATCGCAGCGAGAAGAAAAACTTTGTATAACATAGGAAATCTCCTTAATACTTAAGGTATCATCGAACCTGCAATCCCCTCAAGGAAGCCTGTGAGGATCCCGGGGAATATACCGAGTAAAAGCGCAAGTGCCGAGAGCACAACGATCGGTACGAGTGACAGGGGCTTTGCTTCATGAGAGAAAGGCTTCTCTTCCGTCTCGGTCTTGCCCTTGAAGAAACCGTCGATCATAACGGGGAGCAGGTAACCTGCTGTAAGGAGCGCGCTCACAAGGAGTACCACGGGACCGATCACGGAGAAAGCACCGGTACCGGAGGTAAGGGCACCTTCAGCGAGGAACCATTTGCTGATGAAACCGCTTGCCGGAGGGATACCGATAAGCGCCACGGAAGCTATCGTAAATCCGATGATCGAAGCGGGCATCTTCCTGCCCACGCCATCGAGCTCATCGCATCTTGTCGCACCTGTGTTATGGATGATAACACCCGAAACAAGGAAGAGGTCATCCTTGATAACCGAGTGGAATATCACGTGCAGGAGCGCTCCGAGGATAGCCACGGGATTCATGAGTGACAGACCGAAAAGCACGTAAGAAACCTGGCTGACGGTCGAGAAAGCGAGTCTCTTCTTAAGTCCCTTCTCGCAGTACGCGAGCATTGAGCCCATAAATACCGTAACAAGTGCAAGGATCATCCATGTGTACTGAACCCATGTGCCCATGATCCTGTCGGCACCGACGCTGTAGAATACGACTCTGATGATGGCAAGTACACCGGACTTGGTGATGATACCGGAAAGCAGCGCACTCGCGGGAGCGGGCGCAATGGGATGTGCAACCGGAAGCCAGTCGTGCATCGGGAAAAGACCGGCCTTACATCCGAAACCTATGATAGCAAGGAACACGAAAGCAAGAAGAAGGCCTTCCTTGCCGCTTACAAGAGTGGGATCAAGAAATCCGCCTGCCGTGAACTCGTGCTCCGAACTCATTGAGTAGATAACGAATATGGCCATAAGCGAAAGAAGCGCTCCGCCGATCGAATAGAACAGATACTTAAATCCTGCGCTGATAGCTTCCTTCGTAAGGCTGTGAAGTACAAGAGGAAGCGAGAACAGGGTCATCATCTCGTAGAACAGGTAAAGCGAGATCAGATCAGCCGAGTAATACATTCCGGGCAAGATTCCGATCAGGCACATGTAGAACAGGTAGAAACGCTTCGTGTTCTCCTCGTGTCTCATGTAATCGAAGGAGTAGAATCCGACGGTCACGAACATGAAGGACATGAGAAGTGCAAAAACGAGCGAAAGGTTGTCGGCTTTAAACGTGAGCGAAACAGTGTCTGTGATCTTAATGAGCACGAAACGAAGCTCTTCGCCTGCCGAGGCGATCGCAACAACGACATTGAGGACCGCACTCACGCACATAACAACGCCCGTATAAAGGCACACTCCGAAATGCGTACTTATCTTTTTCCTAACAAAGAGAAAGGCAAAGGCGCAAACAAGCGGAAAGAATACTGTCAAAGGAAGTAAAAAGCTCATCTCAAAATACCTCGCTTAATCAAAAAACATTAAGTCCTTTCGTTATTATGTCGCTAAGCAGTCCCGGTGCAAGACCGATGTAGAGATTTATGATAGCGAGAACCGCAGCACAGATACCGTGCAGTGCGTTCTCGTATTTCGTGGGTCTGTCTTCATTGTCGACACAGGCAGTGGCTTTTACACTTTCATCTGCTGTCTCTTCCGCAGTAGATCCCTCGGTGTCCTTCTTCTCTTCCTCAAATCCGCCGAATGCGTAAAGATTGATGATACACTTGAAGAAGTAAACAACGTTGAGTATCGTGCTGACCGCTATGGCTCCGATAGCCGCGTACATCCTCCATCCGCAGTCAAATGAAGCATTCGCGAGCAGCATCTTGGCAATGAAGCCGGCGAAAAGCGGGAAGCCGATTATCGACAGTGCCGCAGCGGTGAAGGTCGCAGCAGAAACCGGATACTTGTGTCCGAGTCCCTTGAGGTCGCTCACCCTGATATCTTCTTTCCTGCCCGTAAACGATGAAGCGGCGATAAAAAGAAGTGATTTTGTAAGTCCGTGAGTGATTATATGGAATATGGCCGCAACAGCTCCCGCAGAGTTCGCGATACCGATGCCCATAAAGATGTATCCGATCTGCGAAACCGAGGAGTAAGCAGTCATCCTTCTTAAGTATCCGGATCTGATAGCTGCCACGGAACCCATTATCATTGCAATGATACCCGCGATAAAGATCAGGTCAAACACTCCCGTCGAGCTGTATACATCAAATCCGATAACTCTGTAGATAAGCTTGATCAGCAGGAATATGTATCCCTTCGAGACCATACCGGAAAGCATCGCCGAAGAAGGTGTTACTGAGATCGCGTAAGCATCCGGGATCCACAGATGGAACGGGAAAAGTCCCGACTTGATGGCGAGTCCCACAGTCATCAGCGCCGTGATGATCGTGAGCGTAACACTGTAACTGCCGTCCGCGGCGAGTGCCGCAACGGATTCGTTGATATTCTGCATTAAGAGGTGACCCGTGATCGAGTAAAGCAGCGTTGTTCCGATCAGGAACAGTCCCGATCCCACAAGGCTCACCACCATGTATCTGATTGCAGCGGCGATCGAACGGCCGGTGTTCCTGATCATGATCAGACCGCATCCCGCGATCGTATTGATCTCGATAAAAACGTAGCCCGTGAAGATGTCGTTCGTGTATATAAGCGCCAGCAGAGACGCTTCCATAAGGCATGTGATAAGGTAGTAAAGGTTCTGCTTAGTGTCGTCGATCTCGGTTCTGATCGAATACTTGCCCGCGATCAGCGACAAGAGCGCGATCACGCACGTAAAGATCGCCATCACGCCTTCAAGCTCTCCCGCCCTGATCTCATTACCCCATGGTGCCGGGAAGTGACCCATCATGTAGACGAAACTCTCGCCCGTACCGTGGAGGTACACCGTGAGTATCACCGAAAGAACCAGTGTGATCAGAAGTGCAAGCTTGGCCACGACTGCGGCAGCCCGACGTCCCAGCATAAACGTTGAGAGAGCCGCCAGCATGCAGATCATTATCGAGAAGAAAGGAAAGTTCAAAACAAAGTCCATGTCAGCCCTCCCCCTTGTCTTCTTTTTCTTTTCTCACCTTCACCAGGATCTCGTCAAGGTCAAGAGTTCTGTACTTGCGATACAGCCTGATGGTCATGGAAAGCATGAGCGCGGTAACGCTCACCGAAACAACGATGCCGGTAAGCACAAGGCCGCTGGGTATCGGGTTGATGTACGTAGTTGCGTTCTCACTGCCGTCCGTGAGGATCGGCGCGAGTCTTCCGCTGATATATCCCTGCGAAGCGAGCAACAGGTAGATCGCAACGTCCATGATATTAAGGCCGATTATCTTCTTGATGAGGTTCTTCTGGAACAGGAGGTTCGAGAATCCGATCACGAAGAGAATAGCCGCAACTATATCATTGAAATGATTGTAGATCTGTTCAAACATAGGGTATCCTCTACAAATTGATTATTTACGCTTATGCTGCAAAAGTTTCAGATCTTCCCCCGCCTCATCAGGCTGAAGAAGGAGTACATCGTGCACGCAACGACGAATCCGACGCAGATATTAAGGATCAGGATAAGTCCGCTGCTCAGGATCGCTCCGGGTGTTCCGAGCGGGATCCCGGACTCAAGGTGGTTGGCACCCGTGAAGAACGAGTAGCTCTTCGCGAGGCAGTAAACAAGCAGTGATACAAAGGTGATGATGCCCGCGCTCTTCCTGTTGAGGAAGCGCTCCATCTTATCAAACCCGAAAGCCACGGAAGCAAGTATGAATCCGCTCCCGACAATCGCGCCACCCGAGAAGCCTCCTCCGGGGGACAGGTGACCGTTCAGAATGACGTAAACTCCGAACATCAGGATAAAGGGAACCGCGAACTTCGCAATGGTCTTAAGGATCACGTCGTTTTTAATGAGTCTCGGTTCAATCTCACGTTCGTCCCTGAGGTCTTCGTAATATGCTTTCGATTCCGGAAGCTGTTCGAACGATGTCTGCGACTCGCTAACTGTCGTTTGATCCGAGTTCACTGTACCGTTCTTTTTAGATCTTTTACGACGTACACGGCTCTTACTCTGGTCCTGAACAAGCAGGAGCACCATAACGCAGATAGTGGCCGCGAAGAGCACGTTGGACTCGCCGAACGTATCAAAAGCTCTGTAATCGAGGATCATGCCGGCCACGAAGTTAACTGCACCCGTCTCTTCAATTCCGCTTTCGATGTAACGCTCAGCTACGATGTTCTCGCCGGGGTGATCGGGAGAGAAAAGCCCCGGAAGGTCGAACATACAGAATATAAGAGCTGCCGCAAGCATCACGATGAGGATCGCCGCGGTGATCCTGAAGGCTCTGTACAGGATCTTCTTCTCTTTCGGATTAAAGTCTGCCATTTGTATTTCCTCTTTATCAGTAGTTGATCGGGTCGGGGATGCGTCTACAGATCGTTTCCGGGTGTTTCGGGATCGTCTGACTCCTTGGGTTCGTCGTCATCCTTGATGGAACCGATCTTCTTAAGTGTCGCATAAAACAAAAGCCCCGTCACACCGGCTCCGACTGCGGCCTCTGTGATCGCAAGGTCCGGAGACTCGAGGAGCATCCAGATGACCGCAACAACAAGGCTGAAGGATCCGAAAACAATGACGGAAGCCGTAAGGCTCTTTATAAAACTCACCACGACAGCACAGACAATGAGCACTGTCAGAAGTATCATCATAAGAATATTCATGTAATCACTCCGAATCTGGGCAATAACGTCCTATTACGTCCTATTAATATGAACACAAACATTTTACAGCATTTACTAAAAATGTAAAGTATTATTGCATTGAAAGGATTGTAAGGCGTCGTGATAAATGCTATTAAAACTGAGGCCTTAGGACTACGTCGCCGACGGTTCATGCGAAGCTGCCGTAATTACTTTAATGGCACTCGGACCGCCCTCTATTCACCATCCATGGTTCATATCGGGCTAGCTCGGCGTCCGTGCCTCGCTCCTGGGAGGAACTAAGCAGCTTCGTGAACCGGCACGGCTCCTCCGTATGCGGCTCAGTTTTAATATCATTTTCACGACGCATTTCCTACTTCCAAACTGATTTTTGTAAAACATTTAGAGATGCTGAAAAACGTCTCGACTATGTATATATTCTTAGACGCATACGTAGGCGCCGTGCAGGTTCACGAAGCTACATTACGCCATCGAACTCGAGGCATGGATGCCGAGAGAGCGTGTACGAGCCAAGGACGGCTCGTAAAGCGCGTTTCGAGAGCCATGAAGGTGACAAGGGTAGCTTCGCATGAACCGTCGGCGACGGAGTCCTAAGTCTAAGAATATATACATGGTACGAGACGTAATAAGTATATATAAAATATTAGACATTGAAAGTATCATATAGTTTTATTATCATAAAAATATGAATAACATTTGATTTCAACAGTATTTCTTAGGAGTTTATATGAGTAATACAGAAGTACGAATGCGTCTTGACGCACTCAGACATCTCATGATGTCAGAAAATGTTGATATTTATATTTGCACAGTCGGCGACCATCACGGCAGTGAGTACGTGTGTGATCACTTTAAGGTGCTGGAGTTTTTTAGCGGATTTACGGGTTCGCGTGCTACGCTTGTTATCACTCTTTCGGAAGCCTTCCTGTTTACGGACGGCAGGTATTTCCTGGAAGCTGAGGAAGTACTTAAGGGCACAGGCATCATCCTCATGCGTGAAGGCGTTAAGGACGTTCCTACAGTTAACGAACTGATCGCGGACAAGCTTCAGGCGGGTTGCGCTCTCGCTCTTGATTCAAGGTTCTTCAGTATTAAAACGGTCAAGGAGCTCATAGAGACTTGTGCCGTTCATGATGCACGCCTCCTGAGCCGTTTTACCGCACCCGAGGCTCTGTTTGTTCCGAGAGCCTCACTTCCCGAGAAGAAGCTCTTTATCCTGTCCGAGCAGTACACGGGTCGTAGTGCCACTGAGAAGCTCGAGAGCATTCGCGCTTCCATGAAGGAAACGGGCTGCGACACGCATATCATCAGCAGTCTCACGGACATTGCTTATATCCTTAATCTCAGGGGCTCCGATATAGCGTACAACCCTCTGTTCCTCTCGTACCTCATCATCAACATGAACGATGCTGTTCTCTTTGTTTCGGACAAGAGCATCACCCCTGAGGTTTCGGCGTACCTTTCCGGTCTCAATGTTTCTGTCAACGCTTATGATACCTTCTATAGTTTTGCCGAACGTCTTACGTCCCGCAACATCTTGCTGGACGAATCACGTGTGAACTATGCTCTTTTCGAAGCTATAGGCATCAAGAACGAAGTCTTCTCGAAGATCAATCCTTCGACCGTTATGAAATCGATCAAGACACAGACCGAGCAAAACAATCTGCGCAAAGCGAATATCATCGACGCCGTTGCTTTCGTCAGGTTTATGTACGAATTCGAGCAGAAGCTTGTAAAAGGTGATGTGATCTGCGAGAACGACTGCGCCGAGCTTCTCCGGGAGAAAAGAAGGATGTCCGAGCAGTACATCTGCGACAGCTTCGCTCCTATCGTGGCTTCGGGCAGCAACGGTGCGATCGTTCACTACGAGCACGTCGGTAACGGAAGAACTCTCGAACCCACAGACGCATTTCTGCTTATGGACACCGGCGGACACTACCTTCTCGGAACGACAGACGTTACCCGCACCATGGTCATCGGTCCTGTAAGTGACGAACAGAAACGCATGTACACGCGTGTACTTAAGGCCAATATCGCGATCTCTCAGGCTGTTTTCAAGAAAGGTACTACCGGTTCCGGACTTGATATACTTGCACGTCGTGAGCTCTGGAAGGACGGTCTTGATTACAGACATGGTACAGGTCACGGGATCGGATATCTTCTGAGCGTTCATGAAGGACCGTTTTCGCTCAGCCACAACACACGGATTCCTTCGAACCTCAGTCCCCTCGAGCCAGGCATGCTCCTCTCCGACGAGCCGGGCTACTACAAGGACGGTTCCTACGGTATCAGAACCGAAAACGATCTCCTTGTTGTACCTTTCAAGGAGACCGCTTACGGTGAATTCTATAGTTTTGAAGTATTGACTCTTATCCCCTTTGATCCAAAGGGCATCGATTTCGACATGCTGGGATGTGACGAGCTTAAGTGCATCCGTGATTATCACGACAGGATACTTAAGGCTCTTTCGCCTTACATGTCTGACGATGAATCGGCATGGTTTATAGCCAGGTTCATATCACCGTTGGCATAAACGGTACCGAGCTTACACTCGAGGAATCTCTCGTAAGCGATATTCACATCGTCGAGGCATATGCCTCCGATACCGACCTGTGCCACGAGTCTGGCGCATGACATATCTTTCATCTTGAAGGAACCGAATCCGATATCTGCGTAAACGAGCTGCATGTAGTCGTTTTCGGGTACTTTGATCGTGACGTTACCTGCGAAAGGATTCAAAAGCTTCGATGCCGGTGATACATCAAATCCGCAGACATCAAGGCTGTCACAATAATCTCCCTTGATCTTCAGGATTCCGTCTTCTATCACTACTTCCGTGCCGGGTTCGTACGTATCCTCAAGCAGAACGCAGAACTCGTCTCCCTTTTCTATCGTAACGTTAAAGTACGATGAAGTAACGTCAATACCTATAACTTTGCCTTCAACGATAACCTTGTGATTCTGCTGCAGCTTCGAAGGAATGTCGTCGCTGTAGAACACAAAGAACGTAGTAAGCATGATCCCTACACCAAGTACAGTAAGGACACACGCGAGTATCGAAAACGTCTTGAGGAACCTCTTGGGTTTACCGACATCTTCAGTCAGTGAATCGTCTGCGAAGATCTCGACTTCTTCCACATAAGCGTTATTATCGGTTTCGATCGTATCGGAAGGTACGTTGTCTGTCTGCACTGTTTCCGTAGCGGACGGATCATACCACTCGTGTGTCTGTGAATCCACGGCTGATTCTGCAGGAGTCGCCTTCTTGCAGAAGAACAGCTTTATGAACCTGACAGGGATCACATAGCATCTGAAAAGTCCCAACAGCAGGTACTTGAACACAACTCTGGTAAGCAGTATCAACAGGAATCCGAGTCCGCAGCCGAGTACTCCTCCGCCCATCAGTAAGAAGGACGCGCCGAGCGAGTTCTGAACGTTTGCGATACCGAGAAGTATTAGAGCTAGTCCTCCCACGCACAGAGCCGTGCAGCCCATGACGAGTATACCAAACACTACACACATCGCAGCTACAGCGGTGCTGAGAACTGCAAGCATAACTATAAAGATAGGGATACCGAAAGGAACACCGAGGAATATGGCCTTGCATATACGTCCTGCTTTGCCGGGCTCTTTTGCTTCATTAACGCCTTCGTTAAGGATAACGTCGTTGTTATCGAATGAAACATTGACCGGTGCGCTGTTTACAGGTTCTGTTGCAACAGGCTCTGTAACCAGAGATCCGTCCAATACCGGATCCGTTACAACAGGTTCTGTCAGAACCGCGTCGTCACTTATGGGCATGCGCATATCATACTCATCAGCTTTGGCCTCGACCTTTACAGGCTCGACTTCGCGTAATGAGGGATTCTCTTCCAGCGCTTTGCTTTTCCAATAATCAAAGTCCATATATACTCCCCTTTTGAGTTCTATGATCTCCCATACAAAAATATGATCATATTTATTCTCAAACAAATCATATATGTTTGTTTTTAAACAATAAAAATATTACAGATGGAATTATTGTATTATATGGTATAAAATAAATCAAGCGATGCTAAACGGCATCCAAACATACGCGATACTGCGAAATGAAAGGAAATCAAAATGAAACAGAACCCTATCGTAACGATCACAATGAACGACGGCGGAACCATCAAGGCTGAGCTTTACCCCGAGATCGCTCCCAATACCGTTAATAACTTCATCTCACTTATCAAGAAAGGCTTCTACGACGGAACTATATTCCACAGAACGATCGAAGGCTTCATGATCCAGGGCGGTGACCCCACAGGCACAGGTATGGGCGGCCCCGGCTACTCTATCAAGGGCGAATTCACCGACAACGGATTTAAGAACGATCTCAAGCATTCACGCGGTGTTCTTTCGATGGCTCGCTCAATGATGCCCGATTCCGCGGGATCACAGTTCTTTATCATGCATGAGGATTCTCCTCACCTTGATGGACAGTATGCTTCGTTCGGAAAGGTGACGGAAGGTATGGAAGTTGTCGATAAGATAGCAACGACAAGAACCGACTACAGTGATAGGCCGCTTACAGAACAGATGATGCAAACTGTTACTGTCGAACTGTTCGGAGAGGAATATCCCGAACCTGAGTGCTCTAAGAGATAAATAAGAGTATAGTATAATAATCAACATATAATTTTGCACATACGACTTGGGCTGCCAGGCATATTACTCAAAAACAGCTCCCTTTCGCACAAAAACCATGTGCTACAGGTGTCGCAGTCCAAGGACTGCAGAGCAATTGTTTTTTCCGTAATATACCGGCGCGCCCAAGTCTATTTACGTTATGAAGGATATTTATATACCCATAATCCAAAATTCCTAAACACTATAATTCCAAGCACCATACAAATCCTATACCTCGAACAACAAATCATACGACATATTAATCTCATATTTAAAGCCAATAATTATTGATGAAAGCAATAAAAGCACTATGTTTACGACAAAAAACAACCCACTTAAATTCGTAAGAGGGTTGTTATGGTTATATGCTATTGTTATTAAAGCTCTTAGGTTAACTGGTTAATCATTGCTGAAGGATTTATATCTCCGTATCTCATGCCGTCACGGGAATATACAGATCCTGTTAAGTTCTTGTTTACTGCAGCTGCGGCTTCACGGGATACTGTATTCGCACGTGTCATTACTCTTCCGAAGAAGGAATCCTTACCCTTAATGAGGGTAGTTACATCGGAAAGTGATGCGTTATCGAACTTGGTCTCATCGAAGGAAAGCTTGTTGCCTTCTCCGATAGTGATTCCGATGTCGGAAAGGAGGCCTGCGTTCTCGCCTGTGCCCTTGGTCATCCAGAGGACGTTACGAAGGACGGATGTGTTGTCAACTTCACTGCCCGAATCTATGAGCTTGTTGTAATTCACAACTACCTTTTTGATCGAGGACTTGAGTTCCTCTCTGTTCTCATCCGAAACCGCCACACCGCCAAGGTCTGCGATCGAGGATGCAAGTGCCTTGGAATCAGTGTTGGCTGCTACGAGGTTGATCTTCTCTTTCTTGCCTGCATCAAGAGAATCGGAATTGTCGGAGAGAGTCTTGCTTCTGGTGGAATTACCGTAATAGGAATTAAGAAGCTTCTTGTAAGCTCCGCTCTTTATAAGGTTATAATCCGAAACATTAGGAAAAGTAGCACCTGATGCTGAATTAGTGCTCTGTGAAGAAAAGATCCAGTTCATCCCGCCGGATGAATTACCAACTGAATTAAGTGCCATAATACCGACCTCCTTGTCTATATTACACTGACGAAACTATTGCCCGGGGCGATCGTTACGATCATGCCCGGTTCAAATACTCAAGGGAACCAAAATTAAGAAGTCATGGCCAGATTGATCTGATAAGACATCTGGTAGTTGTATGCTGCCATTGCTTCTCTGATAACAGGATTGTTCTCGGGTTGTGCAGCTTCCTGAACCTGCTGCTGTGTCTCAACTTCTTCGATCGTGGGCTCGAGGAGTCTGTCGGCACCGGGCTCGACAAGATCTTCGGGTGCAAGATTGACAGGAGTTGTTGCGGGCTGCTCTTCTACTTCGTTCACGAACTCAACATCCGAAAGATCACGGGTAAGCTCTACTTCTTCGGGCGCAGGCTCTGTCTCTTCGAAAAGCGCTACGTTCTCGATATCAGAAACTGCGTTGTCGTAGATCGTCTGAAGGGAATCGTCCTCGGCGGGCTCGTAGAGCTGCTCCTCGAAACGTGTGTCGATCTCGTTCGCTACGTCGTACGTGTTCAGGCCTCTGTTAACAGCAGTTTCGGTATCGATACCGTTCCTGTTCCCCGTAACACCTGTGACTCCCTCATTGCCCGTTTCTTCCGTGATCCGGTCTTCCTGTGTCTGTTCGGTGTTCTCAGGAGCTGCTGTTCTTTCATCAAGATAATCACTCTGCATCTGGTCATAGTAATTATCAAAACCCTTTGATAATACAGCCATCGACTGAAGTGCGGCCTGACCCATGCTCGAGATATTAACGGTATATGCAGGTGTATTCTCGGCAACGTAAGCTTGCTCAACTTCTCTGACGACACTGTAATTATCCGAGACTTTGTCGGGAGCCTCTACTTTGTGAACAGGACCGCTGTGACTGATCGGATAATCATGTCTGTCGTTACTGAACAAACCGCGTTCTGTAATGTACACGTTCATGCGCAGAGCCTCCTTTCCTAAAAAATCTCATAGTATCACATCTTCTTATACTTAGTTTCTCTATACACCAAATTTGTGTCAAAATTGTGTCATATAGCACTTGTTTTTATACTTTTTTTGTTGTATAACATATTTATATGAAAATTGTGGATTTATCTGCTCAAAACCAAGATTTATCCCCGGATTATTACATAATCGCAAAAGCATTATTACCAAGTTCGAAGAAAGGAGGGCTCTCATGTCATACACTGATGCAAGATTTGCGCCCATCCTCCCCTTCGACCAGACAGGCTTTGATAATTTCATCATCTACAACCCTACCGGCTACACCAGAGACCTTTCGATCTCCGAGGACGATGAGCCGCTCAAGATGCACAACCCCAACATGATAAAGTATTTCAGGTGCGAAAACACAGAACCCATAAAAATCGGAGGCGACTAAACATCACCTCCGTTTTTTTATATCTCATCATAAACCTGGAATATCAGAAACTTAAGGTAAGATGACTCGTCCATACCAAGCACAATCGGATGGTCGGGCGACTGTGCTCTCGACTCGACGAGCCTCAGACGCTTATGTGCGTCCTTTGCAGCTTTGCCGACTGTCTCAAGGAAAAGCGCACTGTCCATGAAATGCGAGCACGTACATGTGCAGAGATATCCCTTATCCTTAAGAAGCTTCATGCCACGCAGGTTGATCTCCTTATAGCCCTTGGTCGCGTTCTTTACAGAGTCCCTCGATTTGGTGAAAGCGGGCGGATCAAGGATCACCACATCAAATCTCTCACCTTCCTCGTAAAGCCTCGGGAGCTCCTCGAACACATCGATACATCTGAAGGTAACCCTGTCTTCCACTCCGTTAAGGATCGCGTTTCTGGTCGCTGTATCAACCGCGAACTGTGAGATATCAAGTCCGAGCACGCTGTCAGCACCGCCGAGCGCAGCATTAAGTGCGAACGAACCGGTATGAGTGAAGCAGTCGAGCACCTTGGCTCCCTTGCAGAGCCGTCCTGCCGCCTGTCTGTTGTACTTCTGGTCAAGGAAGAACCCTGTCTTCTGCCCGTCCATCACGTCAACGATGTATTTAACTCCGTTCTCGACGATCTCGATCTCGTTGTCAAATTCGGGACCTATAAATCCCTTAAATGGCTTCATCCCCTCAAGACGTCTGAGGTTTGACTCGCTTCTTTCAAAGACTCCCCTGACGCTTATGCCGTCGCGTTCAAGTACTTCCTTCAAGGCGCCGATTATCTTGTCCTTTAAAAGATCGATACCAAGTGCGAGCGATTCAACCACGAGAATATCTTCAAACTTGTCAATAACTATTCCCGGCAGATAATCCGATTCGGCAAATATGATCCTGCAAGAACTTGTATCGACTACTCTTTTTCTGTGTTCCCAGGCGTCAGTGACACGCTGCCTTATAAGCGTATCTATATCATCGATCCTTGTACGTCTCGTGAGCATACGGACGATTATCTTGGAGTTTCTGTTGATGAAACCCATGCCCATAAAGAAGCCGTCAAAATCCTCTACTTCGATGATGTCGCCGTCACTGATGTCGCCGACTATCTCGGCTATCTCGTTGTCATAGAGCCATAAACCGCCCTTTTTGAGGTAACGGCCTTCTCCTTTTTTGATAACTGCCTTCTTAGTCATTCGGGTTCCTTTCTCAGTCCTCGGTGTTCTCGATCTGTACCGGTTTCTTCTTGAATACGATAAACTTCGAGATCAGATAGTTAAGTATGATGATAAGTGCCGAAATGGTCACTTTAATGATCCAGAAATCGGCTTCGAGCTTCGTGACAAACACAAATGTTGCCGCAAGCTCAACGACCAGCGTAAAAACTCTGCCCACGGCGAACATAAAGAAACGATTGAGCACCGAAATATTCTCGCCGACATCCTTCTTTGATGTCTTAAAGACAAAGATATGTGCTGCAAAAAAGGCAAATACTATCGCAGCAACCCAGGCCACGGCGTTCGTAATGTTCTCGTTCACATTACACACGTTGTAGAGCAGGTAAGATACCGAGAAATTGACGAAAGTGGTCAATACCCCTGATATCGCGTAAAGTATCGTCTCTTTCAGTGTAATGGATACCTCAAATTTAATCTTCATAAGGATTTTCTCCTTGTGGAATTCAAAAACTTAATCTATAATTTATATGTTATTTGATCAGAACGCAAGTGATCTGTTGATTTACTGCGTAACTATAAATAAACGGAGGAAGCGTCATAATGGCAATCACGATCAAAAACCTCATGGAGGACATTGTTGCTAACAAATTTGACAAAATGGCTGATAAGCTCGGATGTTGTACCTGCGATATCTGCAGAACTGACATTCTCTGTTATACACTTAACAGACTTCATCCCAAGTACGTTGCCACCAACAACGGTGAGCTTCTTTCGAAGATCGACTCTCTGAGCAACACATTCGACATCGCGATCATCACCGAGATCACGAACGCAGCGATGATCGTTAAGAATCATCCCAGACACAACTAAGCATTATTTTTCCAAGTAAAGACCGGTTGGTTTAGGCCAACCGGTCTTAGTCATGTTTTTTACCCCAAAGGTGACTTTTTCTGAGTCTTTGATATTCTGCGTATGCTTTTTGCAGTATCTCTCTCTCGTTGACGAACTTCAAGAGATGAACCGCTTCGTGATACTTGTAATATCCCGAATCGAAAAAATACTCCTCTTTTTGAGGTTTGCTGTAATAGCTGTCAGCTATCATAAGATACCAGTGAACTTCTTTTGAAATAACCGAATCAGACGCATTGAAAGTATACCTGCTCGTATCGATAAACGACACGATCTGAGCGTCAACCCCTGTTTCTTCTTTTACTTCCCTGAGAGCCGTCTGTTCATGTTCTTCGCCCGGTTCTACTGTTCCTTTAGGAAGGACCCATCCGTCATACTTGTTTCTGAAATTCTTATACAGTAAGAGGATCCTGCCCCGAAATATGACTACACCACCACAGCTCGTTGCATCAACCATAGTTTTCCCTCCGAGTTCGGTTTTGGTGTAACAAAACTGTTTTGTAGTATAACAATTATTCGAAAGTTTTGCAAGTTTTCAAAGAACGCCCCTTCTGAAATGACCGAAAGTGTACTCTACTCCGTCTTCTCCCGCACCGTTCAAAACGTTTTCGATAGTGTCGACAGATTCTGTAGTAAATTCGTATCTTATCGAAGCAGGTGCGATCTCCTGTATCTCCGACTTAAGGTCTCTGAGGTCAAGAACCGAGCTGTTGAGGATGATGTTCGTACAATAATCGCATCTCCTGATCACGGGGAATACGTAGTCCTTGCTGTCCTTGAGCTTCAGGAAGCTTTCCGATAAAGCTCCCGTGTTCCTCCCTTTAAGGCACTCGAGTCCCTCGTTTCTGTAAGGACAGTGCGCGGTCTGCATGAGAGGCAGTCTGCCGTAGACAATAAGCTCTCCTTTTGCTTGTTTACCGAATGACACAAGCTCATCTTTGTTGAGCTCCGGGCTGTATGTAAAGTCAGATCCGTACAGACCTGCAGTCACCCTGTTAAAGACATGCATGGTATGATCGAGGATCACACGCGCTTCTTTTTTCTCCTCAAAAAGGCTGAGTTCCTCGTTGTTCCTGACAAGGAATCCGCAATGCTTATAAAGCTTGTCGACAAGTCCAGATTCCTTATACTTGCGGAGCATTTCCGATCTGCAGATAAAAGGAAGTGCAATGTAAAGCTCGCGGTCATCTGTTTTAAGCCTGTCGGCAAGCGCGGTAAACTTCCTGATCTCCTCGTCAAGATCACGCAGCTTCACAAAGGGGAGGTATATTCTCTTAATTCTCTTATCATTAAGAACGGGAGCAAGGTTTTCTTCAAAGCTGACAAGAGCATGAGATTCTACCGTTGCATCACCTTGTGCTTTAACTTGCGCTCCATCATGTGATCCGGACTTATAACAGAAGTCCTCAGTGAGCTCTGCTATTACCCTGCCTGCATCCACAGCGCTCTCAGCCCTCTTGAAACTGCTGACGATCTTACGCTCGAGAGCATCAAGCGCTTCACGTCTGAGAGTATTAAGAGCTCCCACAGGTATGAACAAACCGTCTTCAAGCCTGATATCGGACTCGGCAATACTGAACACCGAATCTCCTGTCTTACAGAGATGCTTTCTGATGTTTTCGATATCCGCGGATGCAGTTTTGGCCTGTTCGGGGCAAGCACCACACACGGTCACTTCGTGTCTGTCATCGCCATCGAGGGTATAAGCATTAAGCTCAAGAGGTCTCGAAAGTCCCGCTTCAAACCTTATCCCGATCTTTCTCCCGATCGTTGCTTCAACATAGCGACCGTTTATATCATCGATCACGACATTGTTCCTGACTCTGAAGACACGTTGTCCGACCGTAGCCTTCTGACCCTTGGATACAAGGATCTTAAAGCTGTCTCCCACTGAAAAAGCGTTACCCGAAGTATATTCATAAAGCGACGATCCGTCGTCACGTCTGATCTCAAGGACATCGCCTCGATTGATCTCTTTATCAAATGTTATGGTAGCTTCACGACCCGAAACACCCGAAACACTTCCGACAGCGACACCGTTATGCGATGCCTTGTCGGAGCAGATAAGGTTCTTCTCGCCGAGCATGAATCCGGTACAGAATCCGCCACGGTTGTAAATCTCACGAAGCTTCTCAACGTCCTTCTCAAGCTCGCGTTTATAACTTTCAAGATACTGCTCGTACCTTTCGCCCTGTTCGGCTGCGATATCCATGTACTTTCTGTACGCAGCGACCGTTGCGGCCACGTAGATGGGCGATTTCATCCTTCCTTCGATCTTGAAGGAATCTACCCCCGCACGCATCAGACGGCCGATCGCAGGGATCGTGCACATATCCTTGCACGAAAGTATGAACGAGTCGTTTACGCCTGTATCGTAGTTCTTACGACAGGGTTGTGCGCAACGTCCTCTGTTGCCGCTCCTGCCTCCGGCTATCGAACTCATGAGACACTGACCCGAGTAGCATACGCACATTGCGCCGTGAACAAACACCTCGACCTCGAGGTCGGTATTCTTCTTGAAGAGTTCTATCTCTTCGATCGACAGCTCTCTTGCCGGAACGACTCTGGTGATACCGTCAGCGAGTCCCGCGATGACACGTGCACCCTCCGCACTCGTCACTGAGGCCTGAGTACTGATGTGAATCGGAAGCCCCGGAAACAAAAGAGAAACAGCCTTCATGACTCCCGGATCCGAGACGATCACGCCGTCAAGACCCTCTTCGTAGTAGGGCCTCAGGAAATCATAAAGACTGTCTGTTAATTCATCGTTCTTTAAGAGTGTATTGACTGTAAGATAAAGCTTTTTATCAAAGAGATGACAATGATCTATGGCACCGAGAAGCTCGTCACGGTCCGGATTGTTGGCATAAGCGCGCGCGCCGAACATCCTGCCGCCGATATACACAGCGTCGCAGCCGGCGTTAACAGCACTCTTTAATGCCTCTACGGATCCTGCCGGAGCAAGTAATTCTGTCATAACCTACGAACTCCCTTCTGTACCAAACAACACAAATGAGCACATCTAAGTGCTCATTCATAAATAGTTATTTACTTAACGTCTGTTCTTCTTCTCAGCGGTAAGCTCTGTTTCAAGCTTAACGATCTTCTTCTGTTCTTCAACGATCTTCTCTTTGAGCTGCTCGCGTTCCTTGGCAGCAAGGTCGAGCTTGGACTTAAGGTCGATGATCTCACGTCTTAACGCCCCGATCTCGTCGGCATGACGATCGATATCGTTCTTGAGCTCATCGTTTCTGTTCTTGATCTTGCAGTACTCGTCGGCGAGGTTGATGCAAAGCAGGATGTGCTTCGTCTCGAGGTCCATGGATTTGTAAACATCCATCTTCTTTACTTCATCGTACATGCTGTTGATCAGATAAGCAATACGCTGAAGGTACTCGTCGCTTTCAAAGCCCGACAAAGTGTACTGCTTGTTCAGAATCATAACCTGTGTATCGTTTCTTTTGTTCATAGGCTCCCCCTGAATCAAAATCTGTCCGATCTTAGTCTGCTAGATAACGCTTATATTCATCAATGACATTCTTCATAGCATCCGGTCCCGGAGCTCCCTTTGTACAGCGTTTCATAACGCATGTCTTCATGGAGATGGCATCATAGATGTCTTCTTCGATCACGGGCGAATACTTCTTGAATTCATCAAGTGTCAGATCATCAAGTGTGCAACCCTTGTCGATGCAGAGAAGAACAAGTTCTCCGACGATCCTGTGCGCATCGCGGAAAGGAATATTCTTCACAACAAGATAATCCGCAACATCGGTCGCGTTGGTAAATCCGTTCTTGGCACTCTCTTCCATGACCTTCTTGTTGAAGGTAACGGTAGAAAGCATTCCGTTAAAGAGTGTAACGCAGTTAAGGACTGTATCTGCCGCATCAAAGAACGGTTCCTTGTCCTCCTGCATGTCTTTGTTATATGCAAGCGGGATACCCTTGAGGGTTGTGAGCATTGACATCAGTGCTCCGTAAACACGTCCCGTCTTGCCACGTACAAGCTCGGCGATGTCCGGATTCTTCTTCTGGGGCATGATGCTGCTTCCGGTGGAATAAGCATCAGACATCTCAACAAACCTGTACTCGTTGCTGTTCCAGATGATCATCTCTTCGGAGAATCTCGAGAGATGCATCATGATCGTCGAAAGTGCCGAAAGAAGCTCAACGATATGATCCCTGTCCGAAACGGAATCCATGCTGTTAACGGTGGGTCCGTCAAATCCAAGCTCCCTGGCAACGAACTCTCTGTCGAGGGGATATGTGGTCCCGGCAAGCGCGCCCGAACCGAGGGGACAGAGGTTCATCCTCTTGCGGATATCAAAAAGCCTGCTCCTGTCACGCCTGAACATCTCAAAGTAAGCGCTCATATGATGAGCGAGCGTAACGGGCTGTGCCTTCTGCATATGTGTAAAACCGGGCATAAACGTCTCGGTATTGTTCTCGATGATGTTAAGTAGCGTACAAAGGAGGTCCTTAAGCTTAACGTCGAGCGAATCGATATAATCACGTGCGTAAAGCTTAACATCAAGTGCAACCTGATCGTTACGGCTGCGGCCGGTATGAAGCTTCTTGCCGGCATCACCGATCCTTGCGGTAAGCTCCGACTCAACAAAGCTGTGGATGTCTTCCATCGTTTCGTCGATAGCGATCTTACCGGACTCGATGTCTGCAAGGATGCCCTCAAGACCCTTAACGATGGCCTCACTGTCCTCAGTGGGGATAATTCCGCATCGACCGAGCATACGGGCATGTACGATACTGCCTGTGATGTCCTGACGATACATTCTCTTGTCAAATCCTATAGAGGCATTGAAATCATATACCAGACTGTCGGTATTCTCTGTAAATCTGCCTCCCCAAAGCTTACTCATATCAAAAGCTCCTAGATAATACTAATTTCTATCAATAAATCCTGCTGGACTGGTTGTTCACTCTTCTGCGGCGTCTCTTTGCGATCGACTGGTCCTCGTCATCGAAAACAACGAGCTCACGCTTGTTAACGAGCTGATCCTTCTTTAAGAAACGCATATCGTTTCCGAATCTGACTTCGAGAAGCTTAACATCGGAATTGTCATAAACTTCGCCTTCGCCGTATACGACATGTCTGACAAGATCGTGCTCCTGAAGCTGCTCGATCTTCTCACGGAGGATCCTCTTGTCCTCGTTATCCTGCTCAAGATCTGCGGGACTTGCGGGAACGAAATTGTCCTGTGCGGGCTCTCTTCTCTTGACATAAACCTCACGACGGGGCTCGTTTGTAGGTGCGGGTCTTGCGCCTGTGGTACGGATCTGGGGAACACGTCTGCCGGCATCCTTGTTCTGGGTGTTGATCTGCTTAAGCTTCTCAACTCTGCGTGCGGGTGCCGAGGGCTGTCCCTGTGCTCTGTGTCTGATGTAATTAAGTACTACAAAGAATGCAAAGAATACGATCGAGAGAAGGAGTAATACCCAGACAACTGTCCAGATGATGCTGCCCTTGCTCTCTTCTTCGGGTTCTTCGGAATCTTCGGAAGATGAATCCTCGGCAAGAGGATCCTTTGCTTTGTTGTCGTCCTTGTCGGCCTTAGAGTCCTTGGCCGATTCATCGAGGGGATCAACGGGAGCCACCTCTTCCTCGATCACGGGAGAAGGAGTGGGTGTGGGCGTGATCAGCTTCTCGGGATCCTTAGCTACGTAAGTACTGGTAGAGAAGCCTGTATAAGTATTACCCTTCTGGGTAAAGGTAATGTGATACCAGATAATACCGTCATCAGCCTTACGCTCTTCAAGGATCTCAACCTCGTCACCGGTAGAGAGCTGGATCTTCTTACCGGAATCGTCGGTAACCTGATCAAAGCTGACGCCCGCTCCCTCACGAACGTTAACTGTGGCGGTTGCAACACCGACGTAATGAGGATACTCGTACTCATCCTCATCTGCCTTGGCCTGAACTGTAAAGATCAAACTGAGTCCAAGGAACATAAGCGTAATCTTCAGTAAACTCTTAAGTGAATTCTTCATCTTAATCCCCTTCTTTAAACTCTCTTATGCAAGTCCGACAGGACCTATCGATTTCAGAAAGCTCTATGTATTTTAACAATGATATATATAAGTGTCAATTGCAGGTCAAAAATCCTTCAGTGATGCGACCGTCACCTCACCGGCGTTCGCCAGCTCCTCGATACTGCTGTCAAAACCGTTCTTGGAGAAGAGACAGAAGCTGCATTTCTTGATACCTGCCTGTGCCGTAAGTGCTTTAAGTTCGGCAAACGATTCGATCGTTGAGATCTCGTCCTCAAAGGAACATATTCCGCAGATCATGTTGTTCTTCGAGTCCGTTCCGACAATGTCTATCGTCCCCTTCTTGCCGTACCAGGTCTGCCAGTGGCTGTACTCGTGATCGAGCTTACCGTACTGTGACATCAGATCGAGATACTCACGGCATACATCCGCGAAGAACGGTCGCAGGTAGGAATTGAGGGCCGGGCCGATCATCTCGTCGTAAACCTCGCTTCCTTTACCGAGCTCTATCCGCGTGATGTTCGGATAGACGAATGCGTAGTAGAAACTGAGCAGTGAATCACTGATCCGGTACAGACCCTTCATCGTGTTCTCGACGTTTTTCACATTGGCCGAGAAGAGCTTTTCGACGACATCCATCTCAATCAGGTTCTTGATATAAACGCTTATCTTGGCTCTCGAGTATCCCGTAGCAAGGAAGAGATCGTTAAGCTTAATGAGCCCGCGTCCGAGTGATATCAGGATCGTGTTGTAGGAACTGAGTTCCCTGAGCTCTTTTCTGAGGACCGCTTCGGGTTCTTCTATCAGAGGTGCCTGTCTGGTAAGGAACAGATTAATGATGTTTTCTCTGAGCCCCTTCGATTTATCCCACATCGAAAGGTATTTGGGAACCCCTCCGAGTATCGATCTGATGATGATACATTCCTCAACCGATTTGTTCGGGAACCATTCGACCATCTGAGCGAACGATATGGGCTGTATCTTGACGATCCCTGTGATCGAGGACGCAAATCCCGGATCAAGCTCTATCATACTGTTCTCGACGAAGTTGATCGAGGACGAAAGCATCAGGATCATGAACCTTCCGCATGTCTCCTCGTTGTTCAGGATGAACACGATATCCGAGTAGATGCTCTTTGATTCGATGTGGTGGAATTCGTCGAAGATCAGTATCGTCTTTTCTTCCTGCTTGTAATCCCCGTTTTTGATCTTATCAAAGGTCTCTTTGACGAGTCTTTCGTGCTCGCTTTCTCCTGCCGGAAGGAATCGCTCGTATATCGTTTTCTTGTTTTGGGCAAAATGAAGAGCAAGAGCAGTCTTGCCTATTCCCTCTTTACCGTAGAGAACAAGCAGATTGCTCCTGTCGGTTGCGTAAACCGACTCGAGACTCTTACGCTCTTCTTTCCTTCCAATAAACATGATAATCTCCGTAAACCCTAATAGTTACATCCTCTCGGGAACAACAATACCAAGCATATCCACGCACTTCTCGACAACACCGAGTACAAGCTTGAGAAGTGCCGTCCATCTGTTCTTGATCGCGGTATCTTCCTGCGAAATGATCCTGTTGTCGTGATAGAAGCTGTTAAACTGATCCGCTGTTTCGTAAATGAATGTGCAGATCTTATGAGGTGCGATCTCGTCAACCGCCTTTCTCATCGCATCTTGGAAGCCTGCCAGTGAAAGCCAGAGCTTCTTCTCGGAATCCGAAACACCGTCCGTAGACGCAACAGCAGCTTTCGTATCAAAGCTGTCCGAAACTCCGATTTTCTGAAGGAGCGACTTGATCCTGACAAGTGTGTACAGGATGTAAGGACCCGTGTTTCCTTCAAAGGAGGTGAACCTGTCGATATCAAAGATATAATCCTTGGTAGCCTGGTTCGAAAGATCTCCGTATTTGATGGCCGCAAGTCCGACCATATCGCTGATCTTCTTCTTTTCATCCTCGGGAATGTCCGAATCGGCCATTCTCTCCGCAACCTTGTCGCAGATACTCTTGATGAGGTACTCAAGTCTCAAAACTCCGCCGTCTCTCGTCTTAAAAGGCTTGCCGTCAGGTCCGTTCATGGTTCCGTTACCTAGGAAGGTAAGTCCGGTCGAATCCTTGGCGATACCGCCTTTGCGACATGTCCTGAAGACCTGGTCGAAATGAAGCTCCTGACGCTTATCAACGACATAGATGATCCTGTCGGGATCAAAAAGCTTCTCTCTTTCGTAGATCGTAGCCACATCTGTCGAAGCGTAAAGGTATGCACCGTCACTCTTCTGAAGGATGCAGGGAGGCATTTCCTTCTGGTCTGTCTCTTCCTTAACATCGACTACAAGAGCTCCGTCACTGATTCTAGTGAGTCCCTTAGCCTTTAAGTCCTCGATGATCTCGGGGATATAAACGTTAGCATCGCTCTCTTTCTTCCAGAGCTCGAAATGAACGTTCAGGTTGTCATAGTTCTTCTTAAGGTCCTCAATCGAAACATCAAGGATATGCTGCCAGATCGCTCTGTAGCCGCGGTGTCCCTCCTGAAGAAGTTTGGTGGCCTGCTTGGCTTCCTCACGGTACTCCTCGTCTTCCTTAGAAGTCTTGCTGGCGAAAGGATAGATCTCCTCGAGCTCCGAGATGGTGAAAGGAGCTTCCTTCGGGTACTCTCCCGTGAACGAATCGTCGTAATAAGGAAGATCGGGCTTCCTGCGCTTAAGCTCTGTGATGATGAGACCGATCTGAAGTCCCCAGTCGCCGAGGTGAACGTCTCCGATCGCTTCGAAACCGTCGAATGCGAGGATCCTCTTGATGCTCTCACCGATGATAGCGGGACGAAGGTGACCTACATGTAAGGGCTTGGCAACGTTTGCTCCGCCGTAATCGATGATGACCTTTTTGCCCTGTCCCATGGGTTCGAAACCGAACCTTTCGTCACCGAACATGTCCTTAACATGCTCGAGAAGTGCTTTGTTAGAGATCTTGAGATTGATGAATCCGGGTGCAACTGTCTCGACACTGTCGAAGAAGCCGTCTTCGACTTTAGATGCAACTTCGCCTGCTATGGCGAGAGGTGCTTTGTGATACTGCTTGGCAGCCATAAGCGCACCGTTACACTGAAATTCGCACAGATCGGGTCGATTTGAAACAGTAACGACTCCGTATGATTCATCATAGCCCGCAAGAGAAAATGCTTTCTTGATCTTCTCTGAAATGGCCTGCGTAAGACTTAACATGATATCCCCCTAAAAATGTATTCGGGACCGACACAGCCTCAGCCGTGATCGATCAAAGATGCAACAGCATAGTCGCGAAATTAAAGTAGATCATAAGCGAAAGCGCATCTACGATCGTTGTGATGAACGGACTCGCCATAACAGCGGGGTCGAATCCGATCTTCTTGGCGATCATGGGAAGCGAGCAACCCACAAGCTTCGCAACAAATACAGTCACAACAAGTGTCAGGCATACAACCGCCGCAACAGGTATATCAACCTGGTCAATAACAAGAAGCTTGACAAAGTTGGTGGCTGCGAGGGTCGCACCGATCAGAAGCGAAACTCTCATCTCTTTCCACATGGTCTTCGGAAGATCCTTAAACTCGATCTCTTCAAGTGAAAGTGCACGGATGATCGAAACCGAGGCCTGGCTTCCGGCATTACCGCCCGTGTCCATAAGCATTGGGATGAACGATGTAAGAACGATCATTGTCCCAAGCGCATCCTCGAAGTAACTGATTATCATCCCTGTAAAGGTTGCCGAGATCATGAGTAAAAGCAACCACGGGATCCTCTTCTTATAGGTTTCGAAGACACCGGTCTTGACGTACGGCATGTCCGTAGGACGGATAGCTGCCATCTTTTCGATATCCTCTGTGGCCTCTTGCTGCATGATGTCGACGATATCATCGACCGTGATGATTCCGACAAGTCTTTTCTCACTGTCAACAACGGGCATCGCGGAGAAGTCGTAATGCTGGAAATCTCTCGCAACATCCTCCTGGTCGTCAAGAGTGTTGACCGAGATGACGTGCTCGGTCATTATGTCACCGACAAGCGTGTCGGGATCGGCAAGCAACAGACTTCTGAGTGTGACGGTTCCCTTGAGCTTACGTGCGGCATCAAGTACGTAACAAACGTTGATCGTCTCTTTGTCGATACCGTCGTTACGGATCTTCTCGATCGCCTGCGAAACCTTCATGCCTTCCTTGAGGCCTTCGTACTCTGTCGTCATCAGGCTTCCGGCGGAACTGTCGGGGTATTTGAGAAGCGCGTTGATCGTGCTTCTTGTCTGCGGACTTGTGTTGGCGAGAAGTCTCGTAACAACGTTGGCCGGCATCTCGTCCATGAGGTCGGCCGCATCATCGAACGAAAGGTTCTCAATGATGCCGGCAGCCTCGCCGAGTGTAAATGTCACGATCATATGCTGCTGTACGTCGATGGGGAGGTAAGCGAAAACATCCGCTGCCTTGTCTTTCGGAAGTATCCTGAAAAATGTAAGAAGTTCCCCCTCAGGCATCTCTTCGAGTACCGACGCGATATCGGCCTCGTTCTCTTCCATTGCGTATTCTCGGAACTCTTTGTATGCCTTTCTGGCAACAAGTTCTTTCATTTCTTCGATCATACGCCATCACCCTCTTCCACTTTAACTCCGGGTAATAAAACCCGCATAATATTGTACCATCGTTTTACTTATAATTCAACCTAAAATTAAATAAAGGTATAATTTTCTTTACGACATAATAAAAGCCGGCACATAAAATGCCGGCCTGTTACGATCTGAATTTCGATCATTCTTTTTCTTCGGTTTTGTGAGGCTCAAACCCTTCGGGAAGCTCGATCATGAGTTTTTCTATCGTGTTCTTTTCGAGCACGAGGACTGTGTAAACTACTCCGTCCTCATCGATAACGCTCTCACCCTCCGATTCGGGGATGTCCTTCATCAGGTGGATCACGTGACCCGCTATCGAGTCGTAATCATCGGATTCGATCGAGAGACCGACCACTTCGTTGATCTTGTCGAAGTCTGTCTTACCTTCGACGATATAAACGCTGTCGGAGATCTTCTCGATAGGGTCAAGCTCGTCTGTATCGTACTCGTCTCTGATCTCACCGACGATCTCCTCGATAAGATCCTCGATGGTCAGAAGTCCCGCCGTAGCGCCGTACTCATCGAGAACGATAGCCATCGACTTGTATTCTTCACGCATATCCGTCATAAGCTCACGCGTGTTCTTGAATTCGTATGTGAAGTATGCTTCACGCATATACTCCGTGATATCGAAAGGTGTTCCGGGTGTGTACTTAACGAGAATATCCTTTGCCCAGACGATACCGGTGATATTGTCAATGGTCTCGTGGTAAACGGGCATACGTGAGTACATATGCTCACGTATCACATCAAGAAGGTCCTCGTACGAAATATCGTCACTGACACAGACCATGTCACCCGTGGTGACCATGATATCCTTCGCCGACGAATCGCCGAAATCAACCACGTTATTGATCATCTCGCGCTCATCGTTCTCAAGGACACCTTCCTCGTTACTTACGTCAACGATCGAAAGGAGCTCGTCCTCCGTAATGGCCTGTTCTTTCTTGTTCTTGTCAATCCTGAATATAAAGAAGAACAGATCCGCGATCTTCTCGACAATAAAGGTAACGGGTAAAAGAAGATATACGAGAAGTCTGATGACCGGCGCATATACACGACAGATCTTTTCGGCTTTGTTTGCCGCGATGGTCTTGGGCATGATCTCGCAAAAGATCAGCACGACAAGAGTAAGCACACCAGTAGCGATACCGATATACACCGAGCCGAACTTGTCCGTCGCAAACACTGTTGTAATGGCGGATGCGGCTATATTAACGATATTGTTGCCAACAAGAACCGTACTTAGGAACCTTGAAGGGTCCTCGATCAGGCTGTATATGAGCTTGGCTCTCTTTGAGCCGTCTTCAGCCTGTGTTCTGATCCTAAGTTTGTTGAGCGAAGTAAAAGCAGTCTCCGCCGACGAGAAAAATGCCGACAGGAATAAAAGGACTACCAAAATGATCAGCTTCGCGACGTCAGGATCCAAATAAATCACACTCCTCTTTTGTAGAAAAATATAACAACGTTCGCAATTATATAGTTTTTAAAATACTTTGTCAAATTGCGAACAACCACAAAGCGCTTACATACGCTTTTTCTTCTTGTGTTTGTCCCTCTTGGGAGCAACCTCTTCGGGCTCATCCTCCACTCTGCGGTTCGAGAAGAACACGAAATCGTCGATCGAGTTCAGGATATCCTCAAAATCACTTCTGGGCGCTTCGTCAATGTACTTCTGAAGTATCATCGTCTCGTTCTCACCCTTGTACTTACCGTAGAAGATATCAAAAAGATTATGACCTCTCACGTAGATCTTGATCTTCTCAAGGTTACGCTTGATATCCTCCTTGGACTTAATGGTGATGCCGGTGATCTCCTTCATCCTCTTAACGCTCGAAAGCTTGTGCAGATATGACTTGAACTTGTCGAGCAGGATGTTGTAGAAGTCTTCCTCATGCTTGATGACGCCGATCTTGGCCATAACCTTGGGATTGAGGAAGTAGTTCTCGAAGGAATAATACTTGAGTACCAGCACATTCCTCGGCTGAACTCTCGGGATATTGCCCGAATCCTCCTGCGACCTCGAGTAGTAATACGAACAGAGCTGCTTGACAAGTGTTTCGGGCTTCTTGCCGTCACTGTCACGGATCATCAGGAACTGATCCTTAAGATAGAGCTGGTTGATATACTTGAGGTTCGCGTAGGTCTTGATGTTGGTACAACTGTTGGTCGTAACGATCGAGATACGCTGCAGACGACCGTCGCCGTCGTGTATCTCGGAATAGTACTTCTTAAGCAGCAGAGGCAGTCTGTTGCTGTCCTGCTTGCCCTCGACAATGAAGACGAAATTAACGTTCATGAGGTCGTTCGCCGAGTAACCGAGATCGTCGAGTATAACGTCGATATCGGGATCCTCAATCGCTGTGGTATAGAAATTATCATCAAGAACCACCTGCTTGATCTGCTTGGATGTGAAGTTGAAGATCAGGTTGGGCGAATGCGTCGAGAAAATGACCTGGTTCTTCTTGGAGAGCCTGTAAAGGATCTCACTCGCTTCCTTCTGAAGCTGGGGATGCAGGTAGATCTCGGGATCCTCTATCATGATAATGCACGGCATGGTCCTCGAATCGTCAAGATATGCCTCAAGCATCGAAAGAATGTAGATACTCTTTCCTCCGGCGCTGAGGTGATCGACCGAGTCTGTTCCGTAACGATCGGACTTGATGACCGCGGTACCGAGACTTAAGAGCTCTTCAGGGTTGATGTTGAGCACGAATCTGAAGTTCTGCTGCTTGCCGCTGTTGCGAGTGTAGTACTTGTTGAGGTTATACATGAACTCATCAAGATTAACGTTCATGAGCTTGTACTCGAGAAGCTTGAAGGTCTGGGCAATTGTCATAGACTCGGGCTCCTTCGAAAGGATCTCGGGTATACAGTTAAAGCAATTGATACAAGGGCATGCGGGATCAAGGATACACGATCTGTCCTTAAGCGAACTGAGCATATCCGATGTCTGCGCCGAGAATATCTCGTTCTGGATACCCTTAACGTCACGAGATACATCTATAAAGTGCACTTTCGGTATAATGGCTTTAATGCTCTCGTTGTTACGGCTGAAACCGTCGTAGTAACGAACGCTCAGGTCGCGTTCCACAACGAAGACAAACTTTAATATTCCGCCGTACTGGTCCGGAGGGGTGATCTTCGAATAGTTCTCATAATCGTGAGAGACCTCACTCTTAACAGTCTCGAAGGAGGGAAGCACCTTCTTGAACTCCTCGTACCATTTGTCGAAGTTCTTGTACTTGCTGATGGTACCCGTTTTGTGGAACATAAGGATATCATCGCTGGAAAGCTCGAGATCCACAGCGATCTCGATGTTCCTTTCGCTGTCGTTGAAGTCGCCGGGACGGACCACGTACTCGCCCGCAACGGCTCTTATGGCATGAAGGATGGTTGTCTTACCGGTGCTGTTCTTTCCGACTATGATCATGGCATTCTCGATGTTTTCGAGTATTAACTCCCTGATCGTCTTAAAGTTCTTGATAAAAAGAGATGAGATCTTCATTGAGTATCAAGCGCCTCCGTAATTATTTGTCCGACCTTGTCGTAGTCAAAAAGCCTGAGTGTCTTGTCTATCTCCGTCAAAAGCTTTCTTTCGTTCTCGGGGAGGCTTTCGTCGCGGAGCATGTCTGTAACGAGATGTTCGGCCGCGGTCTCCTCGAATTTCTCGAGCAAAGCTTTAACTGCGATCAGAAGTTCTTCAAATGTGGTATCGGAGAATGCTCCGCTGCCCGAAGAAGCTTTGGCTGCTTTTTGAGCGTTCGAAACAAGTATCTTATCTATTTTATCGATGATTTCGGCGTACTCCTTTAGTGTTTCGGGTGCATTTTCGTCAATTATCTTGTTTTCACCGTTTTTACCCGCCATTTCAAGAGAAAGTGCCTTCTGTGACAGATCCATGAGACCTATCGCTTTGGTCACGCTTTTAACTGCGTGGATCTGAGTTGTAAATCCGGCGTAGTCGCCGTCACTCAGCTGTGTCTTCATAAGCTCGAGCTTTTCTTTACCGTCACTGACGAAGATATCGAGCACACCCTTTAACGTACCGATGTTATCACCTGCATACTCAAGAGCCGTATCGGTGTCGATACCGATCGATACAAGATCATCGATCAATTCATTGTCTCCGGTTTCTTCTGTTTCATCGTTCTGGGGCTTCTTAACCGCTCCGGACACTATCTTCTCCCTCGGGATGTATTGAAGGAGCATCTCTTCAAGCTTAAAGGGGTCGATCGGCTTCGAAAGGAAGTCGGCAAAGCCCTCGGAAAGGAACATTTCCTTCATTCCGGATATAGCATTGGCCGTAAACGCTACAAAAGGCGTATTACGGTTCGGATTGCTCTCACTTCCGAGGATTTCACGGATCGTATCGATACCGTCCTTTCCGGGCATCATATGGTCAAGGAAGACAACATCGTACTTCTCGGTCTGGGTACGTGATACGCAGTCTTCTCCGGTTTCAACGCAGTCGATGATGAAATCGTGAGGCTCACACAGACTGCTGAAGATCTTAAGGTTGACGGCATTATCATCGACAACAAGGATCTTGGCCGTGGGTGCACAGTAATCCTTTCCTGCGATCATGTTAGACGAAGGTTCGAGAGAAGTTCCGTTGAGGAATGCTCCGAGATTAAGTGTCGAAACGGGTGACCTGAGTATCTTTCCACCGTAGTTTCCGATCGATTCGGCGTAATCCTGTACGCAGGTAAGTCGTTTGTCGAGGATCATCCTGCTGTTTGCTGCGGAGAGCTTACAAATGACAGCCGAATTGACAAAGATATCAGTGATCGTAGCGTCATCGACGATCATCTCAAGACCTTCGTAGCCCGCGATACATGTATTCTCGATAGAAAGCGCGTTGCAGGCTTCGCTCATATCCTCTTCGAGCGCATAATTTTCAAAGCAGTATGCGATCCTGCTTGTATGCTCGGGATCAAGAACTACTGAAGGAGTCTCGTCGCTGATCTTCTGAGGTATGGTGATCGTGAACGTACTTCCGACACCGTACTCGCTGTCAACCCTGACGTTGCCTCCCATAAGCTCGACCAGCTGTCTGACGATCGAGAGTCCGAGACCGGTTCCTTCGATCGATTTATTAACATCGGGATCAAAGCGCTCAAACCGGTCAAAGATCTTGGTAAGGTTCTCCTTGCGGATACCGATACCGGTGTCGGTGATCTTGGCGGTCATGATGTATGTCGAGCCTTCTTTTCTGCCTCTTATCTCAAAGAAGACCTGTCCCTTTTGGGTGTACTTGCATGCATTCGTAAGGATATTGAACAGTACCTGCTTAACTCTGATCTCGTCACCCACGAGATACATGGGGAGATTAGGATCGAATCTGAGTCGCAGATTCAGCTTCTTCTCATGAACCCTCTGGAGGATACCCGTGATCAGGTCGTAAACTACCGAGGAGATCATGTATTTATCGTCCACTATGGACATCTTACCCGATTCGATCTTGGAGAAATCAAGTATGTCGTTGATGATACTGAGCAGGTTCCTGCCCGAGTTCATGATCGCATTGGCGTAGCCGATTATCTTCTTCTCTTTGGCATCCCTTAGGAGTAGCTCGGTCATACCGAGGATCGCGGTCATAGGCGTTCTGATCTCATGCGACATCTGCGCAAGGAAAAGGCTCTTTGAACGGTCTGCGTTGACCGCTCTGTTCATCTCCTGTTCCTTCTCCATGTACTGCTTCTCAAGCTGTTCCTGACGCTTCTCGAGTGAATTGATGCGTCTTTCTTTCTCGTCGATAATGTCTTCGACGTGCATGATGCGACCTCTGTTGTCGGAGGAGTTTCTGACACCTTCGGTGATAAGATCGAAAGCCTGGTTGATCTGGTCGGCTTCCTTGGGGAAGTTGACGACGGCGATACCGGGGATCAGGAAAAACTCCTTCTCTTTGATCTTCCAAAGGTTCATGAACCTGTCGAGAATTGTCTGAACCGTGATATCCGATTCTTCTGTGGGTACGGTCACGAGATAGATGTTGGTCTCAATACAGAATGTGTTCTGTATTCCGAACTTGTGATAGAGGAATCTTGAGAAGGATCCCGCGAAAGAATCGGTAAACGCAGCGATCATGTCGTCCTTGACATTCTGTGATTTGAACTGCGAATCAAACACGGCTACACCCACGAGAGCACATTCGGAGCCGGAAGTACGCATATCCTTGAGGTGCTCGACAGCGGATCTTCTGTTGTAGAGATCGGATCTGAGATCGACAAGGTCGTTGTAGTTATGATTCGAGAGGTAAAGGACGAATGTACCGAGTGCCTCCGCAAACCCGTAAAGCAGATAATCTTTAAGGATCCACTGCAGAGTACATGCCGTGATCATAAAGAATACAAAGCAGTAGAACGGCAGTCTCCTTCTGAAGGAGATATTCTCGCTGTAGAAGGTGATCCTGATAAAGCTGAATATGAGGTACAGAAATACAAGGACAAGATTGATGATCATGAAAGGTCCCTGTTGGTAATTGTTATCCTCATCGACGTAGAACAGGATATGCGTGAAAGGCGAAGAAATGACCATTATCGAATAAAGCGAATAAGGGATCATAAGGAGTGCCATCTTACCCGCAACGTTCTTAATGATCGAATCGGTCCTGGACTGTACAAGCGAATAAACGCAGAAAAGAGCCGACATCGCTCCGGTGACAAGGAAGTACAGTATAGCTATTATGTAGATCGAAAAAGTCGAGAAATAGTCTTTGTAGATGATAGTATAAGCTGAGAGGATATCAAGGACGATGCTTGCCATCACGATACCGGTGATATAGAGGAACAGCTTGCTTCGCATGCTTTGAAATCTTCGTCTGGAGAAATAATAGACGAAGAACATGATCATGAGGACAACCGCTACGTAATCATAATCAAGATTATAATTCATAATCTCCTCTTTTTCAGAATGTCGTGATATCAACTCCCGACGGACTGTTTGATGAGACAGCCGTCTCTATGGAACCTTCGGTAAATCCGTTCTCGGAGTATGGAACCTCTGCTATGAGGTCGTAACCGGTGTTAAAGAATACTCCGTACGAATCCTCCGTGATCTCGGGAAGCTTGGTATTACGCGACTCAAATCTGATCCTTTTGAGTGAAGTGCAATAACAGAAAGCACCCTCGTTGATTGTCTTTATCCCGGCAGGAACGGTAAGCTTCTTGATGCGCTCGTTACCTGCAAAAGCAAACTCAGCCACAGTTTTGACCGATGAAGGGAAGGTCGGATCGTCTCCGGCGGCGGAACCGCTGATAAGCTTCTTGCCGGACTTGTTCAGCAGGTATCCCGAAGACGACTTGAACTTGGGATTATTCTTGCTGACTTTGATACCGGTGAGGCTGATACAGAAAACGAACGGGTTACCTTCGATCGACACGGTTGTTTCGGGGATCGTGATCGACACGAGTCCGCTTCCGGCAAAGGCTTCCTTACCGATCGTTTCGACCGATCCGAGCTTAACCGCGGTCAGAGCTTTGCACTCGTAAAACGCTCCCTCTTCGATCTTCTTCACACTTGAGGGAAGCGTGACCGAAGTGATGTTCATGTTGGAATCGAAAGCTCCTCCGCCGATCGTCTCGACGCCCTTAGCGACCTTATAATCGCCGGAAACCGCGGGTGCCGATATAAGCGTTTTCTTATCGCTCGAGTAAAGCACCGTACCGTCGGAACAGTAGTTCTCGTTCATGTTGCTGACTGCAACTGACTTAAGGTTCGAACAGCCTCCGAAGCAATGGCTTCCGATCTTTGATACCTTGGCTGTGATGAAGATCTCTTCAAGGTCAACGCACTTATAAAATGCTCCGGCGCCGATCTCCTCGATACCGTCCTCGATGATGATACGATGGATCCCTGACCTGCACGCGAAAGCGAGGCTTTCGATCTTTTTGACGTTATAGGCGACCTTCTTGTGGTAGATCATTGAGGGAAGCGTGAAATCATAAACAAGCCCCTTATCTGCTTCCTCATCGACACCGATGACGCTTACTTCTCCCCATCCGTCACCGGAAGTCCCGAGTATCGCGTAAACTATCCCGTTCTTTCTGAAAGTGCTCTGCTTGGCCGATGCCTCGCCTGTACCGACAGGTAAAAGACCGGCAATTATCGTCACCCCCAGCAGAACACATATAAGGCGTTTAAAAGTACTTTTCATAGAATCCCCAATTCCTGTACATCATCTCACCATAAAGGCGTTTTCTATGAGAGTCTTAACCTCATCATACTTGAAGAGGGCAAGCATCTCGGATGCCGTATCAACGGCCTTTGTCCTGTCGTAATCAAGATTAGCGTTTGAAAGCTTCTTGAGGCATACCTCCGCGTCGTCGGCATTAAACTCTTCGAGGCTGAGTATGAGCTCGTCAACGATGGAGATGATCTCCTCCTCGGGAAGGCTCACCTTGGGCTTATTGAAGCCGCGAACCATCATCTCGTTCTCCCTCACGAGCAGAGTGTCGATCTTGCGAAGGAACTCATCAAATTTGTTGATGAAGTCGTCGAGATTGTCCTTGATGTAGTTCGCGTCGCCGTCCTTGGCATGCATCTCGAGGTTCCTGCACTTCTCGGAAAGTTCAACCGCTCCGACAGATGCGGTAACACTCTTGAGAGCATGTATCGTTACACGGAAATCGCTCAGATCGATCTTCTCTTTGAACCTGTTGAGCTTGGCGATCTGTGTGTAGCTGTCGTTGTAGATCACTCGCAGGAGGTTGAGGTACGAGGAGTAATCGTTGTTCGAGTACATAAGACCCTGCTTGATATCAACGTCTGTCAGGATATTGCTGATACGCTTATACCACAGCTTGTCCTCGATCGGCTCCTCGTCGACTTCCTCGGGAACGTTCTTGCGAACGATATACTTGTCGGGAAGCAGCCTGAGCAGCTGTTCTTCAAGGTCATGAACGTTAATGGGCTTCGAAAGGTATCCCTGGAAGCCTTCGTCGATGTACATCTTGGAACCGCCGCTTGTGACCATGGCGGTAAGAGCAACAACCGGGATCTTACGGGCAAACTCGTTCTCACGCTGTCTGAGCTTGACAAGAGTCTCGTGGCCGTCCATCTCGGGCATAACGTAATCCATGAAGATGATGTCGTAATAGTTGTTGTTAACGAGAGCAAGACACTCAGCGCCGCTCCCTGCGGTCGTAACGTCGATCTCGTAGTTGAGGAACAGTTCCTTGGATACGAAGAGGTTTACAACGTTGTCATCGACCACAAGAACCCTGGCCATGGGTGCGGTAAACATGTAATGCTTCTTGGTGTCCTTGTGAAGGAGCGAGAAATCTCCGATGGGTGTGTCAACAGCGATCTTCTGGTCAACCTCGATTGTAACCGAAGTACCCGAGCCTTCTTCACTGTTAAAGTAGATCCTGCCGCCCATCTTGCCGATGATGGCTCTCGTGATGATGAGTCCGAGTCCGATACTCTTGTTCTCGTCTTCGGCTCCGGGTCCGCCGAGGCTGCTCTGGCCTTTAAGCTCACCGCTAAGAGGATCGCGGACGAATTCATCGTTCGAATAGCCCATGAACTTCTCACGGGTAACCTTGTTCATACCGATACCGGTATCCTCAATAACGAATGTGAGCTTGGCTGTGCCTCTCTCCTTGGCGCATATGATCCTGAAAGTGATAACACCTACATGGGTGTACTTGCTTGCGTTTGAAATGATGTTGGCGATGGCCTGAACGAGTCTGACCTCATCACCTATAAGCCTGATGGGAAGGCTTGCGTCGATGTCGGTAAGGAACTCAACCTGAGATCCCTTGAGCATGTTGCCGGCACGATGGATGATCTCATCGATAAAACCTCTGGTGTTGTACTCCGATTCGATGATCTCGATCTGATCCGTCTCAACCTTGGTGAAATCGATAAGGTTGTTCACAACACCGAGCAACAGTCCGCTCGCAACGGAGATGTTGTCAATATCCTCGCGTACATCGTCGGGGATATCGTCACGGCGAAGGATAACCTCCGAAAGTCCGATGATGGAGTTCATGGGTGTTCTGATCTCGTGAGAAACGCTGACCATGAGCCTGTTCCTTGTATCACGCATGGCATTGCCACGGTTGAACATGACATCGATACCCTTGTTCTGAAGACCCCTGATAAGGAGCAGGAACCAGATGGTGATCGAAGCCACAAGGATTGTGATCGCACTGATGAGATTAATCTCGAAAAGACCGGTAATGTTAAAAAGAAGTGCCGCAAAAATGCCGATCAAAAACAAAACCGTAAAAGCATAACAAATGTCGGTAATGATGATAAACTTCTTACCGCCAAGTGCCATTCTTTCACGGAACTTAATGTTGGTCTTTGTCATGATGACAAGGACATATATCATATTAAAGATTGATATCCCAAGTAAAATGTCTATTACTATACCCATTCGATTATCCTTTCCGTCCTTCTTTGACATTCTATCATAAATAGCAACAAATGAAAAGTTATTTAGTATAATTTGACAAGGATTTTTATTGATTTTTTCACGACATACAACATAATCATTAAAAGTTCACAAATATTGAATCGATCGTATATCATTATTCGTCCAAACACACTTAGGCAGGAGCCCCTCAACTTTACAACAATACTCCGAAATGCTATACTTTCGGGGTACGCTTTTGATGCGTCAAATCATTGAAATCAAAGAATTACGATAAAGAAACGGAACCGATAAATGAAGATAAAAAAGGACATTTTTAAGAGCGAGGGAAACACCTCCTCAGGCATAAGGATCAACAAGTATCTTGCTGACAGCGGTATATGCTCGAGACGCGAGGCTGACGCGGTCATTGAAAAAGGCAGGATCACAGTTGACGGTATCAAGGCCACTCTCGGAACAAGGGTTCTTGAAGGACAGACCGTCTGTCTTGACGGACAGCCCATAGAACCCAAGGACAAGCTCGTTCTTATCGCTTTCAACAAGCCTGTCGGGATCATCAGTACCACAGACAGACGTGTTGATGACAATATCATCGACTACATCGACCACAAGGAACGTATCTTTCCGATCGGTCGTCTCGATAAAGATTCTTCGGGTCTCATACTCCTCACAAATGACGGCGACATCGTGAACAAGATCCTCAGATGCGGTAACCGTCACGAAAAAGAATACGAAGTCGAAGTAAATAAGGTCATTACCAAGGAATTCATCAAGGCCATGTCTTCGGGTGTTCCGATACTAGACACGGTCACTCTCCCCTGTACCGTTAAACAGACCGGTGAAAGGTCCTTTACGATCATTCTTACACAGGGTCTTAACAGACAGATCAGAAGGATGTGCGAAGCGCTCGGTTACAGAGTTCTCGCTCTCAAGCGTGTAAGGATCATGAACATAAACCTCGGTCGTTTGAAGGAGGGCTCATACAGAGCACTCACTCCTCCCGAGCTCGAAGGACTCAAAGATCTGATCGCTGATTCAAAGAATGCACCAAGCGATCTTGCTGCCGTACGCAAGCCCGCTGGCCCAGCAAATCGGTTCAATAATAGCAACAAACGTGATTTCACGGACAGGACAGACCACAAGCCTTCAAACAGACAATCCGTTAAACAACAAGGCAGACAACCTGAAAGACGATCAGATAAACAACCGGGCGAACGATTCGGTAAACAATCCGGCGAACGATCAGCCAAACGGTTTAAATGATCATAAAACATGAATAAAACAGAGGATCATATGGATTATAACGAGTATTTAAAACTGTGCGAGACTATAGACTACCACATGAAGCGCTACTACGATCAGGACGATCCCGAGATCAGCGACTTTGAGTACGATATGCTTATGCAACAGCTCAAGGCTGCCGAGAAGGAGCATCCCGAATGGATCACTCCCGACTCTCCTTCCCAGCGCGTCGGCGGTACTTATAAAAGGACAGCGGGCAAGAAGGTCGTTCATAACGTTCCTATGCTCTCCATCGAGGATCTCTTTGAGCTTGATGATGTCAGTGCATGGGTAAAGAAGGTTCAGACCATGCATTCCGATGCGAAGTTCTGTGTCGAAGCCAAGATAGACGGTCTAAGCATGACAGTCAGATACGCACGCCGTCCTGACGGTACTCTAGCACTCATACTTGCCGAAACACGCGGAGACGGTGCTGTTGGTGAAGATGTCACCGAGAACGCACTCTTTGTCGAAGGCGTAGCCAAGCAGATCAAAGGTATCGACGCAGATGCTCTTGAGCTCAGAGGCGAGGTATATATGCCCCGTGACGCGTTTTACAAGTATAACGACGAACAACGTGACATTGGTGGTAAGCTTGCGGCCAACCCGAGAAACCTCGCTGCAGGAACGCTGAGAGGTCTTGACAGCTCAGTTGTTAAGAGCCGTGGTCTTGCTTTTAAGATCTTCAATGTTCAGAGCGGTCCTACATTCCTTACATCAAGTCACTATAACGGCCTCGATAAGCTTTCATCATGCGGATGCGCTACAGTTACAAGGTTTTTGTGCACTACATGTGAGGAAGTTCTTGAAGCCATCAAAAAGATCGGCGATATGCGTGCCGAATTCGATCACGACATCGACGGTGCCGTAGTTAAGATCGACCAAACCGACTACAGGAACGATTTCCCTGCAGGGAGCAAGTATCAGGCAGGCCATATCGCATACAAGTACCCTCCCGAGGTCAGAACCGTCGTTATGGACGAGATAATCGTTGATATCGGCAGAACCGGCAAGCTCACATATACGGGCGTATTCCATGACAAAGAAACAGGCGGTCCCGCTCTCCTATGCGGAACGAGCGTTCAGAGGGCCACTCTTCACAATCAGGACTACATTAACGAACTCTACATCGGCATCGGCGGATCATACTCGCTTTACAAGAGCGGTGAGATCATCCCGAGGATAAGCGCATGTGTCGAGAAGCCTGCCGAAGTCTTCAAATCACCCGAGACTTGTCCGAAATGCGGAAGCACTCTCGTCAAAGAGGAAGGCACTGCAGACATCCGTTGTGATAATCCGAACTGCCCTGCGCAGCTCTCAAGAACGATCGCATATTACTGTTCCATCAGTGCCATGAACATCATGGGACTCGGAGAGGTGCTCGTTAACACGCTCATAGAAAACGGTTATCTGCACAACATCGCTGATATCTATACACTTAAGGACAAAGAGGAAGAGCTTGTTGCTTCCGGCCTGATCGGCAGGGAGAAGAACACAGCCAAACTCCTCGCTTCGATCGAGGAATCTAAAACAGCCGGCCCCGTGGCAGTTCTTACCGGGCTTTCTATCAGAAATGTCGGCAAGAATACGTCCAAGCTCCTCATAAACGAGTTCCATTCGATCGACGCGCTTGCTGAAGCTTCCAAAGAGTCTCTGACTGCCGTGAACGAGATCGGTGAGACGACCGCAGACTGTCTTATCTCCTACTTCGCGAACGAAGAAAACAGACAGATCATCGAGAAGCTTCGTGCAGCAGGAGTTGTTATGAGTGAAGAGCCCAAAGAAGCCGGCAGTAACGCCCTTTCGGGTCTTACCTTCGTTATCACAGGAACATTCGCAGAGATGGGCAGGAACGAGCTTACAGCCCTTATCGAAAGCAACGGTGGCAAGGTCACAGGATCTGTCAGCAAGAAGACAGATTACCTTCTTGCGGGTGAAGCAGCCGGCAGCAAGCTTGATAAAGCAAATGCCCTCGGTATCCCCGTGCTCGGCTTCAACGACCTCGAAAACACTTTCCCCGGGTTTGACAAAAATCCCGGCAGGTGACATAATCACAGATTAGATCAAATTATGCAGTGAGGAAACAAAATGCCTATTAAAGTTTCGGCCGATCTTCCCGCAAAGAAGATCATGGAAGAAGAAAATATATTCATGATGGATGACACCAGAGCCATGTCTCAGGACATCCGTCCTCTTGAGATCGCTATCCTCAATCTCATGCCCCTTAAAGAGGCGACTGAGGTTCAGATGCTGCGGTCTCTTTCGAATTCACCGCTTCAGGTCAACATGACTTTCCTTACAACCTCGTCATATATCGGCAAGAACACGGCCAAGAGTCATCTTGACCAGTTCTACCTTACGTTTGAAGACGTTAAGAACAAGAAGTTTGACGGACTTATCATTACAGGTGCTCCCGTAGAGAATCTCGAATTCACCGAAGTCGCATACTGGGATGAGCTCTGCTCTATCATGGAGTGGTCCAAGAAGAACGTCACATCCACTCTTCACATCTGCTGGGGTGCACAGGCCGGTATATACTACCACTACAGCATCAATAAGTATCCCCTCGAGAAAAAGATGTCAGGGGTATTCAGCCATCGTGTCCATAAGCGTAAGGAGCCCTTTGTGCGTGGATTTGATGATGTCTTCTTCATGCCCCACTCACGTTATACTGCTGTTTCGGTCGACGAAGTGTACGCAGACGAGCGACTCACGGTACTCGCAGACTCCGAGAAGGCCGGTATCTGCATCGCAATGGCTCAGGAAGGCAAGCAGATCTTCGTCTTCGGGCATCCCGAGTATGACAGGATGACACTCGACGAGGAATACAGACGCGATACCGCCAAGGGTATCAATCCCGAGATCCCCGAGAACTACTACCCCGACAACGATCCCGAGCAGAAGCCTCTCCTCACCTGGAGGGCTCACTGCAATACCATGTATTCGAACTGGCTTAACTACTACGTATATCAGGTAACGCCTTACGACGTAGAATCTATAGGTTCATGAAAGACTTAACAAAACTATTGATAGTTTAAAGGCCTACATTTACAGTTACAGATCCTTTCGTATTTATGTTACACAAGAGGTAAAAAGTTGAGAATTGTTTTAAAAGAGATCAACCCTGATATTCCGTTTGAAAAGAACTTCCATCTTCTGCCTCTTGTCAGTGACGCAAGACGCGAAAGGATCTTTCGTCTTAAGAACGACAGGCTCAAGAACGTTTCACTCTTCGCTGAGCTCACCATGATCGAAGAGGCAGCGACAGACCTGAATGTACCGAAAGATCAGATCCGTATTGAAAAGACGGATCTCGGGAAGCCTTATGTCGCAGGCTTTGAGAACTATCATATCTCACTCTCGCATTGTGACGGGATGATACTTTTCGCGAGTGACAGTGCTCCGGTCGGGGTCGATATTGAGAAGCCGAAGGCGGATTTCGAGCGGATAGCGAGGCGGTTCTTTACGGATGATGAAGCAACGAGGATCATGAATGCGATGTCTCCTGCCGAGGAGTTTCTCCTGGTGTGGACGAGGAAGGAAACGTTTGTGAAGCTTACCGGGGAAGGATTGCAAAGGGCGCTGGACTCGTTTAACGTTTATGAGGAAGCACGATACGAATACCGCACAGAACGTACTGTTTCTGAAAGAACCGGAAATAGCTATTGTTATTCCTGTTGTAGTTTAAAAAGTAACAACACGATTTAAGTGACTAAAGTTTAAGAAAAAGCCAAATACAGGGTTCCTGCTAGTCGTATTACTAAAACTATTTCCAAGTAATAATTCCAAATACGGGGTTCCTGCCTAGCCGTATTACCCCAAAAACCGCGTTAAAACGCGTTAATTGTTTTTGGAGTAATAGGCTGGCGCGGAACCCCTATCTCATAGGATCCTCCGCGTCCGTATATCTTTCCAAAAACAATAAACGCGTAAGCGGTTTTTGGAAAGACATACGTGACAGGAGGATCCGTATGTACCAATGTGTATTAATGTACTCCTGATAGAATTATGCCTCTTTTTTTCTGATATACGTAGCTGTATTATCTGTCATAGTTCTTTGCATATCTTCAGGATAGTACTTAAAGATACTGCAATTCGACTGTCCGTATGCCCAGAAATCCTTGATCGGATTCTTCATCAGAAACGTTATCAGCGCTGCGTTTAGCGCCCCATGCGCTACGATCAGTACGTTCTTCCCCTCTTCCATCAATTCGTTTAATACGTCGTCACAGAAGCTTTCTACGCGCTTCATCAGACATTCGATAGATTCGGCTCCGCCGGTTGCTTCGTAGTGCTCCGTATCGAAGAAGAACTTGTAAAGAGGGTGATCCGGCTTGCCGTAGACACCTTCCATTCCTTCGTAATCACCAAATCCGAGTTCCTTTAGTCTGTCATCGACCACGCATTCGATTCCGGAGCCTTCCGTTACGATCTGTGCTGTCTGTCTCGCTCTGATAAGGGGTGAAACATAGCAGATGTCAAAATTGCAGGCAAGAACATTGTCACGTGCTTCCCTTGCGGAATTTATTCCTTCTTCGTTAAGGGGTATATCGGTACGACCCTGGATCTTGTGTACGATGTTCCAGTCGGTCTTACCGTGTCTCATTATTCCGATCATAAATACTGCTCATTTCTTAAATCTTTTTGACCCACATTGCAGGTCTTACGTTGAAGATCAAATTAGCGGGAGCGCCTTCGAGGTTGATCTTCCCTTCCTCGTCAACAAATGTGATATTGCCGTTCTGCGCACCGGGTGTACGCAACCACCAATTACGTGTTGCAAGCTCAGAGCTTGCGTTCACGACTTTCCTCGAATTCTGATCCGGAAGCAATCTGTTCACTTCATTACAGCTCAGGATAAAGAACAGGCTGGTACTGTCAGTTCCGGGATCTGTCTCGTAAGAGGGATTCGGATCAGCGGCAACGTTCTTCTCGATGATAACTTCCTTCTCCTTGGCTGAGAATGCTCTCTCGAAGTACGAAAGGTTGATAACCTTTCTGATAAGGGATCTGGTCCATGTAGCTCCGACAGCTGCACCGTCAAAAGCAAGTGCATCGATAAAGCTCTCGCAAAGGACAAGATAAGAACTATTGTCCTCATCAATGATCTTCCATTCAAGGGCTTCCGAACCGTTCTCGGTATTGCCGTCGATATCAAGCTCACCGAATGTTACGATATCACCCTTCTTCTTGTTGAGGAATCTGAGTGTCGGGGATACGTTCTTGATATAATTGCGCTTTTCCTTAAATGCGGGTGAATCTGATCCGGACAAAAGGATATAAGCTTCGTCGTAATCTCCGTCGCTGATAAGAGAAGTGGCTTTCTCGAGTCTCAAGTCGTCAAAACCTTCGAAGGAATATTTACCGACAAGCGCTACAGCTTCAGAATGCTTCTCTTCCGCAACAAGTGCGGAAACTCTTTCGAGAATGCTCTTATTTGCTTTCTCGAAGTCGCCTACTTCACCGAGAAGCACATAAGCGTTATCAAACTCTTCTTTTTCAAGATGAGCCTGTGCTCTCTGTCTCTTGTTATCATTTATCTCTTCGTCACGCCCGAGTTCGGTGAGGATTGCGTAACCGTCGGCGTAGTTACCGTTATTAATGAGTTCCATGGCATCATCATATCTGAGCATGGGAGTGATGACCATAAAATACACGGCAACAAGTGCTCCGACCAAAGCCAGACCGATACACGAAGCGATTATTATCGTATTCAGTTTTTTGTTCTTTGATGTAACCGGTTTAGCAGCCTTCTTCTTTTTCTTGGAAGGCTTTTCTTTTATATCGACCGGAGTCTGTGATACATCAGACTCTGCGGGAGCGGGATTGTCCGATGAATTCTTGACTCTGGTATGGATACCGTCTCCCGATCTTCTGTCTTTCTTAATGAAGCCTTTGTTTGTGGGACTGTAGATATTGTCGGCCGATCCGTCATGACCTTTACCGGCAAGTGCTTCAAGTCTCATCTTGCAGATACCGAGCTGTTCGTCGGCATCCTTCCAACCGCTGATGGATTCAAGCAGATGACATGCAAAAGACAAACCCGCACGATCGCCTTTCATCATTTCGGTCTTGGCACGAAGGAATGTAGCATCCTTAAAGCATACAGATGCCTGCTCGAGACAATTGTCACGATAAATGTCGGCATCTTTGTAGCCCTCAATACGAGAAAAAGCCTCAGCCGCAGCTTTGTATGAAACCTCGTTGCCGGCAGAAGCCATAAGTGAGGACGCATGCTCATAGATCTGTTCGCTGCAATCGTTCTCGATCTCGCAGTTCGGACAGATGACCACGCCCTTCTGTGCTTTCATTATGTTGATGACTGTTCCGCAATTCTTGCAAGTAATATCTGCCATATATCTCTCTTCGCTTCCTGACTTTTTTAAATCGACAAGGGAAAAGAACTGCCCATGATATTGCTCTTAAAACATTGTAGAGCAACAATACCATATCCCCGGGCGGTTATTAGCCTCCCGGGGACAAGTACCATATTCACTGAATTATCAACGAATTATTTGTAGAGTTCAACAAGTCTCTGTAAGTGCTCGTAACGAGCCTTAGCAGCCTTCTCGGACTCACTGAAGAGCTTCTCTGCTCTCTCAGGGAACTTAACCTTAAGTGATGTGTAACGTGTCTCATTGTTAAGGAAGTCCTGATATGTTCCGTCGCCGTCCTTAGAGGTAAGGGTGAAGGGATTCTTGCCCTCAGCCTTAAGAGCGGGGTTGTATGAGAAGAGGTTCCAGTAGCCTGCAGCTACAGCCTTCTTCATCTCATCCTGGCAGTGGTTCATGCCGCCCTTAACACCGTGAAGCTCGCAAGGAGCGTAACCGATGATAAGTGAAGGTCCGTTGTAAGCCTCAGCCTCTGTAAGAACCTTAACAGCCTGAGCAGGGTTAGCACCGAGTGCGATCTGTGCTACATAAACGTAACCGTAGCTCATAGCGATCTCAGCGAGAGACTTCTTGCCGATCTCCTTACCTGCTGCAGCGAACTGGCAAACCTCACCGATATTGGAAGCCTTGGAAGCCTGTCCACCGGTGTTGGAGTACATCTCTGTATCGAATACCATGACGTTGACATTCTCACCGGATGCAAGTACGTGATCGAGACCACCGAATCCGATATCGTATGCCCATCCGTCACCACCGAGGATCCAAACGGACTTCTTGCTTAAGTACTGCTTCTTCTCAAGTACAGCCTTGCTTGCGTCGCAACCTGCTGCTGCAGCCTTCTCAAGCTCTGCTACAAGAGCAGCTGCTGCTGCGGGATTCTCCTTTGTGCTGTCCTTGGTCTCAAGGAACTTAGCGATAGCGCCCTTAAGCTCTGCGGAAGCCTTATCGGAAGCTGCGATCTCATCGAGCTTAGCGATAGCCTGGTCACGAAGAACCTTCTGGCCGAGGTACATACCGAAGCCGTGCTCTGCGTTGTCCTCGAAGAGGGAGTTAGCCCAAGCGGGTCCGCGAAGCGAATCCTTGTTAACTGTGAAGGGCGATGTAGCTGCGGGACCACCCCAGATTGATGAACAACCTGTTGCGTTCGAGATGTACATCTGCTCGCCGAAGAGCTGAGTGATGAGTCTTGCATAGCTTGTCTCTGCACAGCCTGCGCATGAGCCCGAGAACTCAAGGAGGGGCTGATTGAACTGCGAGCCCTTAACTGTGTTCTCTGCAGGAGCCTCAGCCTTGCGGCCAACGTTAGCAACGAGATAATCAAATACAGGCTGCTGCTCGCTCTGTGTCTCCTGAGGAACCATCTTGATAGCCTGTACCTTGTCGGGACAAACTGTTACGCACTCGCCGCAACCCATACAATCGAGGGGCGAAATGCTCATTGTGAACTTGTACTGTGAAGCCTTAGGCTTTGTATCAGCAAGCTTGATCTGCGAAGGAGCTGCCTTAACCTCATCCTCTGAAAGCATGTAAGGACGGATCGTAGCATGTGAGCAGACAAATGCACAGTTGTTACACTGGATACACTTCTCGGGATCCCACTCGGGAACCATAACTGCTGTTCCACGCTTCTCGTATGCTGCTGCACCGATCTCGAACTGACCGTCTGCGATATCCTTGAATGCAGAAACAGGGAGGCTGTCGCCGTCCATAAGAGCGATGGGGTTCATGAGCTTCTCTACCATTGCTACTGTCTCGGGACGACCGGTAAGCTTCTTGGGTGCGGGATCAGCTGCGGGGTTAGCCCAATCAGCAGGAATTGTTACAAGGTGAAGTGCGTCCTTACCTGCATCGATAGCCTTGCAGTTCATGTCAACGACTTCCTGACCCTTCTTGGAGAACTTAGCAACAACCTTCTCCTTCATGTAAGCGATTGCTTCGTCTGCGGGAAGAACCTTAGCAAGTGTGAAGAATGCTGACTGAAGAACGGTTGATGTACGCTTTCCGAGACCGATCTTGCCTGCGATATCAACTGCGTCTACTGTGTAGACCTTGATGTTGTTGGCAGCGATGTACTTCTTAGCCTCTGCATTGAGGTGCTGGCTGAGTTCCTCATCACTCCACTGGCAGTTGATAAGGAAGATTCCGCCGGGCTTAACATCCTGAACCATCTTGTAGCCTTTGATGATGTAGGACTGCTGATGACATGCAACGAGATCTGCCTGGTTGATGTAGTAAGGGCTCTTGATAGGCTTGTCACCGAATCTGAGGTGAGAAATGGTGATACCGCCTGTCTTCTTGGAGTCATACTGGAAGTATGCCTGGATATATTTGTCGGTGTGGTCGCCGATGATCTTTGTCGAATCCTTGTTGGCTCCGACTGTACCGTCACCACCGATACCCCAGAACTTACACTCAACTGTACCAGCAGCTGATGTGATAGGTGCGGGCTTAACTTCGGGAAGTGAAAGACCGGTTACATCATCAACGATACCGATCGTGAAACGAGCCTTGGGAGTGCTCTTCTCAAGCTCTTTGTAAATAGCAAATACAGACGAAGGAGGAGTATCCTTCGAACCGAGTCCGTAACGACCGCCTGTAAGGATGATGTCGTTCTTGCCTGCCTCACGAAGAGCAGCTGCAACATCAAGGTAAAGAGGCTCGCCGAGTGAACCGGGCTCTTTTGTTCTGTCAAGTACAGCGATCTTCTTGGCTGTAGCAGGGATAGCTGCGATGAGCTTAGCGGAAACGAAAGGTCTGTAAAGACGAACCTTAACGAGGCCGACCTTCTCACCCTTAGCTGTAAGGTAATCGATAACTTCCTCGCAAACATCACAGATGGAACCCATAGCGATGATCACGCGGTCAGCATCCTTTGCTCCGTAGTAGTTAAAGAGGTCATAATCCGTTCCGAGCTTGTCGTTGATCTTCTTCATGTACTTCTCAACAACTGCGGGGAGTTCATCGTAAACGGTGTTGCAAGCCTCTCTGTGCTGGAAGAATACGTCGCCGTTCTCATGAGAACCACGCATAGCAGGCTTCTCAGGATTGAGCGCATGCTCTCTGAATGCCTTAACTGCATCCATATCGCACATTTCCTTGAGATCTTCGTAGTCCCACTTCTCGATCTTCTGAATCTCGTGAGATGTACGGAAACCATCAAAGAAGTTAAGAAAAGGAACCTTGCCCGAGATAGCTGCAAGATGAGCAACAGGGCTTAAGTCCATAACTTCCTGAGGATTTGTCTCGGCAAGCATAGCGAAACCTGTCTGACGGCAAGCATAAACATCACTGTGATCACCGAAGATGTTAAGAGACTGGGTAGCAACTGTACGTGCCGAAACATCAAATACGCAGGGAAGCTGCTCGGCAGCGATCTTGTACATGTTAGGGATCATAAGAAGTAATCCCTGAGAAGCTGTAAATGTTGTGGTGATAGCACCTGCAGCGAGTGAACCGTGAACTGCACCTGCAGCACCTGCCTCTGACTGCATCTCGACAACCTTAACCTGGTTACCGAAGATGTTCTTCTGCTTCGAAGCCGACCACTGGTCAACACTGTCTGCCATGGGGCTCGAAGGTGTGATGGGATATATAGCTGCTACATCGGTAAATGCGTATGCGACATGAGCTGCAGCTGTATTTCCATCCATGGATTGTTTAGCTCTGGACATATATAACCTCCTAATTTTCTGGGAAATCTATTTAAAACCCATTTGGATTGATTTTATCACAGGGATGCTCTAATGTAAAGCGATTACAAGTCATATAAAGCATAAGTTTAAAGTGCGTTATATATCCAAATACGGCTCGTACTGCCACATATAATACTTCCGGACACGCTCTCGCTAAGTCCTCACGTAGCGGTACTAAGCAACCCAAAAACGGTTGCTAAGTACCGACGTTGCGGATTTGTCCGGAAGTGTTATATGGGCACGTACGAGCCTATTCACAATGTATACGGTTAAAAGTGTTAGGTAACATAAAGTCAAGATGAATGAAAATTAATACAACTATTGTTCTGAATATATGATAAATGAATTAATGGTTTAATTAGATTCTGAAAACGAATGAGGTTATTGTCCTCCGCTTATAGTTTATAAAGCAGGAAGGATTACGCAGCGACGTAATCCTTCCTGAGTTTGGTACTATGAAAAACTGTAGCAGTAAGATTATCAATACATGGTCTTGTCGCCAAGTACTCTCTGCCATGCCTCAGCACGCTCATCCATGATAGCCTGTCCGCCTGCAGCAAGGTACTCGTTCATGCAGCTGTCCCAAACCGAATCAAAGTCTGCTTCGGAAGCAACGATAGACTTGCAGTAACCGGAGTTACGAAGGTCTGAAAGTGTGTTTCCAAGTCCGGACTCAGCCTCGATAACACCAACGTTAACAACGGGTGCGAACTTAGCATCGTTAGAGGAAACTCTCATTGCTTCAGCAACATCAGCGGGATCTACGTTAGCGTAGGAAAGAGCCTTCGACTTGATAGTAGCGTCCTCATCAAGGAGGTGAAGTCCGTTACATGTCATTGTGTAGTCGATGTTGTACTGTGAGTTGATCGTGTTTGCAACGTGATCAGCATCAGCAGCGATTGTGTTAACGGAACCGTCAGCATTCTTAGTGAATGTGATGCCTTCCTCACCGAGCTGGAGGTAGTTGATGATCTCGGGATCGGTGATCATGTTAAGGAACAGGAAGCCTGCAAGTACGTTTGTGTTTGTCTTAGGCATGAAGATCTTACGATCGGAACCTGTTGTTGTGTAAGCGTACTTGGTGTATCCGCCGTTCTTATCCTTGAATGTGTCGATAGCAACAAACTTAGCTTCGGGTCCTACAAGCTGTGTAAGCTGGTAGTTGATGCTGTTCTCACCATCACGGAAAGGAATATCGTAGTTGCAGATCATAGCTCCGACATAGCCGGCCTTCTGCATATCGCCTTCTGTAGCATCGCCTTCAGCATAGAGTGCGAAATCCTTCCAGATAAGGTCCATGTTGTACCACTTGTTGAGAACCTTGATAGCGTCCTTGGTTCCGTTCTGTGTGTAATGTCTCTCATCAAAACCGTTGATGTAGAGCTCTTTGTCTGTGATGTTAGGATCAAGGTAAGACTCGATAAGAGTGCTTGCTCTCCAACCTGCATCTGTTGAAAGTGAAAGGGGAACCATCTTGCTTGCATCAGCACCGAGAAGTGTCTCAGCGTTGTCTCTGAATGCTACAAGGCAAGCCTCGAACTCATCCTGAGTTGTGGGTTTTGCAAGGCCGAGCTTGTCAAGCCAATCCTGACGGATGAATGTAGCGGTGCGGTAGAACTCTGCACGCTTACCTTCGATAGCGTTGATAGCGCCTGTGTCGGGATCTCTATGAGCAAGGAGTCCTGCAGAACCAAGCCAGTTCCAAAGGTTAGCGAACAGGGGCTTGAACTCTTCTGTAAGATAAGGAGAGAGATCATTTACACCGTCCATGTCGGTATATGCCTGGATTGTAGCATAATCGTAGGTGTAGCAAACATCGGGAGCTTCCTGTGCTGCAAGAAGGTTGTTGAGCTGGTCAACCTCTGTCCAACGGGGAACAGGAACGTACTCTACAGCGATGTTGTATCTCTCGAGTGCCTGCTTCTTGATGTAATCTGTGTACATGTTGTCGCCGGCAGGTGTGTCACCGTCACGGTCGTAGCACTCTACTTTAAGAGTAACCGTCTCGGGGAACTTGCCATCAACAAGAGCGCCGCCTGTGAGCTCTGAGATAACATCAACTTCTTTAACTTCTTCAACTTTCTCCTCTTCTTCCGCCTGCTTAAGTGTTTCACCTAAACCGGAAGACTGTGTTGTTGTGTCGTCCTTCTTAGCCTCGGGCTGCTTCTCTGTCTCAGCCTGAGTTGTGTCAGGAGTCTTCTCTTCTGTGTTGCTGCTTCCGCAAGCTGCAAGAGAAAGGACCATACAAAGGACAAGGATCATTGCTAATAACTTTTTCACTTTTTGGGACCTCCCTTTTAAAGTTTTTTGTATGAATTAACGGTAACTCACTGTGAGAAACCGATCATTCCGTAGTAACTCATTCTTTAACGGCACCGAGTGTAACACCGTGGATGAAGTACTTCTGCAACCAGGGATAGATACACAGGATAGGTACCGTCGAGAACATAACGATGGCGGATTTGAGTGATTCGGAAAGGCCGGGTTTCGAGAAGCCTTCCTGAGCCGCCGTATCAACGCTCTGGATAGCCTGCATAATGTTGTAGAGCAGGTGCTGAAGTGTCCAGAGTTCCGAATGTTCAACGGTGATATACATAAGGGAATCGGTGTAACCGTTCCATCTACCTACAGCATAGAAAAGAGCAAGTGTTGCGAACACGGGCTTTGAAAGCGGAATGTATATCTTCCAAAGGATCTTGATGTGGCTCGCACCGTCAATCTCTGCGGATTCACGAAGTGAATCGGGAATTCCGTAGAAGAAGCTTCTCATGATGATCATGTTAAATACCGAAAGACAACTGGGTATCATGAGCGCAAACGGTGTATTGAGGAATCCGAGCTGCTTCATGAGCAGGTAATTCGGGATCGTACCGGCACTGAAGAACATCGTTATCGTGACAAGGATGTTAATGATCCCTCGTCCGCGAAGCTCCTGGTAGATCAGGGGATACGCACAGATCGTTGTCATAAACAGCGAAAGGAATGTGCAAACAATCGTAAGCCCTGCCGTCCAGAAGAACGAAACAATGTATTTGGAATCCGAAAGGACTGTAGCATATGAATCAAAATTCAGTCCCTTGGGGATAAGGTAAACCTCATGCTTGATCAGATACGATGTACCGGAAAGTGATCTTGCCAAAAGGTTAAGCATCGGTACAACGCAGATAAGTGTAACAAAGGCACATATAATAATGAATACCCAGTCTCCCACTTTTGATTTTTTAGATTTGATCATCTCAATACTCTCCTCAAATTATTACTACTTACCAAAGACCTCTTTCACCGAGCTTACGCGAAAGGAAGTTCGCACTCAGGAGGAAGAACACTCCGACAACCGACTGGAAAAGACCTACAGCGGTTGAAAGCTCAAACTTAAGACTCTTGATACCTCGCTTATAAACGAAAGTGGAAAGTACTTCTGACTTGGCTATATTCAATTTGTTCTGCATTGCAAAGTTACGATCGAAGTTTCCTCCGAGGATTCCGCCGAGAGCCATGATCAGCAGGACTACGATCGTGGATTTAATGCCGGGCAATGTAATGTGCCACATCTTCTTAAATCGCCCGGCTCCGTCAACGGAAGCCGCTTCGTATAGCTCAGGGTTTATACCGGCGATCGCCGCCAGGTAAACAATGGAACCCCATCCGAAATTCTGCCATACACCGAATGCTATGTAAGTTCCGACCCAGGTGTCGGGATTTCCGAGGAAGTCAACCGAACCGATACCGAGATTGTCGAAGATCATGTTCAAAAGACCGGTCGAAGGAGCAAGCAACTGAAGTGCGATACTGTAAATGATGACCCACGAAAGGAAGTGAGGCATGTATGCAATGGTCTGAACGATCTTCTTGTAACGCTTGGCTGTGAGCTCGTTAAGGATCAGGGCGAAAATGATCGGCGCCGGGAATCCTATGATAAGATCCATGATGTTCAGAGTGATCGTGTTCTTAAGAGCCTTGAGGAACATCTGATCTTTAAAAGCGGTCGCGAACCACTTAAAGACATCCAGCCCTTCTTTCTTGGTAGATGCCCAAGGCATCTCCCAAACATTCATGTTGAGCTTGTAATCCTTAAAAGCTACAACGATAAATTCCATCGGCTTATAACGGAAGATGATGAAATAAACGATCGGAAGAAGCAAGAGCAGGTAAAGCTGCCAATACTTTCTGAGTGCCGTTCCGATCGGCATCCTCCGCGGCTTGTAGCCAACGATTATGTTTTCCGAAGTGCTGATTTTTTTACTCACTTCAAATCCTCCTCTTAAGATGCCGGTTTTAACCGCATCCGATTCATTGCATCAGTATATCTTTCTTCCCTGTTTGTCGGGAACACCGCTGTGACGGTAATAATATGTATTGATCCTGTCTCTCCACTCGCGTGCGTTCATGAGCTGTCCGTCAAGCCTGTCGTTAACACGCCCGAATCTGACGCCGTCAACCTTGTCCGCGAGCGATCTCCAGATACCGATCATCTCATTGACGTCCTGAACACCCTCAAAATGCGAGTCGTAGATGTGTTCAATAACCGTCTTCCCCGATTTAAGGACATGATCGTACGAAAGTCTGTGGAAGAACAGAACAAGTTCATCGGGACAGGTTTCAATGCTCTCGTAGAGGCTTCTGACCGGTTCATTGTACTGATCGATCATCTTGGTACCAGTCTTGCCTCTCTCAACTCCGAGGCCGTTCCTGTCGGAACGATGGTATGTACCCCAAGGAGAGAATTCGTATCCTTCAATGTCGGGTCCGTAATGATGTCCGGGACTTATCATCCATCCGATACCGAGCGGCGATGTGTACTTCTCGTATGTCGGCCAGGACATCATGAGCATCTTTGTGACTCCGTCCGCAACCGTATCATCGTTGCAGAACGTAAGTCTCGACCATTCGTCGGCGATCTCCTCCGAAGTAAGAGCGGGGTTAAAAGCAAGTCTTCCGAACCCGTAAAGATTGGCTCCCGCGAGATCGTGTCCGGTCCAGTTGGGATCGTCACCGGTGTTGGAGACCGCAACCATACCGCAAGTCTGCTTGGATCCCTTGCCTGTGACTATGTCACAGAGAACACCTTCACCGTCACCGTTGTATGTCTTAAAATCAAGCACCTGCTTGAACATCGGGATAAGGTAGCAGATATCACGCTGCTGTCCCGTGTACTCCTGGGCGATCTGGAACTCGACCATCATGTTGGTCTTCTTAAGTCCTCCGAAAAGAGGTGAAACAGGTTCTCTGACCTGGAAATCCATGGGTCCGTTCTTGATCTGAAGGATGACGTTGTCATCAAACTGTCCGTCAAGACCTATGAAATTGTCATAGCAGGCTCTCGCGCGGTCCATCGTGTGATCACGCCAATCCTGCTGGCAGTTGTAAACGAAGCAGCGCCAAATAAGCAGCCCGTTGTGAGGAGCAAGCGCACGCGCAAGCATGTTCGCGCCGTCTGCATGAGTCCTATCGTACGAGAAGGGACCGGGTCTGCCCTCCGAATCCGCCTTAACAAGGAAGCCTCCGAGTTCGGGGATGTCCCTGTAAAGACCGTCAGCCGCTTCCTTCCACCACTGTGCTACCTTGCTGTCCAGGGGATCGGCCGTGTCGGTGGCACCGAGTGACATGGGTGAAGCAAAATTAAGGCTGATGTAAAGCTTTATACCGTAATCACCAAAGATCTTCGCAATCTCTGTGAGTTCTTTCCTGTCGTAACCCGAAACAAGTCCGGTTGCAATGTCGTTGACATTGACATTGTTGATCGCAACGGCGTTGATCCCGACCGATGCTACAAGTCTGGCGTATTCACGTGTTCTGTCATCAACATAGAGATGATCGTTCTTAAAGAAGAAGGATCTGCCCGAGTAACCTCTCTCGATCGATCCGTCCGGGTTGTCCCAGTGGTCGAGCATTCTGATGGGCGATGCGGGCGATTCCGCAATCTGTCCGTCCGACGTCTTGCCTGTTCTGATCAGAGTGATTGCTCTGAAAACTCCGTAAAGTATTCCGCTCGCGTCGGAAGCTTCGATCGTGATCTTCGGTCCGGTGATCATTATCTTAAAACCACCGGTCTTAAGTCCGGGCGCATCAGAGAGAACAACGCTTATGCCTTCGGACGTCACTTCATCCTTTAAGACCGTACTCTGCTGTCCGTTGATCTCTTTAGCGGCTCTCATGAGTTCCTGCTCAGCAGAAAAAAGTATGTTCTTATCGGCTTCCGAAGCTATCTCAAAGCCTGTACAAGCGATCTTCTTAAGATAATCTCCCGCACCGGCAGCAACACTGTTCCGATAATCAAGCCATGCAAATTCGTAGCTCATAACATACCCCTTTATCTGTTTTCAATCATGAGTATAATTAACTAATTAACTCCCTACTATTCACTTTTGGTTCAAATGATTATCATATATTGCTATCAGTAACCATTTGTTATATTTCAACCTGTCAAATTTTGCTCTTTTACTATTTACACATCGTTAGTTTCGTGGTATAATTAGCTCATTCGGGGCTAATAATTGTCAATTTTGACCATCCGAAGGTCGAAAAGTCCCTTAAACTTAGCTTTTTCGTCAATTTAATCTTTCGCAATTTTTGAGTATCTTGTTGTACATATGGATATCATCCGATGATATATAAAGCAAAAAGATAACCCACCACCTTTAGGTGGTGGGAGAAGCTTTTCGCTGGTGCCGGGTTCAAGCCCGGTACCAGCAGGATCGCGAAGCGATCTGCTTTATAACGAGCAAATTGCGAAGCAATTCGCGAGTTTGACGATCGGGATCAGGAGGACAGACATGATAGAAATACTTAACGGAATAGTCGAGACTGTTTCATATGAAGGTATGAACGGTGTGCGTGTCTATCACAATGACGTTAACGAGAACTACCCTATTCACTGGCATAATGCGATGGAGATCATCATGCCGATCCATAATTGCTACTATATTGAGATAGGCGGGATCAAGTTCACCATCAACGAAGGCGATATTCTCCTCATCCCACCCGGAGAGCTTCACGCACTCTACGCTCCTCCCGTCGGAGAAAGACTTATCATCATGATGGATTACGCCCTCATGTGTAATCTCAAAGGTATGGATTCCGCACTTCGCAACTTCCATCCCTACAAGCTGATCGAAGGCACAGAGGAAAAGGAACTTGCGGACAAGCTGATCGCTATACTCTCCGATATTGAGAAGGAATACTTCAGTCGTCTCCAGTTCCGTGAGGCCAGGATATACTCACAGCTCATCAACTGCTTCGTACATATCGGCCGCGAATCAACCCGCAACGATAAGCAGTTCGGTAACGTCAAGTCAAACAAACAGCACGAGTACGTCGAGAAATTCCTCCGTGTCTGCAACTTTATAAACGAGCACTGCACAGAGGATGTCACGGTTGAGCAGCTTGCCAACATCGCAGGCTTCTCCCGCTTCCACTTTGCACGACTCTTTAAACAGTTTACGAACGTATCGTATTATGAATACCTCACACAGAAAAGGATCGAACACGCTGAGAAGCTTCTGATCACACCTGATATCTCGATCACGGAAGTGGCCATGCAGTCCGGTTTCAATTCTCTTTCGACCTTTAACAGAGTCTTCAAGAATCTCAAACACTGTACTCCCTCAGAGTACAAGGGTCTCAACAGCGTCACTCTCTACGACGCCTGATCATATCAATCGAGTAGGCTGACTCCTACTCGATGCGACGGGACATCTCGCGTACAAGTCCGCTCGATGTCCGTTCACTCAGCCGTCTGTTCACAAACAAGCTTGCAACAGACGGCCTTCGCTTATCGCACAAAACAAGCGGCATACCGGGATATCCCGATATGCCGTTTTTAATGCTTATATATCACTCCTAACAGAGCTTCTCAAGAGTCTTCACCAGAAGCTTTATTGTCCTGTCTATCGATCCGACGGAGATCTTCTCCTTGACGGAATGAATATCGTCGATCTGAGGTCCTATCGAAACAAGCTCGCATCCCTCTATCCCTGATGCGAAATACCCGCACTCCAAACCGCCGTGCGTAACTGCCGTCCCCATCTCGCTTCCGAAGAGTTCCTTATAGGCGGAGCAAAGAGTATCACGAAGAGGCGACGAAGTAACATACTGCCATGCGGGGTACGGATCTCTGACACTCCAGGTACATCCCGTGATCCCTCCGAGTGCTCCGGTGACCCTCGTCTCAAGCTCTCTTCTCCTGTCATCGCAACTCGACCGAAGTGAGAAGGTGAGTTTAAACTCGTCACCCTCGATCCGCGCGGTACCGAGGTTCATGGAAGTATCGACGGATTCCGGACGATCTTGCATCATAAGCGTTACGCCCTGCGGGATCGAACTCATGGCTTTCAAAAACTCTGATGTCTCCTTAAAGCCGAGCACGAATCCTTTGCCGGTGTAGGCGGCTTCGGAGGTCGAAATATCGACCGAGATGCCTTTCTCGATATTCATGTAACCGAGGAAAGATCTGTCTTTGATCTCGGTAAGCTGCGACACGAATGCGCTCCTGTCCTTCGGATCGACCAGGATCACAGCTTCGGCATCGGAACATATAACGTTGTCAAAACGTCCGCCCCTGTAATCCGCGAGCCCGAATTCAATGCCCCTCATTTTGCCGAGCAGGTCGGTGATCACACGAAGTGCGTTGAGTCTGCCCTTGTGTATGTCACAACCCGAGTGACCTCCCGCAAGTCCGGAGACATGAATCCTGATCCATCCCATTTCGGAAGGTATCGGATTCGAAACAGGGTGAATTGATTTTGAAAGTGGGATCTTCACATCAAGCCTTTCGCCGCCGGCACAGGCACACGTGACAACTCCCTCTTCTTCGCTGTCAAGATTAATGAGCTTCTTTCCGACCAGGCACGAAGTATCAAACTCTGCAGCACCCGACATGCCGGTTTCCTCGTCGACAGTAAAGAGCGCTTCGATCGGAGGATGAGGGTTCTGTGTGTCATCAAGAACCGCAAGCGCCATTGCGACTCCGATACCGTCGTCCGCACCGAGACTTGTACCTGCGGCAAATATCATACCGTTCTCGATCCTCAGGTCAAGAGGATCCTTGGCCATATCAAGTTGACATTCGTCAGTCCTCACACAGACCATGTCCTGATGTCCCTGTAAGATCACCGTTTTGGCGGGATCGTTCGCGGCTCCCACAGCCGCTCCTCTGATAAGGACATTACCCTTGAGGTCGCGGACGTATTCGAGACCCCTGTCCTTCGCAAAACGGACGAGATAATCTCCCACTCCCGAGCAATTACCCGACCCGTGGGGGATTGCGCAAATATCCTTAAAGAATCCAATTACTTTATCTGTCAAAACGATTTCACCTCAAAAAAATCTTTTTCTGTCCACTATCCCCCGAATATTACGCAGGAAATATATCATGATTATCTGTACAGCACGCAGGCTGTATATCATAATTCTCTGTACAGTACGCAGGAATTAGATCTTAAAACTGATTAAATTATCTTGCTTGTAAAACAGGGTCCGAGACGTGTCTCGGGAACCTTCAGACCCACGGGCGAGATCACGATCTTTTCGATGGCAACGTTCGGGTCGCCGGCATAAACCTTAAGGGAGCCGAGCCCGCTCATGAGGTGCGCTGTGGTCGAAGCCACATTGATGCCGGTCATGACGTTGCTGCTCCAAAGAGCGTTTGTAAAGTGAGTCTTGTAATCCGTGTCGCACGTCGTGATCGTCACGGGATCCATATCATCAACGCTTATGTCAAAGCGCATCGCTTCTCCCATCACGACGGGGTTACGACCGAGTGTATAGAAGTCGATCCTGTACTCACCGGGTCCGTTCGTTTCGAACAGATACTCAAGATAAGGCTTATCTTCGGCTTCACGGAAATACTTATCGAAGGGTGTGGCCTTGACGGCATTCCCTGTCCTTCCGAGACCTTTGACGAGGATAAAGCTTCCTTCCTCAGAATCCGTGGCCGAGGCATAGTTTGCCGCAGGGATAACGATCACACCGCATTCGCTTCTGTGGATGAAGAGCTCACTGCCGGTGTCAAGCGGAGCGTAATGCACGAAGATCCTGTCCTTAATGATCGTTTCGTTCATGGGTGCGGTCTTCGCGCCAAAATCAAGCACCACTTCGATCTCGGCCGTTCCTTTGCTCTCAAGTCTCTTCCTGTCGGCACCAATCCTGATCTCAAGGTAACTTGATGCTGTCGGATCAAAGTGACCGCTCGAAGGACTCATAGTGATGTTCGTGTCCTCACACAAGAGCTTGTAATCAAATGCAAAGGGCGCCTTCAGATCGATAAAGAAGCTCGTTTCAAGGCGATCCGAATCGGTCAGGACAAAGGACTCAAGTTTCCGTGAGTCTGTCCACATCGAACCCGTGTGGAAGAACGTGCTGTCTTCAAAACTGAACAGTACGGCTCTTCTGTCGAGGGGGTAAACCTTCATACTGGCCGGGTAATTCCAGATGTCATCGTTCCAGTTCTTAAAGCCCGTGTGTGCGGACGCAAGCATGTACTTCCACTTACTGTCCTGCCATTCGTGGAACTCCTTCACAACGGACTGATCCGCGGCTATCATCTCTTCGATAAGAGGTATATAATCGTTGGCTCTTAATGCTCCTCTTCCGGCAAGGAATCTGTTCATGCCGGCGTAGAGGTTCGCGAGCATCGAATAAGCGGACGCCATACCCTGGAAGTAGAAAAGGCTTTCGAAAGCGATCTTTGAGGTTGCCTCAATACTGCCTCTGATCGAATCTCCGAGTTCTATGATCTCCCTGGCAAGAGCGATCATGCCCTTAGTTTCACAAAAGGCCGCAGGAGCAAAGGACTCCGGAAGAACCGTCTCGGGATGGATGATCGAGTTCATCCTTGTAAAGAGTTCCGTGAATCTGATGATGTCGTTCTTCCTGCGGTCGCTCACATCACCCGCAAAGTTCCTGTCGACGAACTCCTTCAAGTACCTGTCGGTAAGGTTAGGCAGGGACCATTTCTCGTAGTCATAGGCAAGGTCCATGAAGTACGAAAGAGGCAGTTCGTTAAACTTGATGTCTCCGACGTTAACGATCCAAAGCTTCTTAACTCCGGAATCGTAAGCCAATGTCATCTGATCCCAGATCTTAGGGAGGGTCGTGCAGTTGACGCATTCGTAGCTTATGGGTGCTCCGTGGTAATCGAAGTGATAATACATACCGAAGCCACCCTTGTGATCCCTGTCCTCCATGGTCGGAAGTCCGCGTGTGTTGGCGAAGTTGTCATCCGAAAGAAGGAAGATCACATCCTCAAGCTGATCCCAGTCCTTGAGTCCCTGTGTCTGAGCGTCACCGTAGTAGAAATCCTCTACTTCTTTGTAGATGGCAAGCATCTTGGGAATGTCCTTAAGGTCGGGCGAGACATTCTCCTTGAGGAGTCTGTACTGTTCAAGGATAGCTTTCTTTAAAACGTTTATGTTGTCTTCGAGAGTGGCATCCTCTGAAAGGAGTAAAGAATCGTCCTCTCCGCGCATACCGATAGTTATTATATTCTCAAAGGCACGGTTCCTGATAAGACCGTCCCTCCAGAACTTGCTTATGGCTTCACCGTTCTTTATGAAGCTCCATGTGTTGTCCGTACCATAGTTAGAATAGATCTTCTGCCACTCCGCTCCTGCACGGCAGAGGGGTTCATGATGCGAAGTACCCATTACTATACCGTATATGTCGGCGAGCTCGGCATTCAAGAGCCCCGGACCGTCTTCCGAGAAGATCTCGAACCACATGGCAGGCCACATGTAATTACCTTTGAGACGGAGGATGAGCTTAAACACTTCCTCATATGCATGAGCATTCGCTCCTCCGAACTTCTCGATGGCCCAGTTGCCGAAGCCCGGAAGCTCATCATTAATGAACAGTCCTCTGTACTCAACCGAGGGCTCCTTAGATATAAAACCGTTCGGAATATCGATAACGATATCGTCCCTGTGAGCGGGCTTTACGTCACCCCAGTAGATGAGCGGTGAAACACCGCAGCGTTCCGAAATGTTCAGAAGTCCGTAGATCGTTCCTCTCTTGTCGGATCCTGCGACAAGAAGGACTCTTCCTTCACCGATCCCAAGCTCCGAAGCCTCAAAACCGAAGAATCCGTAGCACTCTCTCTTGCCCTTAAGGTTTTCAAACAGTCCCCTTTCGTCGAGGCTGTCGAGGAAAGGGCTGCTCTCAAGTGTGGCCGCGATGATCGTGTATCCCGAAAGCTTCTCGGGTACACCGACTCTGCAACCGGGTCTCACCGAGCAGACGCATTCTATATCGTCACAGAGTGTCCGTGCAATACGCTTAACACCTTCAAATGCCTTTTCTTCAACGAGGATCTCACATGTTGTCCCACCGATACTGATACAAAAATTCATACGATTCCTTTCCGAACGCTCCGGATGTAACCTGTCTGTCGGTACATCACAGAAGCTTGGGTTTGATTCAAAATACACCTAAATAAAATTATATCTTTTACCGGTTCAAAACAAAAGGCAATAATTACCTTTTTGTTTATCAAAAAAGAACCCCCGGGTTCAGATCCCGAGGGTTCAAAAAAGTCTTTATGAATCTAATTCAGATCACTGCTGAGCACCGATCGCAAGTGCCTTCTTGTTGGACTCGATCATAGCTTCCTTCTTGGGAGGAATGCACTTGAGGAGGCCCTTGTCGAGGGAATCCTGCGATACGAAGCCTGTTTCCTTGAAGAGTTTTCCTACAAGGATCATGTTGGCGAGACCCTTGAGTCCGCCTTCATCAGCAAGCTTGGTAGCAGGTACGTAATAAACGGTAACATCTGTTCTCTCAACCTTAACATCAACTGTTGAGCTGTCAACGATGATCGTTCCGCCGCTAACAACATTGTCCATAAACTTAAGGAGCGAAGGCTTGTTCATGGCGATGAGGACATCGGGGTTAACAACGAGGGGTGAACCGATAGCATCGTTCGAAAGAACTACGCTGCAGTTACATGTACCGCCACGCATCTCAGGGCCATAGGAAGGAAGCCAACTGATCTCAGCTCCGTCAACAAGTCCCGAGTAAGCCATAACCTTTCCTGCGAAGAGGATACCCTGACCACCGAATCCGGCAAGGAGTACATTCATTGTCTTATCCATCAGTTGTCACCCCCTTGAGTTGTCGCTGTTTTATCCTTATATACACCGAGAGGATAATAAGGAAGCATGTTGTTCTCAAGCCAGTCTACGGCGTCCTTGGGAGACATACCCCAGTTTGTGGGGCAGGTGGATACTACTTCTACGATCGAATATCCAAGGCCGTTGATCTGGTTCTCAAATGCCTTCTTGATAGCTTTCTTTGCTTCGTTGACATGCTTAACGTTGTCAACCGTAACGCGCTGTGCAAGTGCAACACCGTCAAGTGTCGAGAGCATCTCGCACATCCTGATGGGGTAACCTGCGATCTTAACGTCACGACCGTAAGGTGTTGTCTGGGTTACCTGTCCGGGAAGCGATGTGGGTGCCATCTGTCCGCCGGTCATACCATAGATAGCGTTGTTGATGAATATAACGGTGATGTTCTCACCACGTGTTGCAGCATGTACGGTCTCACATGTACCGATAGCTGCAAGGTCGCCGTCTCCCTGGTATGTGAAGACAACGTTGTCGGGCTGAGCCCTCTTGATACCGGTTGCTACGGCCGGAGCACGACCGTGGGGTGCCTGTACCATATCACAGTTGAAATAATTGTAGCTGAATACCGAGCATCCTACCGATGCAACGCCGACTGCTTTGCCTTCAACACCGAGCTCATCGATAGCTTCAGCTACAAGACGATGAACGATACCGTGTGTACAGCCGGGGCAGTAATGGAAAGGAACGTCGGTAAGTGCATGGGGTTTTTCAAATACTATAGCCATTGTTACGCCTCCTTACCATTTAACTTTTTGATCTCTTCAAGGATTTCACCGGGTGTAGGAATGATACCGCCGGTTCTTCCGAAGAAGCTTACGGGCTTACGTCCGTTAACTACGAGCTTAACATCATCTACCATCTGTCCCATGCTCATCTCAACTGTGAGATACTTCTTTGCTGTGGGAACTGTAGCTTCGATAGCGTCCGTAGGGAAAGGCCAAAGTGTGATGGGTCTTACAAGACCTACCTTGATGCCTTCGGCACGTGCCGAGTTAACCGCACTTCTTGCAACACGCGAAGATGCGCCGTATGCAACGATAACGATCTCTGCATCCTCTGTGAGGTATGACTCTGCTCTCTGCTCTTCCTTCTTGATGATCTCGTACTTCTTAAATCTCTCAACAACGGTCTTCTCAAGATCCTTTGCTTCGATATAAAGAGAGTTAACGATATTGTGAGGACGCTTTCCGCCATGTCCGCTTGCTGCCCAAGGTCTCTCGGGGATCACGGGCTCACCCTTGTCGGGGAACGAAACGGGCTCCATCATCTGACCGAGCATACCGTCGGAAAGGATCATAACGGGCATTCTGTACTTATCGCCGAGGTCAAATGCCTGTCCTACGAAATCTGCCATCTCCTGTACTGTCGAAGGAGCAAGAACGATAAGCTGGAAATCACCGTGGCCTGTAGCCTTGGTAGCCTGCCAATAATCTGCCTGTGAGGGCTGGATACTTCCGAGTCCGGGGCCGCCACGCTGAACATTGATGATAACAGCGGGAACATCCGAACCTGCTATATATGAGATACCCTCGCTCTTCAAACTGATTCCGGGCGAGCTTGAAGATGTCATCGCACGCTTACCTGCTGCAGATGCACCGAGTACCATGTTGATTGCTGCAAGCTCTGACTCTGCCTGAAGGAAGAGGCCGCCGATCTTGGGCATCTTCTTCGACATGTATGCGGAGAGCTCGGTCTGAGGCGTGATCGGATATCCGAAGAAGAGCCTGCATCCTGCCTGGATAGCTGCTTCCGCAAGAGCTTCGTTACCTTTCATTAATACTTTTTCTGACATTTCTAATTCTCCTTAGTCCTAAACTATTTCCAAATTGTACGGATCCCTGTGTATCTCAGGATCATCTCTCTACGGTAATGCAGACATCAGGACACATAATGGCGCACGATTTGCAACCTATGCATGCAGCCTCATCTGTCATCATTACCGGATGGTAGCCCTTACCGTTAATATGGTCCGATAGCTTTAGCAGCTGCTTGGGACATGCGTTCACGCACATCTCGCATCCTTTACAATTCGTCTCGTTGATAATAAGTTTAGCCATGTTTTCTCCTTCCTGCAGTTATATATCTGCACTTTTTTAACATATCACAGTATTCTAGCACTAGGTTTATAATTTGTAAACATCAAAAAGACGGCCCTGCGATGATATCTACAGGTATTATCTCGCCTGTTTCGGCGGTATCGGCCTTATAATCTGAAGCTATATCTCTTCGCATCACTGTCGCTACTACCGGCAATCCCAGTAATGAAGCGGTCTTACGCGCATATTCCATGCCTTTTTCGATGTGCTCAAGAGTCGTTTCATACATTAGATTAGAGTTATTGATGATTCCGGTTGCCTTAAGCTTCGTAACGGCTTCGATCTCTTTAAGGATCTCAGCTGTCTCAGTGGGATCGCAGTCAAGGTCTCTGTATTTATTGATGACGTAGAGCATTTCGTAGTCCTTACCGTTCAGCTTCTCACGGAATCTGCCCATAACCGTTGAACCCACATCATCACCGCCCAGATCGAAAATAACGGTACCCTCTTTCTCAAAGGCCAGGTACATGGCTGCGGGAAGCGAAGGAAGGTCAAGGTTTGTCGCGCCGAACACGGGAGCGATCACCTCAATTCCCTCATCCTCAAGAATCTTCCTGTAATCGGAGGTGCGGAAGTAAGGATTGACGATGTCCATGTCAACGATCGTAACCTTCTCTCCTTGCCTCGCGTGGTCACGTGCAAGGTTGACCGCAAGATTGGTCTTGCCTGTTCCGTAATGACCGCAAATAATGCTTATCCTGTTCGAAATGATCTTCATAGCACTGATTCCTCTTAAAAGGGCAAATGACGCATTAAAAACACATCATTTGCCCGATGATCCGTTATTATTCCGGAAGTAAACGATCACTTCCAAATGCGACTTAACTGATAGTATCAGATGTCTGCAGTCTCTGCAACACTAACCTTAAATGTGCTGCATTCAACACCGGTAAGCTCTTTGCTTCTTTCGTCGGGCTGTGAATCACCGACAGCGACGGTATAAACACCCTTGTTGAGCTTAAGTAAGCCTTCCTCATTGAAAAGACCGAAGGAATCGTTGCCGAGTGTAAGCTTGACTGTTTCCTTGGCGCCGGCTGCGAGTCTCACCTTCTTGAGAGCCTTGAGCGATCTCACGGGCGCGTCGGTGCCTTCGTATGAAACATATACCTGAACGGTTGCGGCTCCCTCAAGTTTGCCTGTGTTTTCGACCGTAACGTATATATCCATAACGTCGTCTTTCTTAAACGAGATGTCACCGCTGACAGCCTGACCGTTGACTACGATCTTGTCCACAGTCTCCTTAAACGAGGTATAAGAAAGTCCGTAGCCGAAGGGATAGAAAGGCTTCTCTGTCATGTATCTGTAAGTTCTGCCTTTCATCGAGTAATCCGTATCAAGCGGAAGTGTGTTCTTCTCGCCGTAGAAGGTCACAGGGAGCTTGCCCTCAGGTGACTTCTGTCCGAAGAGGATCTGCGCGAACGCACGTCCGCCCTGAGCTCCGGGATAAAGAGCGAGCACTGTTGCCGCAGCCTTCTCATAAGCACTGTCAAGGTAGATAGCGCTTCCTGCGAGGCAGACAACGATCACGGGCTTGCCCGAAGCGGTAACCGCATCGAGAAGTTTACCCTGAAGTCCGGGAAGGTAAAGGTTGGGCTTGTCGCCGCTGCCGTACTCGTTGCCTGTATCACCCTCTTCGCCTTCAAGAGAAGCATCGAGACCGACACAGAGAACAACCACGTCACTGAGGTCACAAACGTTCTTAGCTTCGGCAATTCTGTCGCCGTCGGGCTCGGAAAGATCCGACATCTTGTCCTTGTAGAGATGGCAGCCTTCGGAAACCATAACACGAGTACCGGTTCCCTTTACGGCCTCTCTGATACCGTCAAGGATCGTAACGTACTCGGAAGCAGTTCCTTCGTAGTTTCCGACAAGTGCCTTGCGGTTGTCCGCATTGGGTCCGATCACGCCGATCGTCTTGATCTTCGAAACATCAAGAGGAAGTGTGCCACTCTTGTTGTCAAGGAGCACGATACTCTCAAGAGATGCCTGAAGGTTGAGCGCCCTTGCCTCGTCGGTGTCAACGTATGAGTAATCGATCTTGTTGTACTTGTTGTCATCAGCGTTCCCGAGGATACCGAGCTTGAATCTTGTGGCGAGAACTCTGGTGAGAGCCTTGTCGATCTTCTCCCATGTGGTAAGTCCTCTGTCAACGGCATCAAGCAGGTACTGGTAGATATCGCCGCAGTTAAGGTCACAGCCGTTGTTCATGGCGAGCGCTACAGACTCTGCGGGCTCTTTGGTAACGGCATGGTTGCCGTGGAAATCCTTGATGGCCCAGCAGTCGGAAGTAACATGACCTTCAAAGCCCCATTCATCCCTGAGGATGTCCTTAAGGAGTGTCTTGCTTCCGCAACATACTTCACCGTTTGTACGGTTATAAGCACCCATAACGGCTTCTACGCCGGCTTCCTGAACAAGAGCCTTAAATGCGGGGAGGTAAGTCTCTCTGAGGTCCTGCTTATTGCAGACCGCATTAAAGCCATGACGAACTGCCTCGGGACCCGAGTGAACAGCGAAATGCTTTGCACATGCAGCAGCCTTGAGATACTTCTTATCATCTCCCTGAATGCCCTTAACGAAGCGTACGCCGAGACGTGATGTGAGGTAAGGATCCTCTCCGTATGTCTCATGACCGCGTCCCCATCTGGGATCACGGAAGATGTTTATATTGGGAGCCCAAAATGTAAGTCCCTTGTAGATACCATGATCACCGTACTTGAACTGTCCGAAATACTTTGCACGACCCTCAGTGGAGATCGTATCTCCGACCTTTTCAAGAAGATCTTCATCAAATGTAGCCGCAAGCCCTATGGCCTGAGGGAATACTGTTGCGATCCCGGCACGGGCAACTCCGTGAAGAGATTCGTTCCAGTAGTTATAAGACGGGATCCCGAGTCTTTCGATCGCGGGAGCTCCGTTACGAAGCTGATAAACCTTCTCTTCGGGTGTCATCTGAGCGACAAGCTTTGCAGCCAGCTCTTCACATTCCTTAATGCGTTCCTTTGTGATCATTAGTACTCCTTTCAAGCATAAACTCCGAAGCCGAGGATCGTAAAGTTCTTGTCCTCGAAACCTTCATGCATCCTTATCTCAACAACATGTTCCTTTGCTTCCTTCTCACGGATGATAACGTACGGGTTGCAGTGGATCCAACCGATCGCTCTGGGATTAATGGTCTTAACGAGACTGCCGTCGACAAATACGTCGACATCACCCTCATCCGGTGAATTGGAATCTTTATATACGATCAAAAGCGTTCTGCACTTGAGCGTCATTCTGAACGGTTCATCGCCTTTACCGAAGTGTGCCCAGTTATCGGGGAACTGGGGTGTGCTTTCGATCGACACATCCATCTGGCATGCCTGAAGGACTGTATCGGTACCGGTAAAGCTTCCGGGCTCGATCACTGCACCGGGTTCGTTGTGTGTACGGTCGATGAGATTGATCATATCGAAATCATCGCTTCGCATAGCGGTCTTGGTATCGTCTGTACTCTCACCCTCGGGGTTCTCGACATCCGCTCTTCTGAAGAGTTCGAGTATACAGTCGGACATGATGGTGTGACCGATGTTTGCGGGATGATAACGGTCATAGAAGAATGCGTTCTTGCCGATCACGCGTCCTTCGTCCTTCTTGAGGTAGAACTGCTTGGTAACCGCACTCTTGATGCTGACCATGGGAAGGTTATAGTGCTTACCGATCGGAACAAGTCTTTCCTCGAGGTTATAGTCGTCAACAAATACCGAGAAAAGAAGGATCACGGCGGGCTTCTTCTTCATTTTGAGGCAACGTCTCACAAGTCCTTCGTAGCAGTCGCCGCCCGTCTCGTCTCCCGCGTCGTTGACAGCGAATTCGATGACAACGATATCGGGCTCTACCTTGCCGAATTTGATCAGGTCCTTGTCTACTCTGACGAGGCCGAGCTCAGAGGGAGTTCCTCCGACACCGGCTTTAACGTAGGTAACCTCACCTGTGGGCTTGAAAAGCTCTTTGAAGCCTTGATAGGTCTTGTAGGTATAGCACTCTTTGTTGATGGGGTTCGAACCCGCACCCTGAGTGATGGATCCGCCGATAAATGTGATCGCGGTGTCCTGACCGCTTCTAGCCCTCTCAAAGGCAGCCTTTAATCTCGTTGTATCACCGAGACTTAAAACTCCGCCTTTGATCATCTCCCTGTAGCCGTCCGATGTGGGATCCACCTTGTCGATTCCCTCAAAAGGAGGAGCCGTAAAGCCGTCGTTTAAGTAGAACCTGACATTGACGGTAGCAAGTACGTTCATGCTCGGGAACTCAAATCTGAACTGCCCCGGCTCTTTATCATCATTGCCCCATTCATATGCCTCAAGGGGGAGCAGGTACTCAACTCCGTCACCTGTGATCTCCTGACTTATCGAAGTGCCCGCAGGCTGATGCAGACCGTTCTGGTCAAAGAAGAACTTCCCTCCTTCGCCTGTGTCGGTGATCATCGATACTCCGATACCGTACACAAGCTTCCTGATGTCGGCTGTTGTAGCAAGAAGACCGAGGATCGCTTCGTCCGTCACGTTTCCGACAAGCTCAGACGCACTGCGCAGTCTGCCGTCGTTCGCGAAAATGATCGATACGTTCTTGCCGTCTACGGTGGGGAAGATGCTGATCTGCTTATCAAGCATGATGTAATAGAATTGCCGCTGCCTAACGGGATCCTGCGGCGCTATGGGCCCCATTTTCATAAAATATCTCCTCCAAAATGATAAATATCTGTCATCTGTTATGATTATAGCAATTTTTGACAATACGGCACTAATCACTTTTTATTATCATGTGGTTGATTAATGCTTTATCACATAAGCTTTTTCGCTTTTTTTGATTTGTTAGATATCAATGTTTATGATAAAATCATTAAATATCAATACTAACGTTAAAGGAGTCCATGATGAACAATCCGTATGTCGTACAGGATAACAACACGCTTGCGCTTCCCCGTATGAAGTGGATCCGCGTGTATCACAATGTTCAGAACGAAGATTACGCCACTCATTGGCATACATCCGTTGAGATCATCATGCCTTACGTTAATTACTACGATGTTCTCTGCGACGGTGTTCGTCACAGGGTCAACCCCGGTGATGTTTTCATCATCGCTCCCGGAGAGCTTCATACACTCTACGCTCCCGACGAGGGTGAGCGTCAGATCACGCTTTTTGATTACTCGCTCTTCTCGAGTCTTCAGGGCATGAACTCGATCCTTGAGTCGATCCACCACTACAGACACATCAAAGCTGCCGAGGATCCCAAAACAGCAGCCATCCTTACGAGCTGCCTTAAGGATATCGAGTACGAGTTCTTCCAGGAAACGGCTTACGAGGATCCCATCCTCTTCTCGCTGATCATCAAGTTCTTCGTGACGATCGGCCGCGCCAACCTTGAGACCAAGTCCTTCTTCCCCGATCTCCCGATTGAGAAGCAGCATGAATATGCCAACAAGTTCCTGGCTCTGAGTAACTACATCAGCTGGAACTTCTCCACCGATCTCACCGTCAAGAAGCTTGCCGATATGATCGGTCTTACTCCCACGGAGTTTTCGAAGCGCTTTGAGCAGTTCGCGGGTATATCGTTCTCCGATTACCTCAACCAGAAGCGTATCAGCCACGCCGAAAAGCTCCTTATCTACCCCAACGTCTCAACTACAGAAGTTGCGACTTCGTGCGGCTACAAGAGTCTTTCGACCTTCAACCGCGCATTCAGATCTATTAAAAAGATCAGCCCCACTGAGTACAAGGGGCTGATCAGAAGTTACGATCTCGATCTTTCGGACAACCACGAGAACGACTGAGTCTTACTTACAGTTGTCCGCGAGTGCCTGAGCGATCTCGGGATACATGAAAGTATCGTTCTTCCTGTTGAGGATTCCGAATCGTTCACCACTGCCGAAGAAACAGTTATTGTCCCACCAAAAGCATGTGATACCGTATTCACGTGCTTTTTTGACGTAATAAGCGGCGTGAGCCACTCTCGCCTCGGTGTTACCGTCCTTGTCTCTCGAACCGAATTCGTCGATAACAACTCCTATTCCCTTGTCAATAAATTTCTGTCCCAGTCTCTGTACCATTATCCTGATATCCGAGGTGCTGCTGTTCTCGGATTCACTGAAGTCTCTTTTGCTCGCGCCGTCTGTCGGAGCCATGAGCGCGAAATTGTAAGGGCTGTACGCATGTACCTCAATAAGGATCTTGTTGTCAGCGGTATCCGTAGGGATCACGAAATCATCGCGAACAACGGCGTTCCACTGAGCGGCGTAGCCGGGCACAAGCAGATACCTGTCGGGATTGTTCCCGCCCTGCGCACGGATGGTGTCAACAAAAGTCTGATTGAGTACATTGATGCACTGTATCGCATCACGGCATGCATCGTTGTTCGACAGGTTCCATTCGTCCGATGTACCGACAAGTCTGGGCTCGTTGAGCGACTCAAAGATCAGGTGATCGTCGTAGTCCTTAAACTCCTCACCGACCTGTTCCCAGATGCGCTTCACATATTTAATCGATTCCTCAAGATAATCCGACGAAGGGTAAAAATATCCCTTCTGGTTATCGTGGTGAATGTTGATCGTGCAGTACATGTCCTCGTCAATGACGTAATCAACGATCTCTTTAACACGTGCCATCCAGGCAGCGTCGATGTTGAACTCACTGTCCACATGGTTATGCCACGACACGGGCACACGGATCGACTTGAAGCCCGCGTCCTTGATCATCTTGATCATCCGGGGAGTAGTTTTTGCGCCACTCCAGGCAGTCTCAAGATCAAGATTGCTTCCCGATGTCGCCGAGTTGGTCGCATCCATAGTGTTTCCGAGATTCCATCCGAGCCTCAGCTTACGAACAAATGCAAGAGCACCCTCAAGACCTTCCGTATCATCATCGATGTGAACAACCTCTTTCACAGCGTTGTCCTCCTCACTTCCTGATAGATCGTCCTGTGCGGACTTGTCCGGCTCTGCGGTTCCTTCTGAAACCGGATCGTTCGTCACCGGGCTGTTATCGGTCACTGTTGTATCCTCGGGAGGATTCTTTTCTTCTGCAAGGCTTATATCATTATCCGGGATGAGCCCCGAATTATCTTCTTGAATTTTGTCATCGCTTTTATCTGTTTCCGTCACGCTCCCGTTTTGTCCCGGTTCACTTCCGGCGCAGGCGCTCAAGCACGTAACAACAAGTGCCAATATAAAAAGAACAGCAAGCATTCTCTGTAAATGATTTGATCTACTCATGCAGGTTTCCTTTCGGTTTTATTGTTCAAAGAAAAATCACAAATTACGGTCAAAAACAGTTGTCGGTGTTATTGAAACTTTCAACATGCTGGTTTATAATATAGCAGACTTAAAAATGAAAACAAGGGGTAAAAGTATGAGTCAGTCAAAAGTAGACAATTATAAAAAAGAGAAAGCAGGCCGTAAGCAGGCTCTCAAGAGAAAGAAGCTTCTCAGAGCTCTTTACGCTGTTATCGCTGTAGCTGTTGTTGTTGGATTCGGATTCCTTATCTACTTCTCAACAAGACCTCAGTACGATGTGAACATGGAAGACAGCAAGTTTGACGAAGTTGCTCTCGCTTCCGCTCTCGGATACGACGGTGTCAACATCACCGATTACATCGAGCCCAAGGAAGACGTTGCTGAAGAAACACCGGAAGGTGAGCAGGTCGTTGAAGCTACCGCCACTGCAGAGTGATTTAATCGATCAGTTTGATCATTCATTTAATCTCAAATCTCAAAAGGCTTTCGGATTTCCGAAAGCCTTTTGTAATGATCTTATATCCAATTATTGCTTTCCGCGCGAGGATCACATGATCTCGTAGATCCATCCCTCAGGAGCCTTGATCTTGCCCATCTGGATACCTGTAAGTGTCTCGTAGAGCTTCTTGGTGATGGGTCCCATATCCTTCATACCGCTGGGGAAGCAGATCTCCTTGCCGTGATCAACGATCTTGCCGACAGGTGAGATAACGGCTGCTGTACCGCAAAGACCGCACTCTGCCATATCCTTAACTTCCTCGAAAGGAATAACTCTCTCTTCAGCTTCAAGTCCAAGGTACTCCTTGGCAACCTGAACAAGTGAACGTCTGGTGATCGAAGGAAGGATACTGTCACTCTTGGGAGTAACAACCTTGTTATCCTTTGTAACGAAGAGGAAGTTTGCACCGCCTGTCTCTTCAACGTTAGTTCTTGTCTTGGCATCAAGGTACATGTTCTCATCAAAGCCCTCTTCATGAGCTGTAACGATAGCATGAAGGCTCATTGCGTAGTTAAGGCCAGCCTTGATGTTACCTGTTCCGTGAGGTGCCGCACGATCGTAATCGCTGACTTTAAGGGTAAGGGGCTTAACGCCACCCTTGAAGTAAGGTCCAACGGGTGTTGCGAAGAGTCTGAACTGGTACTCTGTAGCGGGCTTAACACCGATTACGGGGTTAGTACCCATCATGTAAGGACGAAGGTAAAGCGTAGCACCCGAACCGAAAGGAGGTACATAAGCTGCGTTAGCTGCAACAACCTGCTTTACTGCATCGATAAATCTGTCTCTGGGGAAAGCGGGGATCTCAAGTCTCTTAGCCGACTGCTCAAGACGCTCAGCGTTGAGGTCGGGACGGAAAGTAACGATCCTGCCATCCTCTGTTGTATAAGCCTTAAGGCCTTCGAATACGGTCTGAGCGTACTGGAAAACGCCTGCACACTCGTTAAGGACAACGTTCGCATCCTCTGTAAGACGTCCCTCATCCCACTTGCCGTCCTTGAAATCGGAAACGTATCTCTTGTCTGTCTGAATGTAGCCAAATCCTAAGCTACCCCAATCAATGTCTTTCTTCTGCATAAACATCCTTCCCTTCTTACTTTTTTCTTAATATCTTGTAATGATAACACTACGCTCATAAAAGTCAATACCGAAAAACCGCTAAAATCAAACATTTTCGAAGAATCCGTCAAATTGTCGGCCATTTAAAGAGCCGTCCGGATAATCCGGGCGGCTCCTGACATTCAAAGTATGATAAACAACCTATAGGGATGATCAATAGCTGTTAGCAACGCCAACATAGTAATCGATCTCGTCCTTCTGCTCTTCGTACTGCTCCTGACCTGTCTTGTAATCAATGTTCCAGAAGTAGGAGTTGCTGCGGTTAACGTTATCAACAAGAGGGAAGAGCTGAGGCTTGGGATTTTTTGTAAGGATCACAAGTGTCTCATCTACAGAACGTGTATCTCTGAACTGTGTATAGTAGTTGGTCTTCCAGTCATCCGAATCCTCATAACCGGGTGTAGGATTGGTGTAAAGGTTGTAAGCGAAAGCGATCTTCCAAGCTCTGTCATCATCATAAATAGCAGGGATAATGAAGTAGTTATCGTATGAATATGTGTTATAATCTGCCTGGCCGGGTGCCTTCGGGAATACAACGAATCCGAAATCATCTGCAAGAGGAGCATTGTCTGTAACTCTGTACTCTTCTGCTACCTGAAGTGCTACGTCTGCATTAAGGAATGCTGTATAGGGATAATCGTATGTTGCATCCTCGGGTGCGGGCATCTCATACTTCGAACGCATATCCTTAGCCCAGTCCCAAGCCTGGATGAAGCAATCTTCGCCTGTAGCGTTGTAGAAATTGCCGGAAGCGTCACGCTTGATGATATATGCATCGTTCGATGCGAGTGCGGGCTTCATAAAGTCGTAGTTTGTTGATGACATAGCATATACATCGGGGATATCATCGCCGTTAAGGTCACGGGTAAGCTTCTGGCAAAGCTCCTCAAAAGCGTTCCAATCCCATGTACCTGCTGCCTGCATGTCATAAAGTGACTCAGGATCGATACCTGCTTCCTGAAGGAGTCTCTTGTTAAAGAATACGCCTCCACGGGGTTCTGTTCTGATGGGTCTCATGCCGTACATAGCATCTCCGACCTTCATTACGTCGAATGCACCCCTGTTCCACTTCTCTTCTGTGAAATCTAAGCAATCGATCTGGGTAAGATCCTTGTAAAGGCCGGATCTGTAACCTGTGATACTTCTCTCGTCAACGAGGAATACATAGTTCTCGTCGCCGCCTGTTGTACAGAAGTTTGTAAGGAGCGAAGGATAATCATTCCATGAACCGATCGACTCCTCTTTAACTGTACAGTTATATGTCTTCTGGAACCATTCACGATAATTCTTTGTAGCCTCACCGTATGCGGTTGAATCATCGGGATCGGGATTTGCATACCAAGCAACAATCTTAACTTCGATTCCGCCAAGGTCTACGGGCTTGCCGTCAGGTCCAAGGATAACATCGGGGAATTCATCGTCTTCTTCGTCTTCCTCGTAATCCTCGTCATCAGCATCGGATGTGTCAGCACCGCTGTTGTCAGCCTTGTTATCGGAGCTGCTGTTGTCAGCCTTGTCATCCGTAGCAGGCGTAGCGTTGTCCTTGTTGTCAGTTGTCTCTGTCTTTGCGGGCTCGTCCTTCTTGTTGTCGCTCGATGAACAAGCAGCACATGAAAGAACAAGAGCAAAGATCATGAGAAGCGCAACAAACTTACTCATTTTTTTCATAAAACCCTCTCTCTTTCTCACCCATTATAGGTGCATTGATTTATTATGCCTGCGGGGAGCAGGCAAATCAGTACCGTATGCTTTCGGCACCAATTTTCATTATAAATATTTACATCAGCCCAGTCAAGCCGACTACATCTTGATACCGGTAGACGAAAGCGACTCAACGAAGCCTTTCTGGGCGATCAGATAAAGAAGAATGATCGGAGTAACAACCATCAGAACACCTGTAGCGTTCATCTGTTGCAGTGCACCTTCCGAAAGCGTACCGGATCTTTGGAATACAACCGAAATGTAGTTACTGTAATTGTCAGCCAGAGAAGCAAGTCCCGTTGAAAGCAGCTTCTTTCCTCCGATAAAAAGGCTCGAGTAAAAACTGTCTGTCCACTGCCATACAAACGAGAAAAGGAAACATGATGTAATGATCGGCTTTGCATCGGGAAGCATGATCCTAAAGAATGTCTTTAAGGTACCGCAACCGTCAACATAAGCTGCTTCCTCGACATCCTTGGGGATTCCTCTGAAATACTGTCTGACGAGGAAGATATAAAGTCCGTTCTTAAGTCCCATACACCCGGCAGACATAAGGAAGTAAGGAAGTACCGAACCACGAAGGTTGATCGGCTCTCCCGTAACAGCCTGAAAGATTCCGAATATATCAAAGAATCTGAAGTGAAGGTAAAGGGACGAGGAAATCGTCTGGGGCGGAATGATGATGATAAGGATCACGCACGCAAACCATAATCTCTTCAAAGGGAAATTAAACCTTGCAAATCCGTAACCGGTCAGCGTACATGCCGCAATCTGAACAAGCGAAACGGCGATGGAGATCCACAATGAATTTCCGAGAGCCTCCCAGAAGCTCATGAGCTCGGACGCAATGGCATAATTGCTCGTAGTCAGATGTCTGGGAAGGATGTTGATGGTCGTATCGTAAATATCCTTCTCAGTCATGATACTGATACAGAACTTGTTGATGATCGGCTCAATGATCATAAAGCAAAGTCCAAAGATAAGGACAAACCTTAAGATCTTAAGCACGACGGAACCGGCGGTCTTCTTTAAAAGATAACCGCCACTGAGCCTGTTTCTCTCACTGAAGGATCTGCGCCCTTCCACAGCCTTTGCTTTACTCATAATAGTACACCACCTTCGAGATAATAAACGAAGATATACCTATCCAGACTATAACAATTCCAAAGTATATCCACGCCAGAGCGGAACTGTATCCGAAATCGAGGTTTCTGACCATCTCGTTCTGAACCTGTTGGATTATCTGGTTGTCGGACTTCATAAAGAAGTCAATGATGGTATAGATCCAGTTAACAAGGAACATTGAGCTGATCATGGGGAAAGTGATCTTCCAAAGACTCTCCCACTTTGTACAGCCCTCAATATCGGCAGCTTCGTACATACTTCTCGGAATCGTCTGAAGAGCCGACAGGAAGATGATGATCTGGATACCTGATGCAATGGCAATATCATAAACCGAGTTTACCAGGGTTATTACGGTATCGAGCAATCCCTCACCGATATCGGCATTCGCGAGCATCGCTTCGAGCGTATCGGCTATACCCGAAGTAGACGACTCTTCTATCATCTGTTGCATTCCCGCAAGAAGCGTGTTGTTGTACTCAAGTCCTACGATAACGCCTGACGAGAAGATAACCGGCAGGAAGAATATCGCTCTGACAATTGCTCTGCCCTTAAACTTCTGGTTGATCAGGAGCGCGATGAAGAAGCTGAAGATAATGGTCGCTACTGAATTAAGAACCATCTTTCCGATCTCATCAAAGAGCATCCTTGTGTAGTTAGGGTCAATGGTAAGTGCTCTGTTATAGTTATCAATGCCGGTGTAGGTCATTTCAAATCCGTTGGCACCGACACTGACCTCACTGATCGACATGATAAAGGACTGTATCAGAGGCTTTACCATGAAAAGCAAAAAACCGAGGACAAAAGGAAGTATGAAAAGATATCCAAATATCGCGCGTCTACCGGCAAGCGACATCTTGGATTTGTTCTTTTTGGTAATACTCATGTCACTCACCTCTCTTTACGACGTAATCTCTTGCGGGAACCTTAACACCGTCCGATTCAAGATCTGTATATGCGTAGTTTACAAATACTCTCGTCCCGTCTTCATACTGCGTAACCCTGACGCTTCCATCCACAGAATGTTTGACTATCTTTTTATTCGAAAGATCATTGAAATCAGTTTTATAACGCTTATAAATCTGTGCCGCCTTCTCTTTCCAGAGATCAAACGACGAACCGAAATATCTGGAGTAGAAAGTCTCCTGGATCCTGTTGGGCTCTGCCTTCATAAAGCTGAAGGAAAGTCCTGCGCCAAACTCGGCCGATTTAAGGAGTTCGTATTCAAAGTCTTCCGAAAGGTTGATCGGAACGCCCGTATAATCGACAAGTCCGTGGATCGCGATCTCATAGAACGGGATATCATAATCGATGATCGCCATGTTGGAGTTGCTTATATCCATCGAAGTAACGATATCTGCGTACTCAAGTGCGTAATCATTACCTTCGTTGATGATGACTCCGCTTTGAGAAGCTTCGGAAAGGATATCCTTCTGAATGCCTTTTGCTGTCTCTCTGGAAACCCTATCCTTAGGATTGTAATCGCTGTTGAGGAGATAACCGGTATTACGAAGAGCCACACCTGTTCCGTAATCGGACGCAAATTCATTTAATACATCAAAGCATTCCTTGGTGTACTCGGGTCTCACGAGGTCGTAGGAATCATTGTATTCTTCCTGTCCGTACCAAACTATGGAGTAATCGTAGAGCTCTGCTCTTTCACGCGTAACAAACTTGGCAGCGTCCCTGAATCCGAGGTAACCGTCCGTGATTCCGCTGTCATAAGCGAAATCGAGCTGACCTTCAAGATAGATCTTAATGTTGCGTTCCTTAAGAGCTTCGATCATTGTTTTGAAATCGCTCTTTCCGCCTAATCTGGAAATAAGATCGACATCCTTGAGGACATAGTGAGTAACGCCGTCGTTCATGAATCCGGTGATCTTCATGGAGAAATCATCGACTCCGAGGTTCTTAAGATCGTCTGCCATCTCAACGGTTTCATCATAAGTTGTAAGCTCAAGAGGCTGCTTATAAGGAACACCTGCTGTCTGCTGAACTTTGTCAACGGCCTGCACAACCTCAATAACTGTAGGCATTCCGTTACTCTTCTTTGAACCGAGATTAGGGTATCTTTCAAGAAGATAAGCCCTGTAATCTATAGCCATATCGCTGTAATTGTCATGTCCCGAGAATCTGTATCTCTGTGATACTCTCTCATCGGGAAGCGATTCCTCGTATACATAGAAAGCGGCATTAGATTTACCTGTCACGTCATAAGACTCGTAATGGATCAACGAGTAACCGGCATCAACATGGTTATAGCTGTCAAATCTTCCGCTGACATCCGCGTTTATGTTGCCGTATGAAGCTCCGTCCTCAAGCATGCAGATGAACGAAGCACCGTTCTTCGACATACCGAACATAGGGAATGTATTTCTGGTCTCCGTAACGACGTCGGTTCTTTCCTGGCAATAGTCCCAGCCGTATACGTTGGCATAATATGCGTTCTGATTGGATCTTCCGTTATTGAATTCGATCACAGCACCGCCGCTCTCGGGAAGAACTATAAAGCCAGTATCTTCAGTGCTTCCGGCTCCGAAATAAGGAAGAAGTTCAACATTTACGATAGGGTAATCAGGCTTGTACTCAATGCTGTCAAAAGGAACGGAAACAACAAGATCATGTCCTTCAAGTTTGTACTCGACAGAGATGTTAAACAGCGGAATGTCCTGTACCGTAGTCTTTGAATATCTTGCAAGGTGAGCCTGATACTGCTCTTCGTCATAGCCGGCATTCCAGAAAGCTTCTTCGATAGCAGCTTTAAGGTGCTGTTGTACACCGTCACGAAGAATGTAGAGTTTCATCTCGGCAAGATCGGGGTAGCTTTCAAGGAGCTCTTCTTTGTTATCGGAGGCTCTCAGGTTATTGATATCCGTCTTTCTGTAATACTCTTTGATCTGCTTGGAAACCTTCTTTTCCATCTTCTTGGTGATGGCGTTGAAATCCTTCTCGGGCAGAGCAAGAGGGATCTTGTACTCTTTCTCGGTATTACCGAGCGTATAATTCACTCTGATCGAATCCTTGTTCTCAACGACGTCAAAGATGCCCTTCTCAATACTGTAGGTGCAGTTGTTGTAAGTCGTCATTACACCGTTGATATTGCCGTATGTAATATAAAGCGTCGACTTGAGATTTGACTTCTTATCGATAGTGGGTGCAAGCGGGTCACTGTCCGCACCCTCGGGATTGGAAGTCCAAACCGCTCCGGTTGTCTTGTCAGTGATGCTGAAGCGTGATGTGGCACGATCCATCTTAAGAACGAGATAATCATTCTCAAGAATGGCACTGCCCTCACCAGGTTCACCGCCTTTTACTTCCACTTCAACAGGAGCTTCTTCCTCCGGAGTGATCGAAAAAACGAAGAGCACAATGAGCCCCAGCACAAGTATGGGGATGATTGTATTAAGTATGGTTTTGATAAAGGATTTCTTTCCTTCCACCTTGGAACCTCCTCTTTGCCCGTTTAAAAACAGGCAATCCGCGTTACGGTTAATATATTCTGAAGATTATCTCTCTGTACAGCGAGTAGAAGTATGCAACACTGTCGCTGATAAGACTGAAGAACAACAGCAACAGGAAGATAACTATCGCCATACCCAGTATGGTAAAAACAATGCAAAGCATGGTTTTGCCGATACTGTAAGCATGAACCATCATAATAGCGCTGATAAACAGCAAAGCCGACCACACGATCGAAAAATCATGGAAGAAGTAATTAAATGTATCCTCTTCTTCCGCAAGGAAATTACTGAGGATCGTGTTAGGGATAACGATCAGCGGATAAGGTGTCATGGCATAAGCCGAAGCGATCCATACATCCTTAAGTGTTCCCTTGCCGTCAAACAGTGTCGTAAGCGCCCAGTTCGTAACAACGAAGATAATGAAAGGAAGAAGGATTCCCATCATCTCCATAAAGAAATTAACGCGCTCGTAGTTGACCTTAATGAACTGGAAGGTCGTAAACTCGATCCTGAATACGCAAGTAAGAAGCGAAAGGATGAGTATAAAGTTTGCTGCCGCAAGGCTGCCTCTCTTCTCGTGCGTAAGATCCCAGAAACCGTCAAAGGGATGAACGATCACGTAAAGAGCATAACGCAGGCTCTTGAAGAATCTGTCGTATGCGGCTCTGTTGGTAAAAAAATCAACGAATCGTCTTGCTGTCGTTTTCAAATCGTTTTACCTCCCATCTGACTCTCTTGATCCTGCCTATGATAAGCGGTACAACAAGTACCAGCACAATAACCACGAACAGAAGCACTATATGATCTTCAACCCATTGCTTCCTGTATAACTGGAAAGCATCGCCGTAGTTGTTGTCATCGTATTTGGTTTTGAAGTAGCTCATGGCTTCTTCGTATTTGTTCTGTCTCAGAAGCGCACGTCCGATGCCTATGTAAGCAAGCTCGTAGTTACCGTTGTACATGAGCACTTCTTTCCACTCTTTGGCCGACTCATCGTAACGGCCCTGCTGATACTCGTAGATAGCCGAGAATATCTTCTTACCGTACTCGGTCGGAGTGAATACAGTCAACTGGCAATCCTGTGAATCAAGGACCAGCAGATCATGGCCCATATGCTCGATGGCTGTGGGCATTCTGAAGTAACCGTCTTTGTTACCGTTTCCGCCGAAAGCACAGAGCAGATTACCCTGATCGTCATAGCCGAATATTCTTCCTCTGGTACGATCAAGAGCAAAATATGTGCCGTCTTCAAGAGCGGTACAATCTATAAGCTTGGAAGCTCCGGTATAGACACCGATATCAGTCCAGTCATTGTCGCCGATGACATAAACATTACCGTTTCTGATCAGGATATCATTACCGAGAGAGTTAAGTCTTCTGATAGGATCAAAGTTTCCGATCGAAAGCTGATAAGGATCAAAGTTGGTTGAAACAACATACATAAAGCCTTCGTCGTCAAGAGCGATATTGTCGTACTCGGTGGGAACAAAGTCTGCCATCGCATCAGCCTGTGCTTCCGTAGCGATCCAATTCTTCCAGATATAATCGAAAAGGTCGTAGCTTACACGGGTAGCACCGACGAAGCCGTTAAACTTTCCGTCGTTCTCGTACTTAACAATTCCCTTATTAACACGGCTAACAACACAGAATACTCTCTCCGCTCCGTCCACAACGAATTTGGAAGGAAGGAAAGTAATACTCTGGTCAAAGTTGATATCGTCCGGTTTTGTAAACTCAAGCAGGAACTGAAGATCGTATGTAAGCTTAACGATCCTGTTGTTCTCTGTATCAGCAATGAAGATGTGTTCATCGTTGACAAAAATGTCACTCGGAGCATTAAAGGTATTAACCTCAACGTCTCCTTCAAAGGATTCGATGATACGGGATACGGAATAATTACCGTCTTTGTACTCAAGAACAACTATCCTGTTGTTACCTGTATCGCAGATATAGATCAGATTGTCTTTAACAAACAATCCCTGTGCCTTTGAAAGCTTCTTGTCAAGACCGAGCTCAAGATGAGTCAGTGTAGCTTTAACCGCGTAAGGATCGGGCGAGTTCACAACCTCACCCCAAAAGTCATAGTTGTAGGAATAACCCGTGTCGGCAAGTGCTCCTGCTGCAGGAGATAACGCAGTAAGGACGAGCATCAGTGCCAAAAGTAAAGATAATTTCTTCATGCGCTCGCCTCCCTTCAGTCTTTAATACCCGAGCTTGCCATGGTCTCAAGGATCTGACTCTCGGAGATAACGAACAACAGAATAGGAACGATCATGGTAACGACTGTAACGGCCGCAGCCTGACCTGTTCTGGCAACACCACCGAGCGAAACCTGTGAAAGCGCGTAAACAAGTGCTTTCTTTTCCTCGGAGTAGATATATACGGAAGCCGGATTGTTCCAAAGGCTCTGTACCGAAAAGATGATGATGGTAAGCCAAGCGGGCTTAACGTTGGGCATAACGATCCTTGTGAATACATACCACTCGGTAGCGCCGTCGACCTTGGCCGCTTCAATCAGAACCGTCGGCAGACCTTCCATGAACTGTTTCATCAGGAAGACTCCCATCGGGGACGCAAAAGCAGGTACGATAATAGCAAGCAGCGAATCGATCCAGCCGAGCGAGTTCATGATGAGGTAGTTGGGGATCATAAGGATCGAACCCGTGAACATAAGGGCCGTAACTACGACACCGAAGAAGAACCTGCTACCGGGGAAGTTATACTTGGCAAGCACAAAAGCAGCCATTGATCCGATAAGGACGTGACCTGCAGTACCGACAGCCGTTGTGAACAGCGTATTGAAAATATAACGCGAGAAAGGAACAGTCGACTTGTTCATGGTAACGAACAGATCGGTAAAGTTCTCAAATCCCGGATTCTTCGCAAAGAATGTGGGCGGGAACCTGAACAACTCGTCCATGGGCTTAAGTGACTGATTGATCGCGAACACAAGGGGAAGTACCATTATGCAGGACATAATGGCAAGGAAAATATAAATTCCGAAATCGCCGCCCCTTGAGCGGTTCGGCTGACGCCTGCGCAATATCTTCGGCTTTTTGTGATATTTGCTGACTGCTTTACTCATAAAAATCTCCCGAATTTAATATCAATGACCTACTCTGCGTAAAAGTCCCTGTATCGCTTTGTTGCAAAGGATCATCGCGATGAACAGGATCGTAGCAATGGCTGATGCGTATCCCATCTCAAATCTGGTGAAACCGTAGTCGTAAAGGTGGGTAACGATCGTACGTGCCGCGTAATCCGTACTGGGATATCCGCAAAGCGCCATGGTCTGTGCACTTACACCGAATGATGAAGTGATCGCCATGACCGCACCGAACAGAAGCATGGGCTTCATGTTGGGAAGTGTGATATACCACAGCTCCTGCCAGCGGTTTTTGACACCGTCGATATAACCCGCTTCGTACTGCGCCCGATCTACGCCTTGCAGACCGGCAACGAATCCAAGGAAACCGGCTCCCATCGAAAGCCACAAGAGAACGATGATGATAAGAGTCATCATGTACTCAGGGTTCGTAAGGAAGAATATCGGTTCGTTGGTGATACCGAGGTCAATAAGCAGACCGTTTACATATCCGTAGGAATCTCCACGGAAAAAGATCGAGAAAATGTAGTAGATATTTCCTGCGATCGAGGGCGAATAGAACATGATGACAACTATCGCGCGAAGCCATTTCGGAAGCTCGTTAATGAACCATGCGCAAACGAACTGAAGTATGTATCCGATAGGTCCCGTAATAACCGCGATAATGAACGTGTTCTTGATCGCTATAAGGAATACATCGTCCTGAAGGATCAGGTTGATATAATTCTGCAGGAAAATGAACTTCGGAGGTTCGAGAATGTTGTAATAGGTAAAGCTGTAATATATTGACGAGAAGATCGGCAATATATAAAAGGTGAAAAAGAGCACTGCAAAAGGAAGCAGGAAAAGATAGCAGGTCTTCATGGACTTTGCTTTCTTCCATGCGATACGCGCATTGGTCTTTTTCATTTCCACGTAGGATTTTGCGAATGATGCCATAGCCTGCTCCTTTAATCGTCAGTCTCCAGACCGTATTCTTTACGTTTCTTGGTTATCTCTTCGTTGATGGTTCTCGTATAATCAAGGAGAACCTCACGTTGATCGAGCTTCTGGTTTACGACCTTACGTACCGCATTGGTAAGATGACGGCTGGTGTAGTATCCGCCGGCGATCTCTCGGAAGCCTCTTGCCCACTTTCTCTGCTCTTCGAGAACCTTGATCTGATCGGCACTCCATGCGAGCTGCTTGAATGCAACGTCGTTCGCGGTCGCGTACCTTGCTGCGGAACCCATAACCGACTCGAGTTCTCTGCCGTAACGAACCTGAGTTTCGGAGGATGCCCACCACTTAAGGAATGTCCACGAATCTCTCTTGACTCTCTCGTCGTCGGTCTTGATCATCATCGAACACTGACCCCAACCATGTACAGATCTGTCGATGTATTCCTGCCCATTCTGATCCGTCTTCTTGACACCGGGTATCGGCATGAAGTCCCAAAGACCACGAAGCTCGGGAGCCGAAAGAACGAGAGTATTGAATGTGTTGTAATCCGCGATACCGATCGGAACTTCGCCCGAACGGAAACGTGTAACGAAGTCAAGCTCGAGCGGGATACCGTAGTCAACAAACAGGCTCGTGTATCTTGAGAACGCTCTTACGCTCTCCTCGTTGTCGATCTGTATCTTCTTACCCTGATCATCGTAGAAGTCTCCGCCGTACTGGTACGTCATCGAGATCAGCAATGAAAGGTCGGGGTTGATGACGTTACCGATCTTACGCTCTGTGGAAGGAACGGCAAGCGTCATGCTGTTACCCTGGATCGTGGGAAGCATGTTTATAAGGTCATCCCATGTCTGCGGAGGCTCAAGTCCGAGCTCCTCAAGGATATCCTTACGATAGAACATAACGTTGTAGTTGAGTGTTTCGGGAAGCGCGTACATTCCGCCTTCAAAGAGGTACGAACGATACGAACTCAGCGGGTACTCCGAAAGAACTTCATCAAGGTCATCAAACTGTGTAAGATCCTCTACCGCATTACGAAGTGCGTAGTTGACGGGATCCTGCTGGTTGCCGGTAAGAACGACATCAGGTCCCTTGCCTGCAACAACCGCGGGAAGAAGTGCGTCCGCGGCAACGAGCTGAACGTTGACCTTGATACCGGTCTGCGGAGTAAACGTGTCATCGACCATCATCTTCATGATGTTGTTCTGGTCACGTCCCGCAAGGAGCCAAACCTCGATGGTATCCTCATCGTCTTCGTCATATACGTCACCGATCGAGTTGTAATCGTAGAAGAAGGAAACGAAGAATGATTTGATATCATGCCAGAGGTTGGAGAAGAAACCTGCGTCGTCTTTCACTTCTTCGGTATTCTTTCCCTGAACGATGATATAATCAACATCAAGCTTACTCTCGCTGATCGTATTGATCGATGTACCGAGAGCAGCGATGTTCTCCTTGAAGTTGGTCAGCGTCTTTGTGATATCTTTGGGATCTTTGTTGAAACGCTCAAGCTGTGAAGCAAGCGTAACTGCGTTTGCTATCTGGTCTGATTTCTCTCCTGTGATGGCAACATAATCATCAACGGTCTTAAAGAGTCTCTTGCTCTCAAGACCCATAGCTTCGATTATGTCAGGATAAACCTGCTTGATGTTGTAGTCACGATGTGTATCAGGATTGGTTCCGGTAAGAACTATGATCTTCCTGTACATGAGATTAAGACGGTAAACACTGTCGGTAAGATCGTTGAGTACCTCACCGAGTTTGGCAAGGGTAGCCTCAAGTCTGATGGTGTGTTTGCCCTTTGTAAGGTAGAAGTCGTATGCATTACCGTCATTGTCCGAAAGGGTGATCATATCCCAGTCGGTATCATAAACGAAGCCGACAGCCTGAGCCTCCTCGAAGGGAAGCTTTCCGTCAATCGTGATCTTTCTGTTGGAAATACCGCCGCGCTGATAGCTCTGGCGACCCTTGATGGTGATGTTGTAGAAACCGTCTCCGGGGACTTCAAAATCCCACTCGACCCACTGACCGGGAACCTTCCATGCTTCACCGCCGATGTAGTTGAGCTTGGTTGCTGTAATACTGTAAGGATCCGTATTTGAAACGGACTTGTCAAACCTTGCGTAAAGAGAAGCATCTGAACGACCGCTGGCCTTTTCGCCGTCGATCTTGAGAACAAATGAATCTGCCTCTGCTGAATCAGCCAGGTTTTTATGATCGGATTTATACTGAGAATATGTGTAATCCTTGGAGATCACGTTGAAATCAAGTGATTTGATGATAACAGGCTCATTGACAGCCTTAAGAGTTATAGAATTCGAACCCTTCTCAAGCCAGAAACGGTAAGGTTCGATCTCGTAGCCGAGATAATCGGAGAAAGATGCTTCCTGCCACTCGAATCTCTCCACCTGTGAAGGACGAAGCTCGTTGCCGCGGTTATCTGTATGAACTTCTCCGCCGTCTGTCCAAATACGTGAGAAAGCAAGATCGTCAGCACCGTTAAAAGGTACTTCTCCGTTGATGAGGAATTCACGCTCGATCTCAACTCCTCTGCTCTCCACGGTATAATACTTCATGGAGACGTTGTAAAGACCGGATTCCGGAACATCTACGACCCATGTGACCTCGGAAGTGTCTCCTGTATAGAGAACATGATCCACACCGTCGATACCGTCTGTGACGTAGGCATCAACAGCCTCAGCGAAGTCAGCGGCCTCAACAGAAAAACCCTGAGCTGCAAAAGGCGATGAAGCATGCGCAAGCTTGTAGAGCTTATAAGTGTTTTCACGTCCGAGTCCGGTCACGTCATATGACAGATCCACGCCCTCGTACTTATCGGAAAAATTGTCTTTTTCAAAAAGTCCGGCTACAAGAACCGCGGCGATAATAAATACTATTATGCCGGCGAACACTAAAAGTCCTTTGGTCTTTTTCACTTCAAAGCCTCCTAAAAAAGGAATTTATATCTATGCGTAAAAAGAAGCCCCGTATGAATCACGTCATATAGAACCCCTTTCCCCTTATGATTTATATATCAAAACTTCGGAACACGGTCCGAAAGAAAACTTGCTAAATAGCTGTATAGCGCGCTTTTCCCGATTCATGCACTTCTATGATTATAACTTTTCAAGACATGAACGCACTTATCAAATATTGCTATCGATTCACCGTATAATGCTAATAAACCGCTGTATTACAAGTAATACAGCGGTTTATTTTGTACTTTTGACCTAATTACGGATTATTTAAAAGGATTCTCCGTAGGATAAGGAAGTGATGCGGGCTGGTTGTAGTTGAGGTCTTCGATCGGAACACCGATGTACTTGAATACTTCGTAAAGAGCCTTGCCAAAGTGACCGAATGCAACAGCGCCGTGATGAGGGAAGTTCTTCTCAATAAGTACATGACGATAGAATCTGCCCATCTCAGGGATAGCGAATACGCCGATAGCACCGAATGACTTGGTACGTACATCAAGAACCTCGCCCTCAGCGATGTAAGCACGAAGGAGAGCGTCAGCTGTTGACTGGAGACGGAAGAATGTGATCTTGCCGGGAGCGATATCGCCTTCGAGAGTTCCGTTTGTAACTTCGATAGGAAGTGCTCTTGCCATGATCTTCTGGTATCTCATCTCGCAGAATGCCATCTTCTTCGAGCAGGTATTGCCGCAATGGAAGCCCATGAATGTATCCTTGTGGGTGTAAGGGAACTTGCCCTCGATTGATTCCTTGTACATATCAGCGGGTACGGAGTTGTTGATGTCAAGAAGTGTAACAACATCATCGCTCACGCAGGTACCGATGAACTCGGAAAGACATCCGTAGATATCAACCTCACAGGAAACGGGGATGCCCATACCTGTTAAGCGGCTGTTAACGTAGCAGGGAACGAAACCAAACTGTGTCTGGAATGCGGGCCAGCACTTGCCTGCGATAGCAACGTACTTTCTGTAGCCCTTATGAGCCTCAACCCAGTCAAGAAGTGTAAGCTCATACTGAGCAAGCTTAGCGAGAACTTCGGGCTTCTTGTTGCCGGCACCGAGCTCTTCTTCCATCTCTTTGATCTTAGCGGGGATTCTTGCATCACCTGCATGCTTGTTGAATGCTTCGAAAAGGTCAAGCTCTGAGTTCTCCTCGATCTCAACGCCGAGGTTGTAGAGCTGCTTGATGGGAGCATTACATGCAAGGAAGTTAAGAGGTCTGGGACCGAAGGAAATGATCTTGAGGTCCTTAAGGCCGATGATTGCGCGAGCGATCGGAACGAACTCGTTGATCATGTCTGCGCACTCTTCTGCTGTTCCTACGGGATACTCGGGGATATAAGCCTTGATGTTTCTGAGCTTGAGGTTGTAGCTTGCGTTAAGCATACCGCAATATGCATCGCCACGGCCGTCCATAAGGTCTCCCTGGCTCTCTTCTGCTGCAGCTACGAAGATCGAAGGTCCGTCGAAATGCTTTGCGAGAAGTGTCTCGGAAATCTCGGGTCCGAAGTTTCCAAGGTATACGCAAAGTGCGTTACATCCGGCCTTCTTGATGTCCTCAAGAGCCTGAACCATATGGATCTCGCTCTCTACGATACAGATAGGGCACTCATAGATATCTGCTGCGCCATACTTATCTGTATAAGCTTTAATGAGAGCTTTTCTTCTGTTAACTGAAAGACTCTCGGGGAAACAATCACGGCTAACTGCCACAATACCGATTTTAACCTGAGGTAAATTTGTCATTGCTCTTCTCCTTGTCGAAAAAATTTATGTAATAATAAAGTACCATACAGCCACGGAATATACAATAAAATTCATCATTCAAAAAGACAAATTTTTGGTAAATACCATGTGCTTTTATTACTTGATCACAGTATAGATATCCTTGAGTGCGGGATAGATCTGAACGAACTTCTTATACTGCTCTTCGTAGCGTGCTGCGATAGCGGGATCGGGCTCGACAGTGTCGATGACCTTAACGATCTTCTCTGCAGCTTCTGTAACGCTTGCGTACTCACCGCATGCAACCGCAGCGAGCATTGCGCCACCGAGTGCGGGACCTTCCTCGGACTCGATGATATCAACCTTGAGGTTCATAACGTTGGCGATGATCTTTCTCCAAAGAGGTGACTTTGCTCCGCCGCCGCAGATCTTGGTGCGCTCAAGCTTGATGCCCATCTTACGTGCCACTTCAACCGAATCTCTGAGACCGAATGCAACACCCTCGAGAACAGCGAGTGTCATATCCTCGCGTGTTGTGTCCATTGACATACCGATAAATGCACCGCGTGCGTCGGGGTTGTTGTGAGGTGAGCGCTCACCCATAAGGTAAGGAAGGAAGAATACTCTGTTGTTGCCGAGCATGTCTTCTGTGATGTCCTTCTGCTCTCCCGCGTAATCCTTGGTCTTGATTATCTCATCCATGAACCACTTGTTGCACGATGCTGCGGAAAGCATACATCCCATAAGGTGATAGCATCCGTCCGCATGATTGAAGTAATGGATGGCGTTGTTCTCGTTCTCGCTGTAGTTCTTGGCAGCGATGAAAACAGTACCGGATGTACCGAGCGAGATATTGCAACGACCGTCGCCTACAGTACCTGTTCCGACTGCAGCCGCAGCATTGTCGCCGGCGCCGGCAACGATCTTGACAGTCTCGGGAAGACCGAGTTCCTTAGCAACTGCGGGAAGGATGGTTCCTACTGTCTCGTAGCTCTCGAAAAGCTTGGGAAGCTGCTCTTCCTTAACAGAGCAGATTTCGAGCATCTCTTTGGACCACTTGCGGTTCTTTACATCAAGAAGAAGCATACCGGAAGCATCCGAAACATCCGTACAGAATACACCCGAAAGCTTGTATGCGATGTAATCCTTGGGAAGCATGATCTTGCAGATCTTCTTGAAGTTGTCGGGCTCATTGTCGCGAACCCAGAGGATCTTGGGAGCCGTGAAGCCGGCAAATGCGATATTGGCCGTATAAGCGGAGATCTTATCGGTTCCGATTGTCTTGTTGAGGTAGTCCGTCTCCTTCTGTGTACGTCCGTCGTTCCAGAGGATAGCGGGACGGATCACATTGTCCTGTGCATCAAGGATAACAAGTCCGTGCATCTGTCCGCCGAAACTGATGCCCGCAACCTGAGACTTGTCGCACTCACTTGTGAGCTCTTTTAACCCCTCCGTAACTCCTGTCCACCAGTCTTCGGGCTTCTGCTCCGACCAACCGGGATTGGGGAAGAAAAGAGGATACTCCTTAGATACGATCTTCTTGATCGCGCCGCTACCGTCCATGAGGAGAAGCTTAACGGCACTTGTTCCGAGATCGACGCCGATATATAACATAAAACACTCCATTCCGCGCCTTAGTGGGCGCTAAAAAAATTTCAGATAGAAATATTCTCGCCCTTAAGACCGATGAATGCCTTGGGATCCTGTCCGCCGTCCTTGTGAGCGATGAGCCACTTGTTTGCAGCCATGAGAAGCTTATCCTCGGGCATACCCTCGGGTCTCTCTGTGAGGTCCGCATTGGTGCCGCGACAAAGGATAACGATCACTCTGAAGCCCTCGCCTTCGCCTGTGCAGGGTGCATAGTGAAGAGTTGTTGCGTACATCTCGACAGCTGTTCCGGCGGGAACCTTGAAAGCCTCGATCTTGGCTGTGTCGTAGGTAAAATCATCCTCGATGTCGCGCTGATCGCCGACAAGAAGGATCGTGTCGTAAAGAGCGATGTTCACTTCGCTGCATCTGTGATACTCAACGGCGTTGAGAAGCTTGTTGTTACCGTTGCAGTAACCGATCTCGATCGGAACTCCGCCGAAGAAATTCTTCTCGAATTCTTTAGCTCCCTTTGCAGCCTCAAGATCCTTGTCGGAAGCAACGTATACTACGCTGTCCGTAGGCATGGGCTTTGTCGAAAGAACCTTAAGAAGGTCTGTGCAGTCAATCCCCTTAACTACTTTGCCGTATTTCTTAAAAGCGGCATCTGTTACACTCTTGATTACCATAGTAACGATCTCCTTTATTTATGTTTGTGTTGTATATTTTGAGACCCCCTCCGGAGTCTGAAAACCAATTTTCTCACGCCTCACGGCTCTCGAGCTTTTCGAGGAGCCTGCAGACGGGTTCGCCCGTAACGGGATGGATAAAGTACGGTGCGATCTGACTGAGCGGTTTAAGGACGAACATCCTGTTCTGCATGTCGGGATGAGGAACCACCAGGTCGTGTGACAATATGCATTCACTGTCATAAAACAGTATGTCGAGATCGAGTGTTCTCGGTCCCCAGTGTTCTTTCCTCTCGCGTCCGAATGACGCTTCGATGAGGAGCAGCTCCGCAAGAAGCTCGCCGGGCCTCAGGAGTGTCCTGATCTCAAGGCAACCGTTCAGGAAATCCGGCTGATCGGTGACGCCGTAAGGCTTGGTCTCGATAATGTCCGAAACCGCACTGACTCTGATCTCCTCAAAAGAATCGAGTGTTTTGATAGCATCGTTGATGATGTTCTCTCTCTCGCCGATGTTGGAACCGATCGAGATGTAGGCTGTGTGCCACTGTCTCTCGACTTCCACGAACACGGTGTCCACATGCAGGAGCATGGGAGCCCAGGGCTTGTCGACCCTGATCTTGACCCTGTCAACATCGAATTTGATCAGGACCTTATCGGCGATCTCCTCCGCAAGCTTTTCGATGAGCTTGTAGGTGTTCTCGCTCGCTATCTTGGTAATGAACTCGCAGACCTTGCCGTAATGAACGGTCGCGGTAAGCTCGTCCGTCTTACCTGCCTCGTGAAGATCCTTGTAGAGATCTGCCGAGATGAGGAACTTCTGTCCGAGTGAGTTCTCCTCACTGCACACGCCGTGTCTGGCGAATACTTCAAGTTTTTCAATGTGGATCCTGTCCATACACAACCTCTCACAAAGAAATTCTGACATTTCTTTAACGCTTATGTTATCTGCAGAGAGCTTCCATCATGTTGACGAACCTTAAATTCTCACGCACATCGTGAACCCTTACGAAACCGGCCCCCGCCATGACAGCGATGGCAGTTGTGGCAAGCGTACCCTCGAGGCGTTCATTGACACCGAGTCCGGTGACCGCGCCAATGACGGATTTCCTCGAGCAACCGAGAAGCACGGGATACCCAATGTCTACAAACCTCTTGAGCTCCCTGATACAGAGAAGGTTCTCCGATGCGTCCTTGCCGAACCCTACACCGGGATCGAGGATTATCCTGCTCTTTTCAATACCCGCACTAAGTGCGTTATCTGCGATCTTATAGAGATCTTTAATGACACCGTCGATGTAATCGGGCTGTTTCTCGAAGTACTGCCCGTCATGCATCAGACAGCAGAACGCTTTGTTCCGCGCAATAACTCCGGCCATCGCGGGGTCGAAGCAAAGTCCGCTCACATCGTTGATAAGATCCGCTCCTGCGGCAAGAGCAGCTTCCGCCACTTCCGACTTGCGGGTATCAACGCTTATGGGGATCTGCGAGAACTTCCTGATCTGTTCGATCACGGGCACGACCCTGGCAATCTCTTCGGAAACCTCAACCTCGGTAAATCCCGGTCTTGTCGATTCCCCGCCGATGTCAAGCAGATCCGCGCCGTTCGCGATAAGACGCTTTGCCTTATCGACAGCATCAACTATCCCGAAAGCCTCTCCTCCGTCGGAGAAGGAGTCGGGCGTGACATTAAGGATCGCACAGATATACGTGTGCTTGTCGATTTCAAAATTCTTATCTCTGATCTGCATCCGCTTTTCAGGTGCGAAGAAGAGCGAGCACCTGCCCCTTTAATGCTTCGTCATTCTCAAAAAGTCCTCTTGCACTCATAGTAACGGTCTGAGTGCCGGGCTTTTTGACGCCTCTCATTGTCATACAGGTATGTTCCGCACTTGCGATTACCAGAACACCCTTCGCGCCGAGCTCGCTGTACACTGCGTCGGCTATCTGTGATGTCAGACGCTCCTGAACCTGAAGACGTCTTGCGAATACTTCCACAGTCCTTGCGAGCTTACTGAGTCCGACTATCCTTTTGTCGGGTATGTATGCGATATGTACCTTACCGAAGAACGGAAGCATATGATGCTCGCATACCGAGTAAAATGTGATGTCTTTTTCGAGAACAATACCGCCCGCAGCGCCTGTTTCCTCAGTCTCGAACTGACGCGACAGTCTCTCCGACGCATCGTCTTCGTAGCCGGCGTAGATCTCCTCGTACATTCTCGCAACTCTGTCGGGAGTATCTTTGAGTCCTTCTCTCGAAGCATCTTCACCGATGGCCGAGAGAAGCATGCTGACGGCCTCTTTAACTTTTTCCTTATCTATCATTGTTTTCCTCTTGGGGTTTAGAATCTTTCTTTTTCTTTCTGCTCTTGATCTGAAGTACAACAGACGCAGAAAGTACGGAGAACGCACCCGCACCTGCGATACCGAGTGTCAGGAAATCCATCTCGTCACCGGTCTTGGGAGAATTGTCCTTTCTTGCGGGAGTGGAGCTCTTCGAACCGCTGTCCTTTGATGAAGACTTGGTGGGCTCGGCAGACGAGCTCGACGAAGACTTGGTGGGTGTGGGAGTCGGAGCCTTGGTGGGAGCTTTCGTTACCACTTCCTCGTCTTCGTCCTCTTCCTCTTCGTCCTCGTCGTCTTCCTCCTCGTCCTCTTCTTCCTCTTCCTCAAGCTCGGCGGGATCCTCATAAACGAATCCGTAGATGGGAGTATAGTCACTCTTGCCGCTCAGGATGATCTGCACATAGTTGATGTCGTCCTCATCCGTGTAGATCTTGGTGGGAACGATCGAAGCCGTTCCGCTCGTCACCTTGTAGAACGTGCAGTAATCGGGATATTCCTGAGCATCGTCGGGAAGAGGCATGTAGATCGTTGCACTCTTATAGACTTCTTTGTCATCATCGTCCGTCTCCTGAAGGAGGGAGATGTTGAAAGCTGTGTAATAATCGTCTTTGTACTTGATGTTCTTCTTTTTGAGAGCATTCGCAAAAGGCTCCATCGCGTCATCACTCAGGAAAGCGAACTTGTAGGAATCTACATCCGAAACGGATGTTGTGAACTTGGCGTAGATATTATCCGAAACGTACTCGGGATACTCGTCCGTGTAGACGTTGTATTCTTCCTCGTTGAAGGCGATCTTCGTGCCTGCATAAGCGTCAGCCGAGGGAATAACGGCTGCAACAAAAGCCAAAGCCAAAACGACCGAAACAAAAGATCCGAATGATGCTTCACAAAAAGCTCTTAACTTTGCCCTCTTAGAATTCATCCTCATTCTCCTTTTTCTCTATGCAGTCGGCTCTACCCGTCTGCGATTCCTTGTCATACATTTCGTCGAAGGATCATAATCTATATTTCTTTAACTCTTCTTGCAACCACGACAAACCTTCCGTCTTCCTCGGAGTACTCGCAGGTCGACAGCGTGATCAGCTCGTCCGTCAATCCCTCCGAAGGCTCGATATCATAAAGGCTCATACTCCTGATCTGTGCGAGATAATCCGTAAGATCGTCCTCGTCATCGGCCTCGATGAAGTTGTAAAACTTGAACGAATCATCTGTCATGTACATGACCTTGGACCTGAACACCGCAACGATCTCGTAGATCGCTTCCTCGTAGATCGTATCAAACCTGATGTAACGGTGATCCTCAAAGAACTTCTTACTCTCGTAGGAAAGCAGATCGTGGAACATATCACCGTTCTTCATGTTGTGTCCGTATATGATGATATTCGTGCTTCTGTCGTTCATGTCGCACCGGTAATCGGCGAACGGAAGCCCGGCCTTGTCTTCTTCTTTGTCAAAATTCCTGTGAAGATAAAACTCCTCGTCAAAAACGGTCTGCATGACCGGCAGATCGACTCTTGTATCCGCAATGCTTATCCATCCCGCAAGGTCGTTGTTGAGTTCGTACAGATCTTTGTACTTGGCGCTTACTTTCCTGACGGCTTCGGGCTGCGGCTCCTCGGGAGCTGATTCCGTATGGTAAGCGACGGGCCTGCCTGTCTCAGCGTCTGTATCAAGTACGAGTGTTGCCTCTCCGATCTTCTCGCGAAGCTCTTCGACCTTCTTGCCGGAGCGGTACATATCGTAGGAGTACGAAACGATCTTCGCTACAACGATCGCCAGAACCAGCATGCTCGCGATCGCAGTGACAGAAAGCATTATCTTCTTTTTGTCAAAACGCGTTCTCTGCATTATTATCCCCGGTATTAATTCTTTTTCTAATAAAAATCACGGTGTGATTCCCGAGGTACCACACCGTAAAAGTATATATTAAAACAATGATTTATTCAAGTGTATCGAGTACCACCTCGACCTCAATTTCGACATATTTTGTCTTGGCGGGTCTCTTGACCGTAAGCGTCACCGTAGTACCGGCTTTGTAGTGTCCGACGCGTTCTTTGAGGTAGTCGTACGTAAGAACTTCCTGCCCGTTGATATGCGTGATGATATCGCCGACCTTGAGGTCACTGTCGGCCGCATGTGTCCTGTCGAGGATACTGTAGACGTAAACTCCTCTGGGCATCGAGAAGCCCTTTGCATATCCCTCCGAAACATCCTTGCCGACGATTCCGAGGCAACCCGCCTCACCCTCGTCGATGCTGAAGCTGTTGATCAGCTCGTTAATGGTTGAAACAACGTTGTTGATGGGGATCGCGTAGCCGATACCTTCGACATCGACTCCCGAGTACTTTGCGCAGTTAATACCGATGACCTGTCCGAAGATGTCGAGAAGCGGCCCTCCGCTGTTGCCGGGGTTGATGGCGGCATCTGTCTGAAGCAGCGGCCTCGAACGTGTACCGTCGATGGTGATCTCGCGGCCGATAGCGCTTATGTGACCGACCGTCACTGCCATGCCGTAACCGAGAGAATTACCGATCGCTATGTTCTTGTCTCCGACCTTAAGCTCGTCCGAATTACCGATGGACGCGATCTTGATCTTGGAAAGTGTCTCCTTGCCGACCTTAGATGTCGAAACACTGACGATAGCCAGGTCGTAAGAAGAATCCGATCCGACGATCATCGCGTCAACGGACTTGCCATCGAAGAAGCTTACCGAAACCCTCTGTGCATCCTTAACAACGTGCTCGTTGGTACATATAAAAAGCTGTGAGGGGCTCTGGGATACGATAAACCCGGAACCGCTCGATTTGGCTATATACTTGCTCGATCCGCCGAAGATATTGTACTCTTCGACGGGAATCTCACAGTCGATCGATACGACCGCCGGCATAACCGCGTCAACGATCGGTGAAACATCCTCATAAGAAACGGCGATATAAGGCAAAGCTCCCTGAGGCTCTTCCTCTTCGTCCGCTTCCTCATTGCTTACCGCGTCGATTCTTTCGATCGCGAAATTAACAAGCTTCAGACCGGCGAAAAGAACCGCTCCGCTCAGTATCGCAAACAGGATGATCTTAATCAGTTTCTTCATTGTATCCATCTCTTTTCATCTATGATCTTTTAGATAACAACTGCATTGTAATACGATTTTGTGTTCCAATTGTGTACGATTCGTGTTTTTATTGAAAACTCATGCGCATATCATTATAATCATTATTGGTAATAATCATCAACTATGTGAGGCTGCTGTTATGAACCGTTTTGTGAAAAAACATTATCATATCATCTCTTTTATCATACTTGCCGTGATCTTCGTTGCGTGGGGTCTCCTTGAAGATACTCTTCTTTCGAAAACGTCCTCTGTGATATCGACAAGCGGACAGGAAGAGATCGTTCCCGAAGAGGCGACACCGGACGAGACCACATATGCAGATAATACAGCCTCAGAATTCGCATCCGAAGCTCAACCGGATGTTGCATCCGAAAGCTCCTCACCTGATCTTACATCAGAAAAAGTCGAAGCTCCCGCACCTGTCGAATCGATCGGTCCCGTCGAAGCTTCCCTTGAAGATACTGAAATTCCCGACACACTTGAAGAACCGGATGAAACCGCGGAAGTTCCCGAAACGACTCCCGAGCCCGAACAGATCACTCCTCCTGAAGAGGAAGTGGTCCTCGAAACCGGTACATACGGTCCCGGCGAAGGCAAGATGCCTTTCGATCTTTGTCTTGCGAACGTTCATGAAAGCCTGAACGTTCGAAGCGGACCGGGTGAGGGCCATGAAGTCATTTCGAAGTTCTATCCCACTTGTTACGCCCGTCTCGTAGAGAAAGGCAGCGAATGGTCTCTCATCTCCTCGGGAGAGATCACCGGATATTCACACAACGATTACCTTATAACCGGTGACAAGGCAATGCAGAAGCTTATCGATTCGGATAAGCTGCGCGTCACAGTCACACAGAAGCTCATTAACGTCAGAGCCGAAAAGAGCACAGATGCCGAGATCCTTCGTCAGGCCAAAAAGGGTGAGACCTTTAAGTGCATCCCTTCGGAATCGGATTCCGATTGGTTCGCCATAATATACGACGACGGTAACATCGCCTTTGTGGCAACCACGCTGGCTCATGTTACCGCCGAAATGGACGAATTAAGTTCTCTGACACCCGTCGGTTAATCTTCTTCGACGGGTCGCGATTCAAGCTGCATTGATACACGCTTAAGTACTGCCGGCTGTGAAAAAGGTTTGATGAGGAAATCATCAACGCCGGCTCTGAAACCTTCGGATTCAATCTCGTTCGTAAGCCCCGTTGTCATCATGATGACGGGGACTTTTCTGCCCTCCGAACGACTCCTGATCTCTGAAAGCACCTGGAAACCGTCCATATCGGGCATATTAATATCTACGAGCACCAGGTCGGGCTTCATCTTGTCGAAGATCTCGAGCCCCTGCTGTCCGTTCGTACAAGGAATGACTCTGTAGGAATCCTTGAGGATCTGCTTGGCATGCTCAAGGATAGTAGCCATGTCATCAATGATCAAAATAGTCTTTTTATCGCTTCCCATGTCACCCCTCCTCTTTGGAAGCAGTCTTGCTTCCGATTCCTCGCCATACACGACACTCGTGTGGGTGGCTTTTCTTTTTAATGATTATATCACAAAAAGAGTAAATTGCAAGAATGCTTTGCGTTTAGGATATTTCCCGAAGCAAATAATTCACAAGTGTTCGAAACGACTATTTGATCACTCAACTGAAAGTATGTAATAGTATACGGGCTGACCGCCTCTGTGTACTTCAACTTCGAGGAAATCGTACTTCTCTTCGATCGCGTCTGCGATCTCCTGAGCTTCTTCTTCTGTAGCTTCATCACCGAAGTAAAGACAAGCGATCTCGGAATCCTCATCGATCATGCCGTCGGCAAGAGCGACCGTAGCTTCCTTTCTGTCCTGTGCGACACTGACGATGGTCTTGTCATCAAGGCCCATATAGTCGCCCATCTTGATGTCCTTGCCGTCGATCTTGGTATCACGTACGGCGTATGTTACGGAACCGGACTTAACGGTAGTGCAGGCCTGAGTCATAAGCTTCTCGTTGTCCTCGGGACTCTTGTCCGCAACGAATCCGATGATACCTGCGATACCCTGAGGTATAGTCTTGCTCGGAATAACTATAATGTTCTTGTCAGTCGTAAGGTCGCGTGCCTGCTGAGCGGCAAGAATAATGTTCTTGTTGTTGGGGAAGATGAAAATGTTCTTGGCATTTACTGCCTCGATCGCATTGAGCATATCTTCCGTACTGGGATTCATGGTCTGACCACCCTCGATCACATGATCGACACCGAGCTCGGCGAAGATCTCCGAAAGACCGTCTCCTGCGGCAACAGCGATAAAACCGTTATCCTTCTGGGGCTCCTTGGGAGCTGCGGGAGCGGGTGCTTCGGAAGCTGCCTTCTCCTGCTCCTTGAAGAGCTTCTCGTTGTGCTCGATACGCATGTTATCGATCTTCATGTTGGTGAGCTGTCCGTATGTAAGACCCTTCTCAAAGGCCTGACCGGGATGATTGGTATGAACATGTACCTTGACCATCTCGTCATCGGCAACACAAACGATCGAATCACCGATAGACTCAAGGAATGCCTTGAAATCGATCTCATCCTTCTGAGTGAACTTCTTCTCGAGAAGAACGATGAACTCGGTACAATAACCGAACTTGATCTCGGATGTGGAGATGTTGGAAGTGTCGACTGTCCTGCTCGATGCGGATGCCGAAGGAGCAACCTCGCCGGTGAAAACTACTTCCTTGCCGCAAAGAGCTTCAAAACCGCCCTTCATGACCTCAAGGAGTCCTCGTCCGCCGGAATCCACAACGCCTGCTTCTTTAAGTACAGGAAGAAGCTCGGGTGTGTACTCGAGCACTTCTTCCATGTAATCAATGACATTACGTACAAAGAAGATCATGTCCTCTGTCTCGCCGACAAGCTCGGCGGCTCTTTGAGCGCCGCCCTTGGCAACTGTAAGGATGGTACCTTCCTTAGGCTTCATAACAGCCTTATATGCGGTCTCAACGGCCTTCGAAAATGCATTGGCCGCAACATCGACATCGATGGCATCATAATCGCTGATGACCTTACAGAAACCACGAAGCAACTGTGAAAGGATAACACCCGAGTTACCGCGTGCACCGCGAAGCGATCCTGATGAAATTGCCTTGGCGAGTGTCTGCATATCGGGGTTCTTGAGTGCTGCCACATCACGTGCCGCCGACATGATCGTCATTGTCATATTGCTTCCGGTATCACCGTCCGGTACCGGGAAAACGTTGAGTTCGTTAATAATCTCTTTTTGTGAATCGATGTTCTGCGCAGCTGCAAGAAAGACCTTCTGTAAAAGCGCAGCATCTACGGTCTGTAATCCCACTTTTAAAAATCCTCCGAAAAGATCATCAATCGATACTTCTTACGCCTTCAACGAAGACGTTGATCGCTTTAACCTCGAGTCCGCAAAACTCTTCAACCTTATACTTAACGTTCTCGATAAGATTAGAACATACGGTAGGAATATTGATACCGTACGAAACTATGATATGCAGATCGATAATAAGCTTGTTGTCATCGATTGTAACATTTACTCCGTGTGAAAGATTCTCTACCTTAAGAAGCTTTGCAAGTCCGTCCTTCATGCTGATCGAAGCCATGCCGACAATACCGAAATTCTCGACTGCCGCAGCACCTGCACATTTCTCAATGACGTCAGTATTGACGATAACTTCTCCGCTTTCGTTAACGATTGAACCGTTCATAAGAGCACCTTCTTTCGTAAATATATATAAATCCGTTTTCTCCCATTATTAACTTGAAAACAACCCTTTTACGGATGATTTTCCCAAAAAAGAAAATAATAGGGCTACTGTCTGCTTTAATCAGTAGCCCCGATTATCATCATTTTGCATTTTGTACTCTGGTAACCCTGCCGGCCTTAAGACAAGCCGCGCATACGTACATCTTCTTAGGTCCGTTCTCTGTGATGACCCTAACGGACTTCACATTGGATTTCCAAACTCTATTTGCACGCCTTGAAACGTGGCTTCTTGAATAGCTCAGATGATGACCAAACATATTACCCTTGCCGCAAATAGCGCACTTAGCCATATCGACACCTCTCTTCTTTGTAAAATTAGCATCAAACACATGGATTTTATCATACGGCGCTCGCAATTGCAACAAGAAATTACAATTCGTGAATCCGGATGCGCAAATCGGGGAAAGCCGCATCATTCGGATCGTCCGTATGTTACTCCCGATGTGTCTGTTTTAAGCGATCACAGACGATCACTCCTCCTCAGAGGACTCCATGTACTTCTTGGCCTTCTCGTCCATCTTCGCGTCCTTTTCCTTGTCCGCGGGAGACTTCTTAAACTTGTCGATGATCTCGGGAACGGCATCAAAGATCTTTGAAACCATATCCTGATTCTTAACACTGACAAGCTTGGTGGATCCGCCCGAGATAACAAGCACGGAGTTAGGCGAGATCTTGCCGCCCATAGCGCCCGCCGCAGCGTTCTTTCCGCTCTGGAAAGCGCCTGCGCCTACACCGAAGCTCACATCCACAAGGGGAAGGATGATGGTTCCGTCTTCAAAACGAACCGCATCACCGACTACTGTCTTTGTTGTAAGAAAAGAATCCATGCCCTTAAAAAGAGCACCTACCGTCTCGGAAAAGTTACTTCCTTCTGCCATATGTATAACCTCCTCTTTGCATGCAATTCTTTTCGCATGCGTTTCCTTGCAAATACTTTCATCGTCGTAGAAAGTCCTCAAACTAACTACTTAACTGCTTTTTTGATCTTTTTCCTAACGTACCTAAAGTCCCTGCTCCAGTACGTCCTGAGAGCCGGCACAAGCACCGTGATCACTCTGATCCTTCCTCTCAGGTAAAGATCGAACTCGAGTGCCTTTTCTTCAAAAACGGGCTCAACGCTTATGTGACCGCCGTATATCGGATACATCATAGCGGCAGCGCCGAGGATCTTGCCGGTCGAGCACGGATCACCCGTTCCGAATCTGATGCTGCCCCGAAGCTTTCTGGGTAAGATGTGCTTAACAACCTTGATCACACGCTTCTTGGCCACATGATAAAACGCTCTCGCTCTCGGATCGTTTTTTATATTGTATAGGTTTTTCACCTTTTTAACAATACCTTGTTTCTTCGGTTCCTCTTCGTCCGATCCGTCGCGCTTCTTTTTCTTGCCTACTTTGTGTCCGGGATTCCTTTCTGTTTCGGGTTCCGTGGGCGATCCGTCCACCTGTTCCGACCCGGATTCAGGTTCTGAAGACGATTCATTCACCTCTTCTGTCCCGGATTCAGTTTCTGAAGCACTCTCAGTATCACGATCATCTGCGGACCCCATGGAATCTGTATCGTTTACATCCTCATGTTCTACGTTTATCACAGTACTATCTGAAATCTCAGCATCTAAATTTCGAGTGAAGCCTGTTTCCAAGTTGTCTTCTGCATTATCACCCGAATCACTATCGGTTTCTTCTTCAGGTTTTTCTGTAACACCGTCTTCTGTGTTTTCTTCAGCCTCTTTTTCAGAAGCGTTATCCGTGGAACCCTTTTCTTCGGAAACCAAATCCGACTCAGAAGTTTGAGCACTTACTTTTTTATCAGCCGAAACATTTGTATCGAGATCATCTCCGTCTATCTCATCGGGGAAAAGAGAATCGTCATCATCGGAAAGCTCTTCTTCCACGTCTTCATCACTGTCTAAGATACTAAAGAACAGTAGCTTGCCCTTGGTCTTGAGTTTACCGTCGGCATATGTGACACGGATCCTCAGGATATGTAACAGCCAGGTGATACGGCCTTCGGCTTTCAGTTCTTCGTGCTTATCTCCTCTCGCTTTGTACCTGAAAGGTACGAAAAGGATAGCCAGGACTATAAGCAGTGCAAGCCCCAACAACCCAAGCAGCGTAAAGCCGATTATCTTAAGGATTAGAAAGATGATCTCCAGCATCCGTAAAATACCTTTCAACGTCAAATGTTCCGGATTCGCGATACACTTCGTCAATTATCTCGCGAACAAGTTCTGCGGCATCGTCACGACTGTCGGCGAGGCCGATAATGTGCACATCCTCGGAGGTGTCCTTCCTGTAGTGCGCGAAGAGAAATTCGCCCATGTTATAGATGTCGAGGATGTTCTCCTTGTTAGAAGGGAAGGCGACGCAGTAATACTTCAGAGAGCGGAGCTTCCGCTTCTCAACGAGCTTGCGGATCTTGCGCTCCTTTTTCTTCGCTTTGCCTATGCAGCGAAGCTTTTCGTGAAATGTAATCAAAAGTCGCTCCTCCTTTCATTACATGTCAGAAAAGAACGCTTTGAATTCGCGTATTGCTGCCGCTTTCTCGCGCTCATCCCTGCACGACTCCAAACTATTCCGGATATAGTCTTTTACTTCGTCAGAATTGTTCAGGAACAGCGGCAACTTCGAAAGAATCCCCGCCATGCGTGCTCTCTGCAGCAGCTTCGAACCCGATGCAAAGGACTGCGTGAGCTTGTACTTAAGCTCCTTCGCCTTCTGCATGATCATATCCCTGTCTACGGTCTTCCCGGGATCGCTTTCCGAGAGGGCCGCGAAGATCGAATCAGAGATCAGTGCGACGCATCTCTGCGCGTCTCTGTAGAGATCCGGCGAATCAGCCTCTGCCATCTGAAGGAACGAATCCTCGTATCCCGGGATCTTAAGTCTTACCTCTTCAAGCTTCTCAAGCTCGGATTCATCGATTCCCTCGTAGAGCATTCCGTCTTCGAAGGTCTTCCTGTCTCCCGACTCGAACGCGTCAAGGAGATTATTGATGAACGTGGTAACTGAAGCGTTTGTAAACACTTCACCGCGTCCCTTTCCGATATGTACGGACGCAGCCAGCTCAAGCAGAGCCGCATTGATCATAAGCCCGATATCCGAGAAAGCATCGATCCTGACTGCGGTTCTGACCGTCGCTTCACCGCATCGGCCGTAGAGCTTTGTAAGCTCCTCTGCCGATGTTTCTGCGAAATCACTTCCGAACACCGTGTCTACGATCTCGGACGCGTCTGCATCTCCGCCGGCAACACCCTCTGAAACCTTAAGTCCTCCGAAGCCCTCGATGTTCGAAACGATATCATCGATATCCTTCTCTGTGCGTCCAAGCTGTGATTCAAGCGCACCTTCCACGATATCAAAGAATCTCGATTTCGCGATCCTCAGTGGAAGAGACGCGATCGCAGCCTTAACGCCCTCGCGCACCGCAACACTGTCATTTGACCTGAAGATCAGGCTGATGATTGAAGATGCTTCCTTAGCGTCGTCTGCGGGAGCTGCGGGATCCGGCTCACAAAGTCTTCTGAGTACATACTCGCAGACAGAAAGGTTGTCACGAAGCTCTACAACTCCGCGCATCTGTCCTTCGACCTCATCTCTGATCTTCTCAAGCTCTCCCGCTATCCTGCCGTACTCTTCGGGTTCTGCGCTTCCGGCCTCACGGATGAGCTTTAAGACCTCAAGAGCCTGCCCATACCACTCGGGTTTTTCTGCCTCATATTTATCAAAAAGATACTCCGTGAAGGCACCTGTCTTAAAGAACAGCTCGTAACCTCCGACGTAGTGATAAGCCTGAAAGATCCTCTCTAACTTCTTTTCCATCTGAACTCCTTAAACCTGTATTCATGTCTGTTGTCCCCAACAACAGACACTATTTTTTATACCAGCATCTCCGCGAACTGTTTGATATACACAGCCACCGGTGTGGCACCAAGTACCTGCGTCCCCGTCAGTGCCGAGAAAGTACTGATAAACCCGCATGCTCCGAAAAAGAGACACACGACAGTCCCCACGAGTTGATAAGACGAAGCGCTCCGTACAGCTCTTGTAAGAGCAAAGCAAACGATGACAAAGAACGCGCAAAGCCCTTCTCCCAGCAGGAATATGACTACCGATCCGCCGAAGCCGCTCTCTTTGATCATGATAAGCGACGAAAGCAGTACCGCGGGTGTCAGGTAAACAAGCACCGCGAGTAATTCGAGCGCGTAAGCGGCAAAGAGGTTGCCTCCCGTAGTCCTGCGTCTTGCAGTGATGCTCTGCCCGTGCTCGAGCGCAAATCCGTTGCATCCGCAAACAACGAGCACCAAGAGGAGCATCCCTATGAGCCCCGCAATGATCTGTCTGTATATCATGGCGGTTGTAACGCTTATGCCTGACTTGTCGGGGTTCTCTATATCGACGTACCGTATGTCAAAGTCAAATCCGTAATCGGGGTCCTCCGCCACTTCCGCAACGAATGCGGCGTACTCCTCCTCTGTGAGGGTCTCAGCCCCGTTACCGGGCAGAGTCCTGTACTCATCGTAAGTCCTGAAGAAGCACACATCGTACATCATATAACCGGCAACGATATCCTGAACAATTATCGAGGAGGTATCGTCACTGGGTGTGATCACCTTGATAAGGTCCTCCCTGATGCCGTCACGCAGCTTAGTCTCGTAGTCGTCTCCTATCACGAAGATACTGCCTATGTACCCGTCCATGAGTAACTCGGTAAGTTCTTCCATGCTGCCTGTCGTAACCCTGAGGGCGTCGCTTCCGAGAAGCCTGTCGCGAAGTCTCACCGCAACGGGTGACTCGCTCTCGCAGAGGAGTCCCATCGGAACTCTGCTGTTATCGGATGCATGAAGGTTCATGTTGAAGAATACCGAGAGCATGACGATAACGCACAGCGCGTAACAAACTGTCGCTATGCGGTCCGTCAGGAGAAGCTTGAGTCTCAGTACAAATGCCCCCATGCAAACGTTCCTTTCCTACTTCTGCAAAATAAAAGTAATAAATCTGTAGCTCGGCATGAACTGTGCGAATCCGGAGAGAGCGTTCGGCAGATACATAACGGGGATGATCCCGCCTCCGAGTACAGTCATCAAAAGTATAGCCATGTTCGAAAAGAAGCAGTAGCCGTTTTTCGAACGTATGAGCAAAGCAAGTACGGAGAAAACGATCCCCGCTCCGAAGATGAGTGCCGTAAGATAGAGTCCGATGCCGAAAGAGAATTCTATCTTACCGAACTGCTTCATAACGGTCATGACGGCGAGAAAGGCAGCCGACATAAGCGTTCCGTAGACAAGTACCTTCGAAATGATCGTACGTGCGGGGCTGATGCCGCACGAAACAAGTCTCGAGCGAACTCCGCTCTTCCTCTCGAGGAGTACCGCGTAACCCGTGAGCATCCCGGAGTAAAGAACCAGGAGGATGAGTACGGAGTATATGTAGTGGTCGGTGAGCGGCAGTGAAGCCATCCTGTCAAAGGCCTCGCGCTCGAAGAACGCGTCCTTGCCGAGAGCCGTCATGACAAGATCCCATGAGATCTCGACGTTCTTGTCCCTGATGAGCTGGCGGTCGTAGTCTTCCTCCCTCATCCTGAAGGTCAGAGATTCGATGTTGACCTCGACCGATGTGATGTACCGGGAGTACGACTCAAGGAGTGCCCCGTAAACCGCAGCTTTTGCCTTGTCATCACTGTTGATCACGGCTTTGATCGGAGTATTCTTCATCCCGATCATCTCGGAAGTGAAGTTCTCGGGGATGATGAAGTAGAAATCTAGCTCACCCTTTTCGAACCGTGCGTTCACCTCTTCTTCCGTTCCTTCGTAGATGTTAACGAAGGCATTGAAGTCCTCGTTCTCGGCGAAATAGGTCTTGAGCATCTCGGAATAATTGGACTGTTCATGATCGACGATCCCGACGGTGATCACCGTGGGCGGAGTAATTCCGCTCGCAAGAAAAACACCCGCGATCCCCAGGAGCGCAAGCACAAGGAGTACAAGGAGTGTTTTCGTGTCGCTTATGAAAAGCTTGATGTCTTTTCCGATCATTTAAAACCTCATCCTACTCAACGTGAGTATGATTAGAAATATGGTCCATACAGTACTCGTAGTTACCGTTACACTTGGAGCAGAACCTGAACTCGAGGTTGTCACCGTCACGCTCCGTCCTTCCGCAGACAGCGCACTTATGGCGTGTCACGTTGCCGGGGAAGGGATAAACGCTTGCGGGTCCGTTCTGTCCGGGCTGCTGATAGCGCATGCCGCTCGCGTAGCCCTTTTGGAAGGCCTTCGCACGCCTCCTCTGACCGGGAAGTCCGTTACCCCACGGCCTGTAAAAGAGAAGCATGTTGAATACGGCGGCCAGGATGAGCAGCGTCATGCAAAGTCCCACAAGAACGCTTGCGCTGAAGCCCTCATAGATCTGGTAGCCGAACGTGAGCGCATATATGAAGATAAAGTACTTGGCCTTGACAGGGATAAAGAACATGAGCAGGAACGTCATGTCGGGTAACATAAGCGCCATGGCTAAAAACAGCGTATTGTTGAAATACGTGAGCGATACGGGATACGAAAGACCGTAGCCGTAGTAAAGGTATGTTCCGACGTAGATGATGATCTGGCAGACGATGTTGATGATGATGCCGTTGAAATAGAAAAGGTTGAACCTCGAAGCACCGCGCAGACGCTCAATGCTCGTACCGATCGAATAGTAAACAAAGAGCATGAGCGCTTCCATGAAGATGCTCGATCTGTCCATGGGCTGGATGATGAACGTGAGGAGTCTCCAAACCTGACCCTCTAACACCTTGTCGATGTCGAGCATCAGCCACTCATAGTAAAAAAGCGGGTTGATGATCCCCACGAGGAATCCTGCGGCATAAAGCAGGACGATGTATTTCATGAAGCCTTCGATCTTGTGGCGTTCCCATTTCTTGACAAGTTTTTCGATCATAATCCTTTGAACGAAAGCCGGCGGCTTTCCCCTCTCGTTACTTTTTTAAATGTTTGCAGAGCTTTCCTCTGTCGTTCCCCCGACGGATCCCGCCCCATGAACGGACAAAGAGCTTTGTCAGTCCTCCACGCGTTGAACGGCATCCAGCGACGGTTTAACAACCATCGAATAATTAGTATAGTATACCACAAAGCCCGGTCTCGCGCCACCCGGTTTCTTGACGTTACGGCGCTCGAGGTAGTCCACTTCGGCCTTGGCGTTCTCACGACCGCTCGAGTAATAAGCCGCTACTGCCGCTGCCTGCTCCATCGCGCTGTCTGAGGCCTCGCGACCTTCGGTCTTAAGGATAACGTGGGAGCCCGGTGCTCCCTTGAGGTGGAACCACCAGTCGCTTCCGCCTGCGAGCTTGAAGGTGAGCTCATCGTTCTGGAAGTTGTTTTTCCCAACGTATATGTGGAAGCCGTCTTTGGTCACGTAATGTACCGGAGCGGATGCATCCTTCTTGGGGCGCTTCTTGCCCTTGCCTTCGGTGCGGGAGGGTCTTAAGTACCCCGCCTCCTCAAGCTCACGCCTGATGGTGATAAGGTCTTCCTCGCATGTAGCGAGTTCAAGCTCAAGTGCCACGGAACCTATATGATCAAGGTCTTCCTTTGTCTTCTCGATGTAGCCTGTGAGGGCGTCATAGGTACGCTTCATCTTTCTGTACTTGTCAAAGTATACCTTCGAGTTGTCGATCGCCGAAAGATCCTCGTCGACGGGGATCGTGATTTCCTCTCCCGTGTTGTAGTCGGTAACAGTTACTGACTTGCCGGGGACCTTAAGCTCGTGGGCATATGCGCAAAGAAGTTCACCGTAGAGCTTGAAGGTCCCCCTCTTCTCGGTGTCGGAGAGCTGCGAGAGCTGGAGCTCGTACTTCTTGACTATCCTCTCCCTGATGGTCGACACGCTGTGACGAAGTGCCGCGGACCGCTGCCTGATGCGCTCTGCCAGGTTCTTCTCCATGAAGAAGCTCTCAAGAAGTGCGCTAGGGCTGTCCACTCTCCTCACGGTAATCCCGTCAAGGCATGCAAGGCTCGTGAGCTCAAAAGCGGCATACTCAAAAGGCAGACCGTCCTTGAACGCTTCGCATGTTGCGAACCTTTCGTTCTTAAGGTCATCCATGCAGGCCATGAAAACACCTGCCAGTTTCTTCAGACCCTCCTCCGGCTGATCGGAAGCCGGGATGTCACCGTCGAGTCCGGCGCGGTACACAAACTCGTTGGCCATAAGCGGGCTTATGCCGTTAAACGACATGTACAAAGCCTTCTGGACAGCCTGGTTCTTGGACTTCAGGGTCGATATGAAGGTCTCGGTGTCGCAGATCGTGGGATCGAGCTTCTCAGCAGTCTTGGCGATAAAGTAGGGTCTGCCCGTCAGAACCTCCCTGACGGAACTGACGGTCGCTGGGATCCTCTTGATACTGTCGATTATGATCCTGTCCTCGTCGCAGAGGATGATGTTGCTGTGCTTACCCATGATCTCGATGATAAGCCTGCGCACTCTGAGATCACCGAGCTCGTCGTAGTGCTCGATGTCGATGTAGATAACACGTTCGTTTTCGGGCTGAGATACGTCTTTGATCTTACCACCCATGATGTACTTGCGAAGAAGCATGCAGAATGCCGGTGAACGGTCGGGTGCTTCTTTTTTAGCGTCTGTAATGTATATAAGAGGCAGGCTCGCGTCCGCCGACATGAGGATCCTGATGGTATCCTGCGTCTTGACCGTGATGATCAGTTCGTCATGCTCGGGCTGAACGATCCTCGTGATCCTGCCGCCGATCGTCCTGCTCCTTAGTTCACTCACGAGATCGGCTATTATTAGTCCGTCAAATGCCATGATATTTCCTTTTTACAATCTCATTCTCACCGGAGAGGCTTCAGTATTCTCCCGGCATAAAAACTATATTTTCGCATCAATCGATCGGATACATATAAGGCTTTCTCGCTCTGTATACGGTGTAATACTTAAAGCCCGCATCTGTAAGGATCTTTGCGACTTCGTCAAACGCATATGCTATATGTATACGCTTATGAGCATCCGCACCGACGGTGATAAGCTCTCCGCCGAGCTCCTTGTACCTTTTTAGGATCCATCCGCGCGGATGTGCATATCCGAGGCCGTATTTAAGCCCCGCACTGTTGATCTCAAGCGCGATCCCACGATCGATTATGAACTTTAAAATCTCATCGACAACATCCCCGTTATCACCTTCGATATATTCGTCCCTGCCGTCAAATACACGTTTTTCCATTGACTCTTTGCGGGCATACCTTGCGGCATAATCGAGATGGCCGAGTGTGTCAACATAATCGTTGTTCCGGATGTTTTCAAGAGTAGCGATAAAGAAGGTCCTGAGCCCTTCTTTTACCGTCTTTCCCGCCCAGTATTCGGGTCTGTACGGATCGGAATACTCAAGGCAGTGTGTGGAGCCGATCACAAAATCGATATCTCCACGCGAGAGCAATTCCTTATATCTTGCCTTGGTCCTTTCGGCAACACCCGGCTCGTTTCTGAGCCCGAGCTCTATGCCTTTTAATATCTCAATTTCCGGATACCTGATCCTGAGTCCGTCAATTTCTTTGTAGTTCTTGTCGACATCATATTCGAACACAAGATTATACTTTTCGGAATCAGGGAACTCGTAGTCCATATGGTCTGTGATACAGATACCTTTAAGACCCTTTTCGATCGAACCCTTTACCTGTTCTTCCATTTTTTCTTCACTGTCATCCGAATAATCGGTATGCATGTGACAGTCATATAAGATCATAATAATCCTCTCCTCCGAAATCTTTAAAGCAACGTCTTTCATAAAAAGCGCAAAATGCGTTTCCCCTGTAAACAAACATTGCCGTGATATTTTATTTGAACAGTATACCGTGATTTTCAAGATTTTTTTGAACAACTCTTCCGACGATCACGGCTGCCTCTGTTGCTTCCTCCTCTGTATTGTAACGCGAAAAAGAGAAACGCAGCGTCCCCTTGGCAAGCTTTTCACCTATCCCCATCGCGGTAAGAACATGCGAAACTCCCTTCTTCCCTGCGCTGCAAGCTGCGCCCGACGAACAGCAGATCCCTGCCATATCAAGATCGTGGATCAGCGAAAGCGCGTCACCCCCGGGGATGCTTACAGAGACTATCTCCCTCAGGTACAGCTTTGATGACTGTTCGCACAAGTCTCGATTCGGGTCATAATACGACACATCAGACCCCGTGGGACGGTTCACGATAGCATGCGGCAAAACCTCTTTTATCACTTGGGCAAACCTGTCTGCGGCAAGCGCTGCATTCGTATCCGGGATCAGCCTGTCCGCGAGAACCTCGCATGCCTTCCCGAGTCCCACGCACGCAGCCACGTCGGGAGTACCCGACCTCAGTCCGTTCTCCTGACCTCCGCCCGTTAAGAGCGGTTTGATGATAACACCTTTTCTCAGATAAAGGAATCCCGAACCCTTCGGACCGTGCAGCTTGTGTCCCGAGACAGACAGAGCATCCACCCCGATTTCCCTTACATTCACGCGCATGTGCGGGACGGACTGGACCGCATCCGTATGGAAGATCGCACCTGCTTCGTGGGCAAGCCCGCAGAGATTTTTGATATCATTAACCGCGCCTGTCTCATTGTTCACATGCATGATGCTGACAACATCCGGTCTTTCTTTCAAGGCTTCCCTGTACGCCGCTTCATTCACAAAGCCGTTTCTGTCGACGGGTACCTTGATAAGCCTGACACGGTCGTACTCGCGGGCAATATCTTCGCATGTATTAAGGACGGACGCGTGTTCTGTGGTCTGAGTCACTATGCTTATTGATTTATGCGCAGGATCCGTCCCTGCGTTCAAAAGGTTGCGGATCAACCCCCTCAAAAACAGATTATTACTCTCAGTTGCACAGGACGTAAATATGATCTCAGAAACGTCTGCACCGATAAGCGCAGCGACACGCCCCCTCGCGGTATTAAGCGCAGAATTGGCTCTGAATCCCAGGGCGTACTGCCCAAGAGGTGATGCATACTCCTCTTTGAGGAACGGCATCATCTCTTCAAGCGCTTCATCGCAGATCCGCGTGGTCGCGGCGTTATCAAGGTAGATCATCTTCAGTATTTTTCCTTTACGAGGTAATAAACCCCTGCCGGGTCATCGTAGACACCATACATTTCATCAAGCCAGTCGGTAGTAACGATCATACATCCGTTGCCGAGGCTGTGGAAATACCAGGTCCCGCAATCTGCCTTTGATTCACTCGTATTATTTGCCCAGAGGTTCGGCGAACCCGTCGCATAATCATAGGTCGTGTAATCGCTCTTGCCCTTGCCCGAAGCTTTTGAAAAAGCCTGGAAGCAGAAGCCATCCGTACTGTCACTGCTGTCAATATAAATCACGGCAAGTCCGTCGTCACGAACATATTTGCCGGACGTGAAATACTTGCGTCCGTAACCTTCGCCTGAGGCATCCCAGCTCCAATCCTCGGGCTTATATTTGGTTTTGTCCTTGGTCTCGGAAAGCGTATGTCCGCTCGATTTGCCCGAAGACTTCGATTTACTCTTGGAACCGCTGCCGGAACTGTCTTTGTCCTTATCTTTTTTGCTATCTTTATTGTCTTTGTTCTCTTTATTATCCTTCTTTTCAGAAGACGAAACTTTTTCTCCGTTTGATTTTACAGTAGCTTTTTTGCCTTTAACCTTGATGTCCACACCCTTTGTGGTATCAACACCGGTAAATTCGTAGTCGCCCTTTTCGCCCGAAACGATCAGATCACTCTTCCCGCCGTCGGTCTTCACATTCGCGCCGCCTTTAGTGGGCTTAAAAGTAACTTCTCCGGCCTTCGTTGTAACGGTTGTGCCAACAAGGTCTCCGCCCGTCTTATCAGAACCGACAGCGATCGTACCCTCTGTTCCGTCTGTCTTTGCTTTAACGGTACCGTCAGAGGAAACGGTCATTTCCTTCGCACCGTCTGTGATCAGGGCTGTAAGATCACCTGTCTGTACACTTGCGTTTGTACCGCCCTTACGTCTGATGGAGACATCTTTACCCTTGCTTACAGGTACAAGTACGATGAGCTCACTGTCATCGGGGTCGCTTCCTTCTTCTCTTTCGGCATATACTTCGAGATCGCCTGTCTTCTGATTACCTGAGATTTTTGCTTTCTGCCCGTTTGATTCAAGTTCAAGATCGCCGTCCGAGGTAACGACCACATACCCGTCAGGAATCTCGGGGTACGTAAGTTCCGTATCAAAAACATCATCCGCTCTCTCGACGGGCTTAATGAAGATATCGGTTCCGTACTCCGCGAAGGAAGCGTCACCGTCCCTAGTTATATAGATATAGCGGGCTTTCTTCGGTTCATTGGGATCATAAACGCTTATCTTATAATCGTGTCCGGTGTCCTCAAGCTTAAACGCGAGTACCGCGTGAGAAAGCCTTACGCCGCTGCCGACGTTGCGCTCGAAAGAGAATCCGACAATAACGGGACTTAAGGGCTTGTCCGTCAGTTTCTTGACAAGATCCAAGGCGCTGTCTGCACTGCTCGCATTATTACCGATATTAGCATTCCAATTTTTGAGGCGTTTGAAATTGCTGCTCAAATGGTAATAAGTGATATAGTTAGCAAGTTCCTTATTGCTTACAGGTTTTTTGAGGCTGTAGGCATCCTGTGCCCCTCCGACGCTTCCGAGACCGATCTTGCCCTCAAAAAGCAGGTCGCTCATGATGGCCATACCCCTGCAGTCACCTCTCCACCTGCCGCTCAGATATATATTAATAGCGGCTATCATACCGTTCGAGTGACCTTTGATCAACGCATTGTATGTTTTTTTATCGAGCATATAACCCGAAGTCCCGTAGGCAAAAGATTTACCCTTAAAGATCTTGGGCCTTACCGAACCCGCGGATTTTTTAAAGAACGAACTGTAGGCATTTACGAAACTGAAGTTGTCCTTTTTGATCGTGTACTCGCTTATCTGCTTCTTGGGCGGTCCGTCCTGAAGTTCAAAAAAGATATTCCAACCGGAATAATCCGTGTTTTCACACGCAATATATCCGGAACTCAGACCTCCGACATACTTCGTCTGCCACCCGTTGATACGAATCTGCCGTCCCGGGTACTTCGGGAATCCGGCTGAACCGTCGATATTGAATTTTTCTGTATCCCAGACAATATTTTCGAGCACGAAAGCATTCTTACTGCCTTTATCATACTGATCATCCGTGATATCCGCAGTAAGATGTCCATAAGCCGTATTGGTGGCCATGAAAGTTCTGTAGGATGCGGCTGCTTTCGGCTCCTCTTCTTCGAGCCACTCCCAGTCCGCTTTGTAATTGCTGCGTGAGAATGAAACATCTGCCTTTTTCGTAGTTCTGTTGACTGTCACGTCAATATCGACATCATAAGTAAACCAGCTGCCAAAGGGAGCCATTGTGCTGAATCCATGATAATAAAGCAGCTCGTCTTTTCCTGCTTGTTTTGCCTGAGCGGGCAAAGCTCCGGTCAGACCCGCGATAAGGCTCAGACACAATAGCAACGCGAATATACGTGATCTTTTCATGCGGATTCCTTTCTTTACTGCTCAATGTTTTGACTTTGCTTCAAAAGCATACAGTTCATTTTACCACAAATCATTTTCAAGAGAAACAAGACGGCTGCCTTTTACCCGGCAACCGTCTTTGTATGTCTGGATTTCTGTTTAAATGACCTTAAACTTTCTTTTTTCTGTCATAAATCTAACATAATCATCGACTAGAATTAAGAAAACGATACGGAAGAGAAACGGCCGATCCCAATTGTTGTCGGAATTTCTCTTCTCTTTTTATGCCTTCCAAAGGCCGTGAAGGTTGCAGTATGCGTAAACGGCTTCGACCGTTTCTCCGTCACAGATGGCAAAGGCTGCCTTCGGCTCCGAACCGGGTGTAAGAACCTTGCGCTGGTTTCCGCCGCTTGTCTGGAGTGAGATCCACTCAATGAAGTGCTTCTCTTCCATGGGATGAGCCACAGCACCGACTGTAACATAAACCACATTGTCCTTTATCTCAAATACAGGCACATGCTTCTCAAGCGATGCATCAACCGTTCCGGGGATGATCTCTTTCATCTTCTCGCCGCAGCAAACAACGGGAACTCCCGAATTCTTGACCATGGCAATTATGTTGCCGCAATGCTCGCATTTGTAAAACTTCTGTTCCATAGTAAACCTCCGATCCTCAAACTAAGCCTGACTTACTCACCCTATCAACCGAACAGATCCTTTAAGCCGCTTGCAAGATCTCCGAGTGCCTCAAGAGGATGTGCCTCATAGTAGTGCTCCTGGCATAAACCATCCTTATAAACTTCATTGTCACACTTCTTGCAGGTTGATGAACCGCATGCTGTGAGCATGCATGCACTGAGAACGAGTGCGAGTACGATCATGATCTTTTTTTTCATAGTTTCTTCCTTTCGTTGACTGTTTTGATTGTCTGTTCTTTGATTGTTTGATTGTTTTCATCCGTATCTGTACGGATACCCTGATTATACTTTTTTTCGACGTAACACGCAACCAAAGTCTTTTTTTGCCGGGTCATATTAGCGCTCAAGAACAAAATTTGTATCATAAAAACGCAAAAAATGGATTGTACGGAAGACACGGCACAATTATTATATTATAAGATGTGTTTATTTAAAGAAAAAACCGGTTCGGCCCGGTACTTCGGTGATGATCCGGGCAAGTGATCGGATGCGAAAAAACCGCATCCAAAGAGGAGCAAAAATGGATAAGACAGTCCGTGAAGTAAAGCAAAGATCATGGATGAAATGGCTTTGGGGGAACATGCAGGGACATCGTGTCCTCTACGTTACGGCCATTATCATGACGATCGTTTATAACATAATGCAGCTCATCGTTCCGTATTATTCGGGACGTATTGTTACGCTTTTCGAAGAGGCGGGTGCGAAGGGCACACCTCTTACAGACAATCTTGACGAATTCATACTCAACCTCTCACTCATGATCGGTCTGACGCTTGTCAGGATCACGATCGTTTATTTTACGTGCATGGCTTACGAGTATGTCTCGCAGCACGCTCTTTACAAGATCAGGAACTTCCTCTTCGACAAGATCGAGCATCAGGACATGAACTTCTACAACGAGTACCGCACCGGAGACCTTATGACCCGTCTCACCGGTGATCTTGATGCTGTACGTCATAACGTCGCATGGGTTATCAAGTCGGTGGTCGACAGCTTCTCGCTCTTTATAGCCACCGCCGTTTACTTCTTTATCATGGACTGGTTGCTCGCGCTCTGCGTGCTCTCGATCACTCCTCTCCTGTTTCTGGTCATCCTTCGCTTTAAGAAGGCTTCCGCACAGAAGCACCGCATACTGCGTGACAAGCTCTCCAACCTCAACACGGACGCTCAGGAGAACATCTCCGGTAACCGTGTTGTTAAGGCCTTTGCCCGCGAAGAGTACGAGAAGGACAAATTCAACCGTTCCAATACCGACTACGCCGAAGCGAACATGGACACACAGCGTACATGGCTCAGATACTTCCCCGTAATCGAGACGTTTGCCAACCTGCTGCCCGTTATCCTGCTGCTTGCCGGCGGACTCTTCATCATCAACGGCAGGATCGGGATCGGCGAGTACGTTTCCTTCTCAATGCTTATATGGGCTATCGCCAATCCCATGCGTATGCTCGGCAATATCATGAACGAATTCCAGCGCTTTGCCGCTGCTTCAAAGAAGGTCATGGAGATATACAACTCTCAGGCCGGCATTGTTTCCAAGGAGAACGCGATCAAGCATCCCGACCGTTTCAAGGGTCTCATCGAATTCGATCATGTATCGTTCGGCTATGAAGGCGGAGCGGTCCCCGTACTTCGTGATATCTCCATGAAGATCGAACCCGGACAGACCGTAGCCATCATCGGTGAAACGGGATGCGGTAAAACATCTTTAATTCATATGATCCCCCGCTTCTATGACCCGGCTGAAGGGGAAGTGCGGATCGACGGCATAAACGTCAGTGACTACGAGCTCACCGACCTCAGACACAACATCGGTCTTGCGACTCAGGACGTGCTCCTCTACTCCGACACGATCGAAGGCAATATCGCGTACGGTGACAGCTCGCTCTCACAGGACGAGGTTGTGAAGTACGCGCGCTACTCAGCCGCACAGGAATTCATCGACAAGATGCCCGACGGCTACGAGACGATCGTCGGCGAACGCGGCGTCGGACTTTCGGGCGGTCAGAAGCAGCGTATCTCGCTTGCACGCGCGCTTGCCATCAAGCCCTCGATCCTGATCCTCGACGACACGACTTCCGCGGTCGATATGGAGACCGAGAAACACATCAGGGATTCCCTCAACGAGCTTGACTTCAATTGCACGAAGATCATCATCGCACAGAGGATCTCGACCACCAAGTACTGCGACAAGATCTTTGTTATGGGTGACGGACGCATCATCGAGGAAGGCACCCATAAAGAGCTCTGCATGAAGGGCGGCTACTATGCCAATCTTGTTGAGCTTCAGACAGGTCTGGAGCTTAAGGACGGAGTACTTAAAGATTCCGTTAATATGACTGCGCAACTCGCAGGTAAGGGGGTGAACTAGGATGGCTAAAAGAAACACCTTCAGAGTCGATGAGCAGCTTGAAGAAGAATTCAGCATGAAGCACATCCTGCTCGCCTCGAAATACATTAAAAAATACCTTTCACGCATGATCCTCGCAATGCTTATGAGCGCGATCGCCGGCGGTGCCGCTCTCTTCTCGCCCATGATCACTCAGCAGGCGCTCGATCACGCGATCCCGGACGGTGACGTAAAATATCTGATCACACTCGTGATCCTGTTGGTCGTAGCTTTCGTTGTAAGCATTATCTTCGTAACGATCCGTCAGAGGATCATGGTGAAGGTATCGCAGAGCATCATCTTCGACATCAGAAAGGACCTCTTCGCACACCTGCAGAAGCTTTCCTTCGATTACTACGACTCACGTCCTCACGGCAAGATCCTCATCCGTGTCGTTAACTACGTCAACTCCGTTTCGGATATGCTCTCAAACGGACTTATAAACACCATCCTTGAGATGATAAACCTGATCTTCATCGTGATCTTCATGCTTATCGAGGATGTCGAGATGTCGCTCGTTGTTCTGTGCGGCGTTCCGATACTTGCCGCGTTTCTCTTCTTCATCAAGAACAGACAGCGCAGGGCATGGCAACGTGTTTCGAACAAGAACTCAAACCTCAACGCGTACCTTCAGGAGAATATCGTGGGCGCACGTATCACACAGATCTTTGCCCGTGAGCAGGAAAATGCCGAGATCTTCGCAGACCTTTCGCAGGATTGCCGTAAGACCTGGATGAAGGCTGTTACTTACAACAACCTTATCTGGCCCGGTATCGACGGTATCTCGGTGTTCATCAGAGCAGCGATCTTCCTGTTCGGTATGATACTGTTCGGTGCGGGTGCCAAGTCTGTCGGAGTTATCATCGCGATCTCGTCGTATGCGGCACGCTTCTGGCAGCCCATCATGAACCTCGGAAATATCTTCAACAACTTCATGAACAACATGGCATATCTCGAGAGGATCTTCGAGACCATGGGTCAGAAGGTCACAGTCGACAACGCAGAGGATGCTACGGAGCTTCCTCCCATCAAAGGCGCAGTCGAGTTTGACAACGTTTCGTTCAGTTACGAAGAAGACAAAGAGGTGCTCCACCACGTGTCCTTTAAGATCGAGCCCGGCATGAGCGTTGCGCTCGTCGGACCCACAGGCGCCGGCAAGAGTACGATCGTGAACCTGATCTCAAGATTCTACAACGTGGAGAGCGGACGTGTCCTGATAGACGGTACAGACATCAGCAAGGTTACGCTTGAATCCCTGCGCTCGCAGATGGGTATCATGCTTCAGGACAGCTTTATCTTCTCCGGCACGATCAAGGACAACATCCGTTACGGAAAGCTTGACGCGACCGACGAAGAGATCATCGAAGCCTCCAAGATGGTCTGCGCGGACAACTTCATCAAGAACATGCCTGCAGGCTACGACACCGAGGTCAAAGAGCGCGGTTCACTCCTCTCCCAGGGCCAGAAGCAGCTCATCTCCTTCGCAAGGACGCTGCTCTCCGATCCCGCGATCCTGATCCTCGACGAAGCAACGTCAAGCATTGATGTGCAGACCGAGAAGGCGCTCCAGAAGGGACTTGATACGATGCTCAAAGGACGTACTTCGTTCATTATCGCGCACAGGCTTTCGACGATACGCGGGTGCGATCTGATCATGTACGTGGATGACGGAGGAATTGTTGAAGCCGGAAATCATGACGAGCTAATGGCTGCTAAGGGGGCGTATTATAAGCTCTATACTAGCCAGTTGGATGATATAGCATAACGGGCGCGGATCTTAATGCGGGGATTTACATAAAAAGAATCGAGAACTTACATCAAGTCCCCGATTCTGGTGGTAGCACTCTGTATATATTTCCCTTCTATTTTGTCACGAATTACAGATCGTAAGTTCTTCACGTCTTCTAAGAGATCATTAGCCGTCACGAGAGCGCATCCCGCACCTCGTATGATTATCTGCTCAAGTCCGTCGGACGTCGCCACGCTTATGTCTGCCTGCTTCGCGTTCTCGTGCGCGAAGCGCTCTATGAACTTGTCCGCAGTCTCCGCTTCCTTCGTGAATACCACGATGATGTTGTGGTAGTTAAAGTATTCTGTGGGATGTCCGCTGACTCGGTAAGCATCGTATACGACCATCAGCTTGCATCCCTTCTGTGACTGATAATCGCAGAGGATGTCGTTGAGTCTGTCCCTCGCACCGTCGATATTGACTTTCGCGATGTCCGAGAGTTCAGGCCACTTGAAGATGATGTTATAGCCGTCTACAAGCAGGTATCTCTCCCTCGTGTCCGGTTTAATGCTCTTGGTGTATCTGTCTTTTACCTCAACCGTTTTATCGCCCGAAGCTCCGTTTGCGCCTGCGTCACCTGCATTAGCGCCGTCATACGCTCTTCTGCTTCGACCCGAATCGTATGAATAAGCTGCAATCGTCCCCTTGTGCTTTCTGAAGGGATTCCTGTATGTCTTGTCCTTCTTGTTTGCATGGAAGGTCTTGGCAAGGATCGAATCGATCTCTTCCGTACCGATAGAGGGTTCTTCTCCGGCATGAGAGATAAAGCGTATCGGAGCTGTGGGATCAGTGACCTTTTCTTCCTTAAGGGTCCCTGTGTCTATATCCCAGTCAAGATGCTTATAGCTGTCGACATCGTTCCATTCAACAACAAAGCCCGCACCGTGAGCGCAGAAAACAGATGACGAGGGGTTGCGCAGATCCTTCTCGGGGTCATAAGCGCTCGCAGCCACAACTTCGTCAGTGTTATGGCACGGGAGATACCCGAGGAACGAGCAGTAAACGCTCCCGAGGCCCTTGGTGTAGGCCGCAACCTCGCGTGAGTATCCCTGCATGGTCGAAACAGGCGCCACACCCGTGATCCCGACCATGTCATGAACCCCTATCTCGTACTGAGATGTCACGCGTCCCGAGCGGCTCTCTATATCGGTCATCGCACGACCGCAATTAGCGCGCGGAAGCTCGATCGTAAGCTCGTAGAAGGGCTCGAGGAGCACGCACTTGCCTTCCTCCCGCGCACGCATCAGTCCCTGTCTGACAGCCCTGTAGGTGGCCTGTCTGAAGTCTCCGCCTTCTGTGTGCTTGAGGTGCGCTCGTCCCGCCACAATGGCTATGTTCACGTCCGTAAGTTCAGCCCCCGTGAGGACTCCCTTATGTCTTCTTTCGTATATGTGAGTGAGGATGAGTCGCTGCCAGTTGAGTTCAAGGTCGTTGACGGCAACTCTCGATTCGGCTGAGAGTCCCATCCCTCTCGCGGCGGGCTCGATAAGAAGCTGTGCTTCGGCGTAGTGCCTGAGCGGCTCAAAATGACCTACACCGAGTACAGGTTCCGAGACAGTTTCTTTGTAAAGAACGCTTCCTTTGTCGAAATCCACATCTTCCCCGAAGCGGTCCGACATCTGGCGCTTGATGATCTCAAGCTGTATCTCTCCCATAACCCTGATCTGCAGTTCCCTGAGCTCATCGTTCCATACCACGCCGAGTGTAGGATCCTCTTCCTCGAGGATCTTAAGCTTAGGTAAAAGCGCGGTGAGTGCCGACCTGTCACGGGCGATCACCTTGTAAGTCATAACGGGGACGATCCGTTTCGCGGGTTCATCGTCTTCCGGGCCCATTATCTGTCCCGCAAATGTGGCGGTAAGGCCGAGTACAGCCACGACCATACCCTGTTCGGCAGTCTCCGATGTTTCGAACTTTTCACCGTCATATATACGGATTTGCGTGACCTTCTCTTTGTAATCGACGATCGCGGGCGAATCATCCGCTTCATCGTCCTGTTTACGCAGTAAGACCGTTTCATCACGAAGAGCCGTGTATTCAAGCACGATTCTGTTCTTTAAGACTCCGCCCGTCAGTTTCATGTAAGTGAGCCTGTTGCCCTCGGCGTCGCGGCCTATCTTATATACCCTTGCGGAGAATTCTTCTTCAAGGGGTACACGCGGTGAATATCCGACAAGTCCGTCAAGAAACTCATCCACTCCGTCCAGCCTTAATGCAGACCCGTAGAAACAAGGGAATAGCTTCCTTTCGCCGACAAGCTCCCTGATGTCTTCAACTGAGATATCACCGGTTTCAAGGTAATTCTCCATGACCTCTTCGTCGCACATGGCGATATGCTCTTTAAAGTCCGGATCATCGAAAGGAATACAGGCATCGGAAAGCTGCGACGCAAGCTCTTGGGCGAGTGCGTCACGGTCTGTTCCGTCACGGTCCATCTTGTTTATAAAGATAAAAGTCGGGATGTCGTAGTGCTCAAGAAGTCGCCAGAGAGTCCTGGTGTGAGCCTCTACACCGTCAGTTCCGCTGATGACCAGAACGGCTATATCAAGAACTGACAACGATCTTTCAGTTTCGGTTGAGAAATCAACATGTCCGGGCGTGTCTATAAGCGTAAAAGACACATCTCCACGGTTAAATACTGCCTGTTTTGAGAATATGGTTATGCCGCGCTCACGTTCAAGCGAATAGTTATCAAGGAAGGCGTCTTTCTTGTCGACTCTTCCCAGTTTCCTGATCTTCTCCGTCTTGTAAAGGATCGCTTCGGACAGCGTAGTCTTCCCCGCATCGACGTGCGCAAGGATTCCGATAACCAATCGTTGCATACTGTTTTACCCGGATTGTTTAATTAGTCAGACAGTCAGTTGAACCATTTGGTCCTCTCTGCCATCATACCGTCACGCTTTATTGTGAAGGCATTCATCTGATCCCTGAATGTTTCGGGTTTGCAACCGAACAATACACAGTTTGCACTGAACAGGCACATATCGATGCCGACATTGTTAAGTGAAACAGTAGCCTCATGATCGCGACAGCCGATACCTGTCGAGCTGTTTCCTTCGGCGGTGAGCAACACTCTGCTGTAGCTGCAGTCGATCAGAAGATCTCCGCCTTCCGCTCCGATCTCCATGATATTCCAGCCCTTGAGCGAAACATCGACGGTACTGTCCTTGACATAGATGCCGCCGCTTGTTTTTTCGAGCGAACCGACACCCGTGACTTTGTTGCCTGATCCGAAGATCCTCAGAAGTGTGTTGTTGATATGAATATCCTGCTCGCCGAACATCGATCCGACCATGGCTCCGGTATTGATCCTGACATCGATCGAAACATCCATTTGTGCGATATAAATAGATGTTTTGTCGGTATATGACCCGATGCAGACACAGTTGGAAGCCGCGCATACACCCTTAAAGATGCCGGACTGAAGATCGATGGCTCTCTCGTGATCGGATGACTTACCGCCGACACATACGCAGTTTTCACCGCTTATGATGATCTCGAGAGTACCGGTCATCGTGGAAGCAATCCTTCCGAAGGTGCTGTGATAATCGTTTCCGATACCGTACGCATTTGTAAAGGTAGGCTTGATCGAGAGAACACCGTTTCCTTCAAGGTTGAGTTCAGAGCCGTCCGGAACGCGGATACCGTTACCGGTGAATACATTATAGCCCTCGATATTCAGGGTAAGTGAAGACTCCTTCCCGAGATCTATACAAGGCGTTGCGTCAACATCGCCAATATTAACATCCCTGACGGTAAGTCTGCACTCCGCATGATCCTTGACACGGATCGATACAGCCGATGTAAAATCGGAGTTGCCGACCAGGGTAATGTCCCCGCCCGAAAGCAAGATGACATTATACTTACGGAGAGTAAGATCGACAAGTGAAAGCTCGGTTTCATCCTTAACAAGATATATCTTCTGTCTCGAATTACCGGAAAGCATATCGAGATTGGCTCTGCTTATCTCGGTAAGGAGATTAGCGGGCAGAGCGTTCAGGGGCTCGGGAGCCGGCTTGGCTGTATAGAAGCCCTGGATCAGGTCAGCGCCCATACGGATAACGGCATTTAACTCCTCGGATGTTTCAACGCCTTCCGCGAGAGCCTGGAACCCGTTGTCATGCGCGAACTGAATGATCGTATTTACGAAATGCTGCTTTCTCGGATCCATATGGAGCTCCGAGATGAGGAACCTGTCTATCTTGACATAATGGGGCAGGAATTTGAGCAGATTCTTAACGTTTGAATAGCCTGTTCCGAAGTCATCTACCGCAACCTGGATACCGTTCTTGCCTGTTCTTTTGTTCAAGAGCTCGAACGTCTTGTCCTCCATGTTGGTCTCTTCGGTAACCTCGATAACGACCCTGTTAAAAAGCGAGCCGTACTTGTCCGTAAGAACACCAAATTCATCCTCGGACAGATAATGACCCGGAATACTGTTGATGAATACTTTCCTGTCTCCGATCTCCTTTTTTAGCTCCGTCATCTTCTTCATGACATTGAAAACAGTCGCTCTTTCCACATCACCGAGTCTGTTTTCTTCACTTGCGTATTTGAGAAGTGTAAGAGGCGACAGACCGTACTTGGCGGGCATACGCATCAGAGCCTCATAACCGACGATATCTCCGGTCTTGGCGCTGATAATGGGCTGGAAGTGATAGTCGAACTCGTTGTTATCAAGGATCTTGATAACCGAGCTTCTGAGCTTGGGATCATCGTCTCCGTCCTGTATAGCCGCATAACGGCCCTGAGACTCGGAATCGAGCATCTCTCTGCTTTTAGCGATCATCTGTGAGAGCACTTCATCGGGAGTAAGTCCGGAATCCGGAGCGATGAGCATATATGATATAGCGGCATTAAGACTGTAATCCTTTGAAGAGATCTCATTAAACCGGTCAAAGCGGAACGTCAGCTCTTCCTGGATCGAGCTTGCGGTCGTAACGTCATCAACCGCCACGTCGGTAACGAACATGAAACGACCTTCGGAAATCCTGGCGCAGACAGCACGACCGCGGACAACATGTGCGATAAGCTTCGCACCGGCATTTATAACGCTTTTTTTCTCGTTCTCGGACCAAAGCTCACAGATCCGAGACAGATCCTTGAGCTTAACCGTAAACAAAAGAACGTTTCTTTTGCCTGCCGAGCCCAGGGCAAGGACATTGGTCAGACAATTGTAAAATCCTCCGCGATTCAAAAATCCGGTCATCGGATCGATCGCATCCTGCATTGCACCTACCAAGCTTTCTGATGATCTAATACTCATGTTTACGCCTTTCCGGAGCTAACCTCATCACAACTCATAACTCTTTTACGGTGTTTCAGTTCAAAATGATCAAATAATACGCCAATAAGTGTCGAAAGTATCAATCCTCCCGCAAGTCCCTCCAACATCTTGCCCGAAAACAGACTTGCTATCATACCGAAGCACAACCCGATCATCACGTAAACCGCCGAATAGGAAGCGACGGGGGCTTCGATCATAAGCGTTTCGGAGATCCTTCGTGTACCGTCATCCTCCGGATCCGGGAACTGTCCGTACAACGGATCCGTCAGTTCCTGCTCGGTCCTGTAACCCTGACGTCTCAGAAGCCTTTCGTATTCCTCCGGTTCTTCCGTTCCGGGTATGTTCGTATACAGGTAATAAACGTCGTTCTTATCAAAGGCAAATGCCCTCATCTTGGCTACAAGCTGACGGGCGTAACCCATGTGTCTGTACTCAGGAAATATCACGAGTTCAAATCCGACTCTGCCCCTCTTCTGCGTCCCGAGGAAGCGGAACAGACCGACCTGTTCTTTTGCATTGGCTCGCAGGAAAACCCTCCAGACCGTGTTCCATATAAAGGGATCCGTTGCGGGATGCCCGTTCATGCCCGGGTCACTCCCTGAACTCTCTTCTGTCATGTTATCACAAATCGCGGAACAAAGCTCGCTTGTAAGATACTTACGTTCGTTAATGTCCGATCTGTCCGACATGTGCCCTCCGAAGAAGATGCTGTCACCGCTCAGAGGGTCTTTCTCGCTCAGAAGACTGATCTTCCGTAATACTTCCTCTTTTTCTTCGGTCTGTATACCGGATGCGTCGGGAGCTTCGAATTCTTTGTTTCCGAGCCTTTCAAGTTCTACATCGGGTATAGGACTGATAAAGAGGTCATCTGTTCTGAGTATCAAAGGAGTATCTGCCATATCGAATCCTTCCTACTGTTTACCGATCACGTGAACAAGTGCAATCTCTTTGGGAGACGGAAGCGAGAAATGAAGTCCCCATCCGCCGACTCCGCGGCTGACAACAACGTCCATTCCGTTGATCACGGTATGCCCCATGACCGCATCGTTCGATGAGGCTATTATCGGGTACATGAGCGGGAACTGCTCTCCGTGTGTATGACCGCTGACAGAGAGGTCTCCGCCGGCATCGGCAAAATCAGCGAGATCAATGGGCTGATGAGTCATGATAAGATTAAACTTGTCGGGACTCAGATCGTTCGGGATCACGGTCTTGCGACCTCTGAAGGACGACGGATCGTCTCTTCCGTAAAGTGTGATCTCATCGGTCAGCTCAAACTTCTCGTCGGAAAGTACCGTAATGCCCGCATTACGCATCAGGGTACGCATATTCTCGGAACCCGAATCGTCATGGTTGCCGTCCACATAGAAAGCGCCGAGCGGACGATCAAGTGTCGCGAGAGCTTTCCTGAGTTCTTCGTAGGCTCCCTTGGACGATCTGTTGTCGGCAATATCACCGACAAACAGTACCGCGTCGCAACCTGTCTCGTTGATCTTTTCGAAGAGATCGTCAATACGGTTCGCATATACGCCGGTGGACATATGCATATCGGTAACGACCGCGAAGCTGTACTCCTCCCCTGCCGGAAGCTTGTCAGTGAAGATCTTGTAGTCATTTACACTGACTATCGACATGTTCAGGTAACCCGCAACAGCCATAAAGCAGGTGAATCCGAGCACGCTGACCCTGAGGCTTTTGCTCCTGAGGAATTCATAAACGCCCGCTTTGGTCTTTTTGAGCAATCTGAAAACAAGTCGAGCCAAAAGCGAAAGCGCGTAAAATATCGAGCCGTAAATGTTCGCTATGAAACAGATCGTCACAAGGAACATACATACTCTGTAAAAGAAGCTGTCTGTATCGGAGCTGCCGTTCACCATGAAGTAGAGCGTTCCGATATCAACAAGTACTATTCCTATGATCGCAGGTATCCTGATCTTGCGTTTCTTCGGAACGAGCTTCATGTAGAAGACACCCGAGAAAGACAAAAAGACGACCATAAGTATTACTACCATCGAAAAGAAAAAGGGCATAAATACCTCACTTATATCCGAATGAGTCAATAACCTTAATTCGAAACGGGTGAGCACAACTCTGATGTGACCACCCGTAAACAAAAAGCGCACCTGGCAGGATTTGAACCTGTGATCTCAGACTTCGGAAGACTGCGCGTTATCCACTTCGCTACAGGTGCAATAAAAAACACTACGGTATTTTATTATATCATCTGAGAGCATAAAAAACAAATCAAACTATATTTTACCGGCTTTTCCAAACTATAACTTTCTTGATTATTTCTCCTGTATCCCTTAGGATATTCTTAAACAAATTATGAAAGTGAATGATCCGATGAATTACGTTATAGACAAGAAAACCTTTTACAGAAAGCTTTGGGCACTCGCTCTCCCGATCGCTTTTCAAAGTCTGATGGGCTCGGCGGTAGCTGCCGGCGACGCCTTTATGCTCGGACGTATCGCTCAGAGCGAGATGACGGCTGTATCTCTCGCTTCCCAGATCCAGTTCGTTCAGAACATGTTCATATTCGCCGTCACCGGAGCCGGTTCCATCCTCGGAGCCCAGTATTTCGGTAAGGGCGACACAGTCTCTCTGAAGAAGATCTTCAACCTTATGATCAGGTTCACATCAATAGTGTCGATCCTCTTCTTCCTTGCGTGCATGTTCATACCCGATCTGCTCATGATGGCCTTCACGAATGAACCCGAGCTGATCAGGATCGGCTGCGATTATCTGCGGATCGCCGGATTCTCATATCTCATCGTGGGAGTTTCGCAAAGCTACCTCGCGATGATGAAGGTGAGCGGTCATGTGCCTGCGAGCGTTATCATCAGCAGCAGCGCCGTAGTCGGTAACATCCTCTTCAACGCCGTGTTCATCTTCGGACTCTTCGGTATCCCCGCGATGAACGCCCGCGGTGCCGCTATCGCGACGGTCATTGCACGTATCGTTGAGCTCATGCTCTGTTTTATCGTGGCTTCCGGTAAGAACCACATAAGGCCGAATCTCAAGATCTGGCTGGGTGAAAAGGGACTGACTCTAGACTTCTTCAAGCAGCTTCTCCCGCTTCTGGGAGGTTCGCTACTCTGGGGAGTCGGATTCACTGCCTACACCGCTATCATCGGACATATGGGCGAGGACGCATCGGCTGCCAATTCAATAGTCACAGTTGTGCGCGAGCTTATCTGCTGCGTCTGCAACGGTATCGCCAATGCGGCTGCGATCATGGTCGGTAACGAGCTCGGCGCCGGAGACCTTGAGAAAGGTAAAGCGTACGGTCGTAAGCTCAAGACCATCTCATGGGTCATCGGATTCGCGTCTTCCGCAGTTGTGCTTGCCGTTACACCGCTTATGGGACACCTCGTTAAGCTCTCCGGAACTGCCGGCGATTACCTCGACGGGATGATGCTGATCACCGCTCTTTATATCATCGGACGATGCGTCAACACGATCACCATTAACGGCGTGATCGACGGCGGCGGTGATACAGTTTTCGATATGTACAGCCTCGCAGTCAGCATGTGGGGTGTTGCTCTCCCGCTTGCGTTTCTCGGTGCATTCGTCTTCGACTGGCCGGTACTCGCAGTATTTGCCTGCACATGCCTCGACGAAGTCGGGAAGATCCCGTGGGTAATGGTGAGATTCAGAAAGTACAAATGGGTTAGAAATCTTACGAGATAATCATATCAGCGCGCAAAAATCAATCAGCCCGCACCAAAGGTGCGGGCTGTTCAGTATTACTTAGCTATGACTGTATCACTCCAGAACGAATCCCAGAAGTGAGGGCGATCCGCCGCCCTTATATGTCACGTAGATCGCTGTAACTCCGTCTTTGATCTTAATGGGTGCGGTGAACTTCTCCCAGTAGTTCGTGTTCGATACTTCCACCGAACCGAGTGATCTGCCTCCGATAGAGGTTGAGAACTCGAAGGATCCGTCTCCGTAGCCACGGGTGATAACGCTCACCTCTTTAACACCTTTGATATCAAGGTACTTAAAGCCCGCAGTCACACCGTCTCTGATGCCTGTGATATACCCGGGCTCTTCGTCACCGTCACGACCGTCCTGAGTGATCCTGGGGATTGCATCCGAGCCGCTTCCCATAGCCACGATCGGGCTCATGCCCTTTTTAACAAAGAGGTTGCATGCGATATAAGCAGGTATGAATCCTCTTCCTTCAAGAGGTGAATCGGACAAACCGCACGAAGTCATCTCAACCTGCGGGATCGTGCCGTCCTCTTCAATCGTGATCTTCTCGGCACATCCCTGACGCGAATACCACGTTCCGTTGGTCTGTCTGTGATAGAAAATGTACCAATCTTCACCAAGCTTAACAAGTCCGCCGTGGTTGTTCCCGCCGTAGGCTGTGGGCTTGTCTGCCGGCTTGTATGAATCTATTCCGATATCGTTGTTGCTCACGATACAGCCCTTGTACTCAAAGTCCTCGTCGGGCGAATCGCTCACAGCGTAGCACAGCTCGCACATACGTGAGGATGAATAAACAAGATAATACTTCTCGCCGATCTTTCTGATCGAAGGCGCCTCAAAGAACTCGTGACCTTCGTAACCGGTGCCTGTGGAGTAACAATTCCCGGGGATGACAAACGCAGGCTCCTCAACAACAGTGAGCATATCGCGCGCATCAAGCACCGTCACCATACATCCTGTTCTGGACTTGTCCCCATGTCCGCAGAATCCGCCGTAGAGATAGACATAATTGCCTTCCACGAGCACTGCGGGATCGAAATAAGGCTCATCTCCGTATCTCTCTCCGACAAGTCCGCCCTCATCGTCACGCACACGGCCGTAGAACACGAAAGGACCTTCGGGCTTATCGGATACGGCAACGTTTATGCAGGAACGTTTATCGTAGAAGTAATAGAGGTAATAACGACCGTCAGGCCCCTGACAAACGTCCGGAGCATAAAGAACCATCCTGCCGTCTTCGTTGATGGGATCATCGGTCCTTTTAAAGATAACGCCCTCGTATCTCCAATCCGAAAGGTCGCTTAAGGGCGCAGACCAGCAAACATAGTCCCCAAGGCAGAAAACCCACCCGTTAAAGAAGTCGTGAGAACCGTACACATATACACGGTCACCGAACACGTGCGGCTCACCATCGGGGACGTACTCCCATGAAGGCAGGTAGGGATTTAAGGCTTTTTTCTGGTTGAATTGTAAGTCCATATACTTATTCCTTTGTTCCGGGATTTGTAGGATATATGTTTCTATCGCACAGGATTAATTATATTCTCCGTACCGTTTTTCCACAAGCATTTTGAATGCCGGAAACTGCTTACAGAACTATCTCCTCGTGACCTTCGTCTCTCGCGGCGAAGTAGATAACCTGATAGTCCTCTGCGATCAGATCCATAAGCTTCTCTGCCGCTTCGTAGTTCGTACGATCAAGATTTACGAAAGGATCGTCGAGGATCAGGACGGGCTTCTCCTGCGGGAACATGACGTCTATAAAAGCCATGCGAAGTGACAGTCCGACGACATCGCGAAGTCCGCGGCTCAGCTGCAAAACAGAATGCTTCAATCCGTTTTCACTCACGGATACATCAATGTTTGCATCGACCATATACTCAGCAGTCTTCTCACCGGTGATCATCCCGTGGTAGTATATGAACTTCTTTTGGATCGGTTCTATATAGCGTGCAGAAAGAGTCTCCTTGGCCTTGGTGAGGTACTCTTTTGCCAGCTCACAGCATTCAAAGATCTCTTTCTTTCTGTCGCGCTCTTCCGTAAGAGCCTCCCTGTCGGCGCGCTTCTGAGCGATCTCTTCGATAGCTTCCGAGAGCTCGTCGCTTCGCTTATCAAAGCCGGCAAGTCTCTCTGCTGATTCATCGGCAAGACGTGAAACCTCGGACAATCTCTGTGTCACTTCCGAAAGTGTCGCGTCGTCCTTGGGAACCGTAGTATTTCGGAGCATTTCAACATCGTTTTCGCGCTCAAAGCGTGCCAGAAGTTCCTCGGTCTCCCTAAGAGCCCGTAGTGCATCGCGGTAGCGGTCAGTCCTGTCGGCTGTCTGCTGAAGCTGCGTGCAGGGATCTCCCGAAAGCTCTGTCCCAAGCTCTTCCGTAATGAACCTCTCAACCCTGTTCATGACTTCTTTGGACGAAGAAGCCGCACTCTCCGCACGGTCCTTTTTACTGCGCAGATCAAGAAGTGTTGCTCTGTCACTGAGTACTTCTTTGAGAGAAACGGGGATCATCTCGGGTTCGCTGTCCTTACCGTATCTCGAAAGGAAGAAGTCAATGCTTGAAAGCGTCTCAGCTCTCTCGGTTTTGATACTGTTTACGGTATCTTCAAGGTTCGAAAGCTCGTCCTCCCCGGGATCGTAGTCCTTTTTCCCGGACGGTTTGAAGACAAATGTCAGGCAGGCGCACAGCAGTGTCGCTGCAGCAACAGCCGCACCCGCGATAAAGAGTCCCGGGATCAGGAACAGCACAACCGCGCCGATCCCGAGGATCACGGTAAGGATCAAAAAGGCTTTCATCTTCTTCCGCGCCGAGGCCGACTCGTTCTCGGCATTCGCACGCATCGATCTAAGCTTTTCCTCGAGTTCTTCGAGTTCCTTGTCTCCGGCTCTGTATTCCTTCCATTCGTCGATGAGTGTAAGGGCTTCCTGTGTGGGATCCTCTTCTCCGTATACGGATATCAGTTTGTTTAAAGCGAGTTCTTCTCTTTCGGAAAGGTCGAGAAGCTTGCTTCCCGAAAGCTGTGATGATGCAGTCATGTACTCTCGCGACATATTCCGCATTTCATCCGTGTCGGGGATCGGTTCCTTTAAAACACCCGCGGGCAGATTCAGTGCGAATTCCCGGACAGCCTTTTCTTTCTCCTCTTTGTCGGAGACCAGTGTTTCATAGCGTTCTTTCCTGCCTGCTATCTCCATGTATGAACCGAGTTCCTTGGCGCGTGCCGTGAGGATCTCCTTTTCTTCTTTAAGAGCATGCAGTTTATCGCTCTCTTCCGCTCTCATGGCAAGCACGCTCTCCAAACTGGCCTCGATCTTGTCCGCAGGGAGGATGTCCGCATCAAGCGATGTGATCCTTTCATTAAGCTTGCTGACTTCACCTGTTTTTCTGCGAGGTGTAAGAGAATTGGTAACGGCTTCGAGCGACTCTTTTGCCTTATCATAGGCATCAAGATCATCCGTGTTATCAACAAGAGCGCCGATCCTGCCGTTAATGGTGTCATTGACCGATGTTTCGATACTGTCCTGCCCCACGAACACGGTCCTGCGGAAAGTATCCGAGTCCATGTCGAAGAGTTCGAGTCCGAGCTTTGAGGAATAGTCTCCGGATTCGAGATTTGTTGAGAGATCAAGGAGTTCGAATGTGTCTTCCTCCGCCTTCTTACCGAATGTGCGGGTTACGCGGTAGGTCTTGCCCTTCGTTTCGAAGACGAGGCTTCCTCCGTACCTTCCGCCCTGCCACGGCTCGTAGAACTTTCTTTCACGCCCGAGCAGGTCACGCTTTCCTTCTCCCTCAAAACCGTACAGCATTACACGGATAAAAGCGGCAAGCGTACTCTTGCCGAATCCGTTTTCGCGCACGATCCTGTTGATCCCTTTTGAGAAATCGAACGAGGAGTCATGAAGCGTTCCAAAGTCGATTATCTTACATTCAATGATTCTCAAAGCGTCACCTTCCTGCGTCACCATAAACTATGTATCTGCGTCCTGTCACCGTAACACGTTCTTAAAAACGGCTCACAGTATATTTCAAATCTGTCCGGCCTGCTCAGCCCAGTATATCTTCTCCAAGCAGCGCCCGTATCCCGTACCTGATAGTCTCCGCTTTCTTATCTTCCGAGATGGACGGATCATTCTTTATCAGACGGATGAACTCGCCCTTTAAAGACTTGTCCGCCGCGTAGCTTTCGTAATCGATCGCAAAAGACGACTCGTCATACAGCCTGAACAGGCAATACTTGCCTTCAAAAGTCTTCTCGATTAGTGCCTCGTCCTTTTCGGCTTCAATATCCGTCTTGCCTTTCAGAACGACTCTGACGCAGTCCTCCGCCGTCGCTCCCGATCCTTCGATCTTCTCCGAGATCGCTCTTATGATCCCCGAAGTGTCGGAGAGTCCCGATATGTCCGTTTCAACATTTACGAACCGTCTCGCGGCGACGCTCTCAAAACCGGTCTCGATCCTGCCGGTCTCCTCATCTATATCAAGAACGACGAACCCGTGATCTCCGCTCTCGTCAAAACCGCGCCCCTCAAGACAACCGGGATAGCAATAGACACCTCGTCCGTCAAGCTGTGCCTGTTTGTAGAAATGTATATGCCCGAGAGCCATGTAATCTATATTTCTGTTTCTGAAGGATTTGAGATTGATGACTTCGGTCTTGTCAGATGCGGACGGTGATTCCTGTCCGTGAAGCATAACGATGTTTATGTCGGAAGGATCGGTAACGAGTGTATCCGAAGCGCTTGCGGCATTATCCCTGTCAAACTCCATACCGTAGAGTTTCACCTTGTCCGAAAGACTGTAAGAAGTCCATGAAGGTCCGAAGAAATTAAGGTTGTCCGGTACCGAGGGAAGTGTGCCGAAAACATCCTTTCGGTCATGATTGCCCCGCAGATAGTAGTAGTTGATCCCGGGAGTGCCTTCAATCGCACCGATAACGGCATTACGTGATGTGGCCGAAACGGCATCACGGTCGAAAAGATCGCCGGCTATCAGCACCGCATCCACCCCGTTCTCTGCCGCGTACTCCGTCATGCGTATAAAAGTGCGCAGAAGTTCTGCCTTCCTCTCACGCGCCTTCTCTTTGTCGAAGTTGGAGGAAAGTCCGCTGTCCAAATGAATGTCCGCACAATGAATGATCTTCAAATCTGACTCCTTGATTATAAGTACTTAGGAGGCATCATGAGAAAAGATTCACGATGAACCTCCAGGTGTTCGGGAACTCCGTAATAATGGCGTTTTTGATCGCTTCGGACTGTCCGTTCTTATGTATATCGAAAATGATGTCTCCGTCGGCCTTGTCTCCGATTGCGATCTTGGCACTCGCGTAACCGCCCTTGGCGATCTTACTTGCTATAGCGCATCCGCCGAGCGAATACTGTCCGTACGCGAGTCCGCCGAATGCGACGATCCCGACCGCGATCCCTCCGAATGCAAAGATACCTGTCGCTATCGAGCCGAATCCCGCAAGGATACCCAGAGCGAGGCAACCGATCGCGATCAGTCCGATCCCCACACATCCGATCGACACGAGACCCATCGAGAGCAGTCCGATCGCTACGGCTCCCTGTGCTATCGTACCTATAGCGATGATCCCCTTTGCTCTGCAGATACCGCGCCCAATGCATATATGCACAAGCGGGATTCCTCTAAATGTCCTTTTACTCTTGTACTCATACCTCCCGTACTGCTGCATGAGGCACGCAGATTCCTGCTTGGAAGGGCCGTCATCCTTACCGACGAGTTCATCGATACTGACACCGAAAAGGTCAGAGAGCTGTATGAGCTTGTCCATATCGGGAGTCGTCTCCCCAAGCTCCCATTTTGAAACCGTCTGTCTCGTAACGCCTATCCTGTCCCCAAGCTGTTCCTGAGAAAGACCGAGCTGCTTTCTTCTGCAAATAAGTTGTTCACTGAATACCATTATAATTCCTCCTGATCATATCAAAAAATATCCGACCGGACGATGATCTCATGCCCCGGTCCTCGTCCAAAAGCTTATTTTGTAATGTCAATTAAATCTACCAACGGGACTTGGAAGATTGTCCCGAGAAGTTAACATTGCAGTAAAATAAGGCTTTCAGACGCATTTTCCATGACCGTCCCGATAATCGTTTCGGAGTAATTATCCTTCTTTTAAATCTTCTTAAATCTATCAAGGAATGTCATCAAATGATTTCTCACTATCTGATTTAATAGCGCGTCCCGACTGTATAAACCCTGAACCTTAGGACTCCGTCGCCGACGATTCAATCGAAGCTGCCGAAATCATCTTCATGGCTTTCGGGGCGCGCTTTACGAGCCGTCCATGGCTCGTACACGCTAGCTCGGCATCCTTGCCTCGCTCCCGATCGGTGTCAAGCAGCTTCGTGAATCGGCACGGCTCCTACGTATGCGGTTCAGCTTTTATACAGCCGGACGCGCCTTATCAAACCCTAATTATTCTTCCATTGTCTTCTCTCAGCTAGTGCTGTAAGTAATTCACCATTATAAGTAAAGTATGAAGGTCTTGCTATCGTTTTACATCCTTCTATCTTTTTCATAAAAATTCTCTTTAACCTATCTTGCGAACCACTAATAATGGCTATTGATTCCAACAATTCATATGCATCCTCTCATATTTATCTTTTTTGTTAACTCGCTTTTTCCGAATGTTTAATAGTTTTATTTTTTTAGGGGATATCTCTTGAGCGGCTTATTTAGCATATTCTTTACAATCTGATAAGTATTCAACCAAGCCTTATAATCAAGCGTTTCCGAGGATTTATGCTCGTTTTCATATCCAATGCTTAGATTTACGCCACACACATCTGTACATAAAGTACAAATATCTGTTTTTCCTTTCCCCGTCGTAAAAGTATATCCTGTAGATTTTTCAATAAAATTCTTGAATTTCTTTGTCACTGAAAGGTTATAACATTTATAATCTGTTTTTCCTTTTCGATCCAATTGAATCATAAATGAATGTTCATTTATGATCTTAAGTATTTCTGGATGCTTTTCTTTTAAGTAATTCGCACCTACTTGACCCTTTTCTTCTCCGTCTAAGACCAGAATAGAATGACCGCTTTCGCGTAATAACCACAACAAAGCACAACCTGCCCGATCATCAGCACCTATCCCACAATTATCCACTTCGCTATAATATACCCCCTCTTTAAATCCGAGTTTGTGCTCTCTAACCTCATTTAAATAACTCTCATCAAAAAAGGTATCTGCATGTGCAACTATCAAACACCTATCTTTTCTTTTGCCTAAAACTAACAAAAAACGTTCTTTGCCCTTACCATGTCGCTCAATTACATCGTCCAAACCGCCAAACATTCTAAAAACCTCATCTGACGAACTAATCTCCATATTTATAAAATAGTCCAACACTTTTTCTTCTTCTGTATGCAAAAATGGAGTGCTCCATTGAAGATTCCGAAGGAAATATATTTCTTCCATCATCTTTTCAAATTCCGTATACAGATTCCATGGCTTTACATTCCCATTTATCCCCATATTTTTTCGCTTATCAAATATATAATTTCGGAAATGCTTCTCATATTGACCTACAAGCATCCCCCCGCTCATAGAATTTACAATATCAACTGCATAGGCCTTGTTTGAGCACCCAACAGCAAATCGCTCTAAATCGGCCAAGTATTCTTTCATACTCTCATTTGTTTTTTGAGGGCTATTCTTTTGATAAAATCCTTGATGTGTCCTACGTATAGTATTAAAGTCTGTAAGCGTAGCTCGAACACATTCCCTTCTGGTTTGTTCTTTTGTCTCCTTAACGCTTCTAAATACAGTTAATCGAAATATTATTATAGTTGCTAAAAAACCCAAAGCATCTATTATAAGGCTTAAATAATCCATGCAACATCCCCTTTTAAGTTATCTACTGGTTGTATTCTAGTGTTATTCAAAAAGAATAACGACTCTATATCGGTATACATAGCCGGACAAACTCCATCTTCATCGTGCGTGACGTAATATCCGTCTACGTCAACCATTCATCCGCTGTCCACACACGCTGCGGCAGTGAAGGAATATCCAGGAGTTCATAGCCACCAGCAACACGCGCCGTTTTTCAGCAATAGCACAGTCTATATCATTTCCACTGTGTTGAATAACGACTTGAGCGACTACATACTTTATCAGCGTACACCTTCTTTTGAGATCACATTCATCTACCTCTGAATTAAAAACATACTTGGTATTCTTCATATCAGAATCCAAAAGGAGAATAATTGAAGCAATTCTGCCAGTTACGAGGAGAATACTCTTTATTTGTCAAACCACCTTCATCAAACTTCACCCACTTTTTTTACCGCCAGGTCAAGATCCAGATCATGAAGGCCGTGATATGCCTTCATCAGAAAGTCCACAGGGATTTTCTTGATTATCTCTGCACTGGGTATATTGTAATACCACTGGTAATATGCATAAAACTCGCCCATCCAGTCCGGAGCAAAACCCTCAATAGCTTTGCCGGTTTTCAAAGCATAATTCTCGGTACTCATGAAATACCTCAACAGTTCTCCGGCACCCATCGTATTGACATAGGCTTTTGCTTCATCAATACTCTTTCTCGTCTTGCTGAGCATGTAGGCATTGATAAAGTCCTTGGTATCTTTGTCGGGATAATCCTGGGCGATCATGTCAAACAGCTTGCCCTGATTCTCGACCACTTCATTTAAATATGCTTCCGCATATGCCTGCATATAAATCACCTCCCAACAAGAGTGCTAAACACCTTTGTAACCTTGTTAGCATCAGAATCCACCAGATCTTTCATGTTTTGTCTGGCTTTAGAATCCCGCTCGTTGTATTTGGTATTAAACACCTCATAGTCCACCGCGGAAAGCTCCTCATCTATCTCCGTCAGCTGAGAATATGCCTTCTCTGACTTGATGCAATACTGAATGCCAAGGCCTCCAAGCAAGAGCAGTTCTTCCAAAATATCAATGTCAATATTATCTCTGACAAATTCTCTTGCGATATAGAAGTATGACGCATTGGCACGCCATCCTTTAATGACATCATATCCGGATGTGTCTACTCCATATTTTCTGATGAACTGTGCAGCCAGCATGTGATATCTTCTCGAATCCGCAGCAGACCTGTGTTTCATCAACTCCGCGAGCCAGCACAGAACACCCAGTTTTTCAAAATCCAGTATCTTCAAGCCGTTGGTCTCAAGCTCATACTTATGAACCCATCCGTTTTTTTCGTTAGGTCTGCATACTGCCCATTCCTTAGCTAATTCATAATCCTCGGTTAAATATAAGCCACGACCGTAATCATGCTTATCGTCTCCGAGACCATAAGTAGGCACCACTGTTTTATTAGGAGTGCCGTGATACAAAAAAATTTTTGCCATATCTCCGTCCTCCGGTTTTACGAATCAGTATGATAAAAGCTTTTCTTTTATCTTTTCAACATTTTCTTTCGAAACCCCAATACCTTTAAAATACCCTTCGGCGCTTCCAAATCTCTCCTTAAAGAGTTTCAGGAAATCCGCCATAAACGATTCCCTGGGAATAACGATATCCATGTTCAGTTCAGGCCACCTCTGATGGATAAGTTCGAACCTTTCCCTGTTGCACTCCTTAGTGACCATATAGTCCGCTATTATCTCATCGTCGGGAACTCCGCACAGCATAAGAAGTATCGCGGTTACAACACCGGTACGGTCCTTTCCGGCTGCGCAGTTGTACATAACGCCGCCCTCTGAACCCGCGATCGTTTCAAAAACAGCTTTCATATTCTTCTCGCAAGCGATATCGATATAACTCCCCGGAACCGCTTCAACGGCGTCGGGGATACCGCTTCCTTCAAGGACTGAGTAGTTGTGGTAATCAAACCCTTCAAGCCCTGCAAATCCGCTCGGTTTTTGCTCGATCTCCCAATCGGTCCTGAGGTCTATAATAGTATTGATGCTCTTTGAGATGAGCGTATCTATATCATTAGAACTCGGGTTCTCCTGCCTGTCGCTTCTATATATACGATCAAACAGGGTAATACGACCATCAGCTGTTCTATGCCCTCCCAGATCTCTTGTGTTATATGTTGTTTCGAGCAAACTCTTCGCAGACATAATAATACTTACCTTTCATTTGACACGCTTTCAATACCCGATTTGAGTCTATCAAGGGCTTCTTTTAACATCTCTCTCGGACACGCCAGATTGATCCTGATGAACGAATTTCCGCAGCCACCGAAATCAGCTCCGGGGTTAAAGAACACCTTCGCTTTCTTCTTGAGGTCATCGACAAGCCTGTTGCTATCGTCCGTGATCCCGGAGCAGTCCACCCACATAAGATACGAAGCATCAGAGGGAACGGTCTTTAAAACGCTTATATCATTGCGTATAAACTCTTCCGCAAAACGCCTGTTATCCCACAGGTATTCTCTGAGTTCATCGAGCCATTCCGCTCCTTCGGGCGTGAACGCAGCGATCGCCGCATCGTAAGAAAAGCAATTTCCTTCGGCTACTTCGTCCGTATTGACCTGTCGCCAAACCTTGTGATGCAGCTTGGGATCCAAAGCCAGAAAGGCTGCGGTCTGGACGCCTGCAATATTGAATGTCTTGGTCGGCGAGATGCACGCCACACCGATCCTCCTGTTCGTCTCCGATGCCGAGAGGAAGGGAACATACTCCTTGCCGGGTGCTGTGATGTCGCAGTGTATCTCGTCGGAAACGACACAAACACCGTTCTTTTCACAGAGTTCTCCAATCCTTGAGAGCGTCTCCCTGTCCCAGATGTTGCCTGTGGGGTTCTGCGGATTACAGAGGACCATAAGCGTTGTCTGCGGATCCGAAAGCTTCTTCTCAAGATCATCCCAGTCGATCGAGAAGAGTCCTGTTTCACTGTCGTAAAGAAGCTTGTTCTCAACAACTGTCCTGCCGTTGTTGAGGATCGAGTTGAAAAAGACGGGGTAAACGGGTGTCTGTATGAGGACGTTCTCTCCGACCGTGGTGAGCTTCCTGACTGCTGAGGAGATGACAGGAACGATACCCGTCACGAATACAAGCCGTTTGGGGTCGAAATCAAACGAATGACGCGTCCTCCACCAGTTGGCGTACGCGTCTCCCCACTCCTTTTCGGCGTATGTGTATCCGTAAATGCCGTGTCCGGCACGTTTCAGCACCGCTTCTTTTATCCCCGGGAAAGATTCAAAATCCATGTCGGCGACCCACATAGGGAGCGCGTCTCCGGCAAAGTCCCATTTGACGCTTCCCGTGCCGGTTCTGTCCGTTTTCTTATCAAAATCGTATTTCATGTTAATCCTCTTCCAAAATGATCTTCGTGGCTTTTGTGTCGACCATGTCTTCTTCCATGATGATCTCGCCAATGGAACCGGCCCTGATAGTTCCGGATGCCGGGTTCTTGATACTGTCGATATGACCCTTTATCTCGGCGTCAACCTCCGAGTATTCGAAAGCAAGCGTTGTGTTAATAAGCCTGCAGTTCTTCATCACGAGGTTCTTGATGAAACAAAGCCCTTGAAGGCTCTCTATCGAGCAATTCTCAAATGTTACGTTCTCACTGTTCCAACCGAGATACTCACCGCAGATATAAGAATTCCTGACAGTCACATTCTTGCAGTTCCAGAAAGCGTCTTTGGTGAGAAGCCTTCCGTTCTCGATAACAAGATTGCTGCAGCCGTCAAAGCCGTAATTGCCGTCAAGCTCGAAATCCCTGACCGTAAGATTGCTGCTGTTCATGGCAAAATAATCGCCTTTCGCGCGCACTCCCTCGAGTGTCACGTCGGAGCACTCCCACAGAGTCTCGGCTGCGTTATAAAACGTAACATCCTTAAGTCTGATGTTACTGCTGCGTCTGAAGTTCTTGGGTGCGGCGATGATAACACTGTCGGCATCAAGATCCTCGGTATACCAGATGCCGGCCCTGGCCGTATCTTCAAGGACGCAGTCCCTGATAACAATGTGCTTGGAATACCAAAGCGGATACTTCCACCTGAAGGTGGAGTGGAACAACTCGATATTGTTGCTGTGCTTAAGAGGTGATTCTCCGTCGGCAAACAGCGTTTCGCTGATCTTCAGATCATGAGCGCGGAAAAGTGCGCGTTCACCGGTGCAAAACCCGCGTAAAAGCTCACTTTTCTCTGATGAATTATTGATCGTGTTTTCAGACATAAAACTACTACTGAGTCCTTTCAAAGCTACTGATACGGAAGCGGTCACAGCCTACAGCACATGACTACGACCACACCGCTCTTAACGGTGATTGTAACGTCGTCGATCCATTCGTTACTGATACCGATAGGGAAAACGTTCGAGATCGTTTTGTCGCTCAGGGGGTACTTGGCGCCCTCGATCCAGACTCCCGACGAACTGTCCGAAACAGACAACAGCGACAGCGAGTAACCGTCCCTCTTCTCAACGGTGATGGAACCGGAATTAAGGAAGTACATCTCCGTGTTCTCATCACACATGCTGACCTTGATGCCCTTCGAAGCGGCAAACGAAGCCGCCTGGATATTCCCGAGGAAATGATCCATCCTGCCTCCGAAGCAGCAATACATGCGCAGCTGTGTTATCCCCTGATCAATTGCGAATCTTATGGCCGCAAGAGTATCCGTGTCATCCTTCTCTTTCTCGAGTTCAAGACGCGGGATATTGTCGAGCGTACCCTCATCGCACGAATCAAAATCTCCGACAAAGAGATCTGCCTCGATCCCTTCCTCGGTAAGATGTGTGTACCCTCTGTCGCATGCGATTATAAGCCCGCACTCCTCGATCCCGTCGAGCGGTGCTTTGTCTCCGCCGGAAACGATACCGCAAATATACTCTTCAACTCCCATACTAACCTCCGTAAATTATATAATATCGTCTTCCGTCTTCTCCCCGTATGCCATCTTGTAGATATCAAGGATCTCGTCATAACCGAGCTTCATGTAACCGTCAAGTGTACGCTTCTTGTCACGAGAGCACTTGAGTGCGAGTGTCGGCAGGTCGCTCTCCCTGACCGAAAGCTCTCTAAGCGACGTGGGCATACCCATCGACCTGTACCAATCCTCCTGTCTCCTGATCGCTTCAAGGATCATCCTGTCGGGATTCTCAAGGTCGGGATCTACGTTCCAAACCTTGACCGCGTACTGCATCCACCTTCCGGGGTTAGCGGAGTAGGTGTACCTTGCCCAGCTGCACCAAAGAGCCGCAAGCCCCGCTCCGTGAGCAACACCGGGATACATGCCGGAAACCTCATGCTCGAGCTGATGAACCGTGAGCTGGAATCTCCTGCCACACTGCGTAAGACCGTTGTGTGCGAGAGACGAAGCCCACATCATGTTGGCTCTTGCGTCGTAGTTCCTCGGATCGGCGAGACATTCGTTACCCGCTCTGATCGCGTTCTTAATGACTGCTTCCGCGATCGAATCTGTCAGATAGGTACCGTCACCGGGACAGAAATACCTCTCGATGGTGTGCATCGCGATATCGACCGCACCGCATGCCGTCTGGTACGCACTGACGGTGTATGTGAGCTCCGGATTCTCGATCGCGAAATCCATCCTGTTCTGAGGACAACCGTAGCCTCTCTTCTCACCCGTCTGCTCGTTCGTGATAACACAGGAATTGGACATCTCCGAACCGGCAGCGGCGATCGTAAGGATCGCTCCTTTGTTGAGAGTGTACTGGGGTACCGCCTTACCGCTCGAGAAATCCCAGACATCGTCCGCAGGGTTGGCCACACCGTTGGCGATGTCCTTGGCCGAATCCATAACGGAACCGCCGCCGACAGCCAGTATGAAATCGACTCCCTCTGCCTTACAGAGCTTGATACCCTCGCGAACAAGTCCGAGCTCGGGATTGGCAACAACGCCGCCCAGCTCGACAAATGCTATGCCTTCAGCGTTCAGACAGTCACGAACCTTGTCGAGAAGTCCCGTTCTCTTCGCATGCGAACAGCCGTAATGGAGCAGAACCTTTTTGGGCCTGTAATTCGCGATCAGTTTTCCGACCTTGAGCTCTTCGTCTCTGCCGAAATAAACCTTGGTGGGCGTATCATAAACAAAATTATTCATGACAGGCTCCTTTCAGAAAATTTATTTATGGGAATAACAATAATCTCACGAAATCGCTAATTTTGGTTAAAACTCCGACTCCTTTTCGTAAAACAAAAAGAGTCGGAAAACACATCGTGTACCAACTCTTATTATATCATAAAGCAAATTATTGCGCCACCGATCAGATCAAGATTTTTAATCAACGTTTACTGTCATTTCGAACTGAGCCCGATCAGATCCTTGAGGTAAAGGATCGCCTGCCTGTAGCCCTCGATCCCGAGTCCCGTGATGGTCTTTACGCAGTACGATCTCACATAAGAGATCTGCCTGAAATCCTCACGCGACGAAACATCGGAGATATGAACCTCGACGGTCGGGATCCCGACAGCCTTGAGCGCGTCAAGGATCGCAACACTCGTGTGGGTGTATGCCGCGGGATTGATAACTATCCCGTCAAACCTGCGATACGCGTGCTGGATCTTGTCGACGATATCGCCCTCATGGTTGGACTGGTATTCTTCAACGCTTATGCCGCACTCCGCTCCGGTATCCTCGATAAGCTTACGAAGCGACATATAATCCTGTGTTCCGTAGATACCGGGCTCTCTGATACCGAGCATATTAATGTTGGGTCCGTTTATAACAAGTATCTTCATGATTACTCCTTTTCAATTCCTGTCTCCCCATGATCTTTGCCAAAAAAGCGACGAAATATAAGTCCTGCCATATTATTCTTTTAACAGCATGTTTTCGCGATCGGCTTATATCTTATAACGTCTGTGTCTTAAGCTTCTCATAAATCTCTTCTATCTTCGAATAATCAGGCTCGATACCCCTGAACTCTGCCGAACTCTTCGCTGCCTGTACGACAAGCATATAAAGCCCGTTCACCGAAGGTATCCCTGCCCCGTCTGCCAGCTCCATGAGCTTCGTCACAGCAGGGTTATAGATGATATCCACAACGCCTTCACATGCCTTAAAACATGCCGGATCAAGCGGAGCCTCACCGACATTCGGGTACATCCCGACAGGGGTCGTATTGACGATATAAGACGCGTCAGCGTGCTTTCCGAGGTTTTCGTAATTATCCTCACCGCTCCTGCTTATAATGACAGTATCAGCTCCGAGCGAATCAAGAACATACTTAACGGAAACCGAAGCACCGCCGCTGCCGAGCACGAGCACTTTCTTCCCGGCTGGCTTCGCCCCGAATACTCTTAAGAGCTCACTGAAACCGAACACATCGGTATTATCGCCGAAGAGTGTACCGTCCTTGCGCTTTACTATCGTATTTATGCTGCCAAGCTTCCCTGCCACTTCGCTCACTTCATCCATGTACTGAAACACAGTTTTTTTGTAAGGGATTGTAACATTGAGACCATCGTATTCTTTAGCCATAATAAACGCCCCGACCTCGTCCTCTTCCTTCTCGAAGAGTTCGTACGAGTAGTCGGCGAGCATTCCGTGTATTTTGGGGGAGATGCTGTGACCGAGCTTCCTCCCTAACAAACCGCATCTGAGCATATTCTAAAACCTTTCGTATTTGTTCAAGGGTGGTCCCGAGGGGTAGCGATACAAACCGTTTTTGCGTTTCTCCGCGCCCGAAGTGTTCTCCGAAATGCTCTGTCGAACGTCGGTACTTAGCGCCCGTATCTCAGGGCGGTTATGTACCGCTACGTGAGACCGAGAGCGAGAGCGCCTTTCGGAGAACAGTTCGTGGCAGGAGAAAGTAAAGCAAAAATGGTTAACCACCCCCCGTCCCCAAGGGACCACATCCGCGAGCATTACAGATTCAAATTTCTTTCTTGCGTCCCAATATCGCATCATAGCATGCGATCGCAGCCGCTGCCTCGACGACGGGTACCGCGCGCACCACAATGCAAGGATCGTGGCGTCCTTTTACCTCAAGTGTTTCGTCTTTAACCGCCTTCATGTCAACGCTCTTCTGTTCCTTGGCGATAGAAGGTGTCGGTTTAAATGCTGCTCTGAACACAAGCGGCATTCCGTTTGTGATGCCGCCGAGGATCCCGCCTGCATTGTTGCTTTCGGCTACTATCCTGCCGTCCTCGACTCTGTAGGGATCGTTGTTCTCGCTGCCTCTCTTCTTAGCGACTTCAAAGCCCGCACCGAATTCAAGACCCTTAACTGCAGGTATCCCGAAAACGATCTGTGCGATCCTGTTCTCCATTCCGTCAAACATCGGATCACCGATCCCGGCGGGCAGTCCCGTAACAACACATTCTATCACGCCACCGATCGAGTCGCCTTCGGAGCGTACCAGATCGATGAGTTCTTTCATCTTCTCGCCCTGTTTGTCATCGACTGCAGGGAAAAGCTTGTCGTCAAGAGGAGCTGTCAGCTCACCCCCGTCAACTATATCACCCACCGAAAGGACTCTGGCCATAACGCTTATGCCTTCCTGTGCGAGCAGCTGCCTGCAGATCCCGCCTGCAATGCACATGGGGGCGGTGAGCCTTCCGGAGAAATGACCTCCACCGCTCACATCCTGAAATCCGCCGTATTTGATCTGAGCAGTAAGATCTGCGTGACCGGGTCTGGGGACTCTTTTCAGTTCTTCGTAGTCTGATGACTTTGTATTTGTATTATGGATTATCGCTGCAAGAGGTGCACCGCATGTCGTATCATCCACGATTCCACCCAAAAACTCGGGAAGATCCGCTTCTTTCCTCGGGGTAGACCATGAAGCGCCGCCCGGAGCACGCCTGCCGAGAAACTTTCGAAGGGCATCCATATCAATACGGTTCCCCGCGGGTATCCCCTCAAGAGTCATGCCGATCGCCGGTGAATGCGACTGTCCGAATATTGTAAGTCTGATGTTCTCTCCGTATGAACTGGACATATTCTTCCTCCTCTTCAGTCTACAGCCAACCTGCCGAGATCCTCAAAGAATCCGGGGTAAGACTTATCGGTGCACTGCGCTTCGGGTATGACCACATCACCCGAGCAGATACTCGCTGCCGTAGCGGCCGACATAGCGATGCGATGATCGTTCACAGCATCGACCGTACCGCTGCCGAGCTTCCCCGTACCGTTTATGATAAGACCGTCCTCAGTGACATCAACATCACCGCCGAGCGCTCTGATCATCCCGGATGTCGAAGCAAGTCTGTCCGACTCCTTGAACCTGAGTCTTTGAGCGTTCCTTATAACACTCCTGCCCTGTGCAGCACACATAAGTACCGAAAGCACAGGCACAAGATCGGGGATATCGCCCGCATCGATATCGCACGGACGGCACGCTCCTCTTTTGACTGTAACAGTGCTTCCTGAAACGCTTATATCGGCGCCGAAATCCTTCAGTATGTTCATTACCTTCATGTCACCCTGACGTGATGACATGTTCATTCCGTCAAGAGTGATGCCCTTCACGGACATGGCGCCCATACACAGGAAAAATGCGGCTCCCGACCAGTCGCGTTCAGCTTCGCTGAAGCCTGTTCTTCGATAGGTCTGTTTGCCTGCCACGAAATATCCTTCGGGAGTTTCTTTGATGGCGATACCGCTGTCTCTCAGAGCATCCAGCGTCATATCGATATATGAAACAGACTCCCTCTTACCCGTAATGATAATGCTTGAATCACCGTCAAGCAGAGGAAGTGCAAAAAGAAGACCCGATATGAACTGCGATGAAATGTTTCCCGCAATCGTGTAATCTCCGGGCTCAAGCTGTCCGCCTACGGTGAGTATGTCATCGTTCTGCGAGATCACCGCGCCGTGCTTCATAAGCTCGTTCGTGAGGACGTCATGAGGACGCTTCGAAAGAAGTCCTTCCATGCGGAACCTGACCGTCTTTCCGAGTGCGGCCGCAACCGGGATCAGGAATCTAAGCGTCGATCCGCTCTCACCGCAGCACACGTCGCATTCTCCGCCTCTTGTGACTCCCGATGTGATGTCTATACGGCCCACGGTCTGCGACAGCCCCGCACCCATGCCGATCAGACATTCCGACGTGGCGGATATATCCTTCGATACGCTGTCAACACCGACAGAACAGGGATCCTTCGAGAGTGCACCGCAAATGAGCATTCTGTGGACAACGGACTTTGAGGCGGGTACCCTGACGGAACCGCTGCGCTGTCCGCATCCGACAGTTTCTGTCATCTTGCACCTCCGAGAACGATCCATTTAAGACATTCTTCTTTGTAGATCTCTTTTATCCAGCAGCTGCCGATACCCTTCGGGATAACGATCCTGAGCATTCCGGCGCTGTTCTTCTTATCAACCTTGACACATTCCATGAGATCTTCTGCCTTGTACTTAAGGTCATCGAGAAGATCGTACTGCTCAAGCAGCTCGTCAAGCTGCATCCTGGTGTCTTCCGTACAGTAACCGTTAACAACGGCTGCCTTGGTGATCGCTGCCATGCCGATAGCCACGGCTCTTCCGTGAGGGATCGTGTAACCGCTGCAAGCCTCAACGGCATGTCCGATAGTATGACCGAAGTTGAGCATCATACGCTTTCCGGTATCAAACTCGTCGGCTTCAACGTAATCCTTCTTGATGGTTATACATCTGGTAATGATCTCTTCGTACTGATCTTTGATATCCGTTTCTCTGATCAGGTCAAACAGACCATCGTTCACGATCATGGCATATTTGATGACCTCGGCGCACCCATTTGTATATTCTTCACGCGGGAGCGACCAAAGCGTTTCTATATCGCAAAGAACAAGACTCGGCTGATAGAAGGTTCCCACCTGATTCTTACCGTGCGTAAGATTGATACCGTTCTTTCCCCCGACCGAAGCGTCAACGGCCGCGAGAAGCGTTGTGGGAAGCATAACGAGTCCCACTCCTCTCTGGAAGGTTGCAGCGGCAAATCCTGCGAGGTCGGTAACGACTCCGCCGCCGATGGCAATAACGAGATCCTTCCTCGTGAGCTGTGCCTCAAACAAAGCCTCGACAAGGTCGGTGTAATTCTTGATGTTCTTGCTGTCCTCACCGTTAGGGAAGGTAAATACCGTAACCGTGTAGCCCGCTTCCTCAAGTGACTTGATCGCGCGCTCACCGTAGAGCGGGAAAACCTTGTCATCCGAAACGAGCATTATCTTTTTTCCGGACATGAGTGGAGCGATCTCTTCGCCGAGCCTGTCAATAAAACCGGTTCCGATACGCACATCATACTTTTTACTGGCGTTCACTGTAACTGTATGCATCAGCCGTCAACCTCCTCTTTGATCTTTCTGCCTTCGTCAAGAATGCGGTAAAGTGTATCCTTATCGCCTGCCTCAATGGCATCACGGTATTCCTTCAGGTTGGCAATCAATGTATCTATCTCGAAGATCAGATTCTCCGAATTCTCCATAAACAGCTGCGTCCACATGCCGGGATTGAGCCATGCGACACGGGTCAGATCCTTGTAGCTTCCTGCCGAAAGTCCGCTGTGGAGGCGGGACGAAGGGCTTTTCACATAAGCGTTGGAGACAACATGCGCGAGCTGCGATGTAAACGCTATGACCTTGTCATGCTCTTCGGCAGTCGTGATGGTGAGCTTACCGAATCCTGCGGGTGCAAGGAGCTTCTTGATGTTGTCAAGGAAGACCGGATCATCGTACACGGGCGGGATGATGACCATGGGAGCACCCTTGTAGAGGTTCTCCTTGGCGTACTTAAAGCCCGAGAACTGTGTGCCTGCCATGGGGTGTCCGCCGACATAGGTAAATCCGTACTTCCCGGCAAGCTCCATGCCTGCCTTAACGACCACTTCCTTGGTTCCGCAGGCGTCGATCACAACGGGGCGCTTGCCGAATATCGGGCCCTTTTCGGTCATAAAGCTGATGGCCGCTTCGGGGTATGTGCAGATCAGTATAAGATCGCAGGTAGGAATGATCTCGTCAGTGAGTTCTCCGTCGATAGCACCGGAAAGCGCCGCAAATCCGAGTGTTTTCTTGTCTGTATCAAGAGCCATTACTTCATGGCCGTCTTTTTTGTATGCTTTGGCAAATGACCCGCCGATCAGGCCGAGTCCGACAACGCCCAAACGCATATGATCATCTCCTTTTCCAAATCAAATAACCGCTTCCCTGACAGCTCTGACCTTGGAGGCAAGCTTGTCGAAGTCTTCGGGACGAAGTGACTGGGCACCGTCGCAAAGAGCGTGCTCGGGATCGTTATGTACCTCGATGATGAGTCCGTCGGCGCCGCAAGCCGTACCTGCGAGAGCCATGGGAGAAACCATCCTTGCGATTCCGGTAGCATGTGAAGGGTCAACGATCACGGGCAGGTGAGTAAGCTCATGAAGCATGGGAACCGCCGAAAGATCGAGTGTGTTACGAAGGTAATCGCTGTAAGTTCTGATACCGCGCTCGCAAAGGATGACGTTCTCATTGCCGCTCGCCATGATGTACTCGGCGCTCATGAGGAGCTCCTTTAATGTGCCTGCAATACCTCTCTTTAAGAGGATGGGCTTTCCGACAGTTCCGAGCTCTTTTAAGAGATCGAAGTTCTGGGTGTTACGGGCACCGACCTGAAGCACGTCGACATCATCAAAAAGAGGAAGATCGGCTGCGTTCATGATCTCGGTAACGATGGGGAGTCCCGTCTCCTGCTTGGCTGCAGAAAGAAGACGAAGACCTTCCTTCTTGAGGCCCTGGAAATCGTAAGGGGAAGTACGGGGCTTGAAAGCGCCTCCGCGGAGCATTCCGGCACCGGAAGCCTTAACTGCCTTTGCGATACCGATGATCTGGTCCTCCGACTCAACCGAACAGGGGCCTGCGATCATGCAGAAGTTTCCGCCGCCGATCTTGACACCGTTCACATCGATCACGGTGTTCTCGGGATGGAATTTCCTGTTCGCCCTCTTGAAGGGATCGGATACCTGCTTAACGGTATCGACGATCTCGAGGCTCTCGAGAAGTGCGGTGTCAACGGCGCTTGTGTCGCCCACAAGTCCGAGCACTGTCTGATATTCTCCTGTTGAAACATGTACATTAAGAGAAAGGCTCTTAAGCCAGTCTATAAGACGTTCCTGTTTTTCTGCCGCAACATCGGGCTTTAATACTACTATCATATATTTATCCTCCTGTGGATCATTGTCCTTATTCATTTACTCGTCTCGTTGTATGGCACTATAGCACTTTAACGCGTTGATGTCAAGAATTGTTTATGGTTGTTTGCATTTTTTTAATGATATGGTAAACTATCACTAGCTTAATTTGGAGGAACCCCTCAATGATAGTTACCATCATAGCCGACGTTCTCGGGGAGGAGAACAACGGTACCACCATTGCCTGCATGAACCTCATCAGATACCTCAAGTCTTGCGGCGACACAGTCAGAGTTGTCTGTCCCGACAAGTCACGCGAGGGAATCGAAGGTTACTATATCGTTAAAACGCTCAACCTTGGTTTCATAATAAATAAAATAATAGAAAAAAACAACGTTACAATTGCCAAACCCGACAAAAATATCATCAGGAAAGCAGTCGAGGGTTCCGATGTTGTTCACATCATGATGCCCTTCCCCGTCGGGATTTGCGCGGCAGAGATCGCCGGAGAACTCGGGATACCTGTTACGGCTGGTTTCCATTGCCAGGCTGAGAACTTCTCCAGCCATATTCTGATGTTTATGAACTCTAAGTTCTTTAACAAGCTTGTTTATAAGCATTTTTACAAGAAACTTTATCAATATGTCGACGCGATCCACTACCCTACTCAGTTCATCAGGGATCTCTTCGAGAAAACAGTCGGTCATAAGACAAACGGTTTCGTGATCTCGAACGGTGTGAACGAGGCGTACAAGTACGCTCCCACCGAGAAGCCCGAGCGTCTCAGAGATGAGTTCATCATCCTCTTTACGGGTCGCTACTCGAAAGAGAAATCCCATACTCTGCTCGTTAAGGCTGTCGGATGCAGTAAGTATAAGGATAAGATCAGACTTATCTTCGCCGGCAACGGTCCCAGAAAGCTTCAGATTCTCAGAGCCGTCAGGAAAGCCGGCATCAAGATGCCGATCATGAAGTTCTTTACGAGAACCCAGCTCGCAAGGATCATCAACTACGCTGACCTCTACTGCCATCCCGCCGAGATCGAGATCGAAGCGATCGCTTGTCTTGAGGCTATCAGTTGCGGACTTGTACCTATCATTAACAATTCGCCAAGATGCGCGACCAAGGCCTTTGCTCTTGACGAAAGATCACTTTTCAAATACAACGATTACCGCGATCTGGCCCGTAAGATCGATTTCTTCCTCGAGCACGAGGATATCAGACAGGAGTATTCGAAGCGTTACCTCGCTTCTCCTTATGCCGAAAGTCAGATGGAATGCATGATCCGCATGCGTAAGATGCTCACTGATGCTATTGACAGGAAAGGTTGATACATGAAGAAACGGACGATATATTATTCCGATCCTTTGAACGATGACTTCGCAGGCAATTCGATCGTCACACAGAAGCTGCCCGCAAACTACAAGTACATCCATACCAACCCCTTCTGGGTCGTTTCGGAATTCTTTATCTACAATATCATCGTCAGACCTCTTGTAACTATCTGGATCAAGCTCAAGTTCCATCAGCGCTTTGTGGGACGCAGAAAGCTTCGCAGGTTCCGCAAAACAGGCTACTTCGTCTATGCCAACCACACCGGTACAGACATCGACGCGTTCACTCCGACCATGCTCACATTCCCCAAGAAGGATTTCCTGATCTGTAATCCTGACGTCACCTCGATCCCCGGGATCAGGTGTCTTGTACAGATGCTCGGAGCTATGCCGACCTTCACCGATGTCTCCCACGCTCGCAGTTTCAAGGAAGCCGTTGCTAAGAGGATCAGGCAGAAGAAAGCGATCATAATCTACCCCGAGGCCCATATCTGGCCGTATTATACCGATATAAGACCTTTCCCCGATATCTCGATGGCATACCCGTACGAGCTCGATGTTCCCTGCTTTACACTTACAAACGTCTACAAGAAGCGCGCTCTCCCCTTTGTGAAGCGTCCACGCGTCGTTTCCTATGTCGCAGGTCCTTTTTACGCAGACCGTACGCTTCCCAAGCAGGCAGCCAAAAGGAAGCTCAGGGACGAGATCTATAACGAGATGAAAAGCACCGTCGACAGATATCCCAAGTACGAGTACATCTGTTACGTCTACAGACCCAAGGATTCGGGCGCTTTGAAAGAGAAAGAAGCAGATGCATAAGATAAGCGGCTCCGGTGATTCCGAAGCCGCTTTTTGATGTTTATTATCTGGTGAACTTACTGATGAATTTCCATGCCTCTTCGGCCGTGTGATGCCTGAATTCATGGACCTGATTATCGATGCTCGCAAAAGCCGTGCGGCAAACGCCGTCCTCGCTGTCGAAGTAGTTGATCGTGAGGTTGGCGTTGCGACCGTCATCGTGAACAACTTCCTTCCTGTCGGCAACCTCTCCCCAGAGCGGATCGGGCCAGTTGTCCTTATCCTCGAACTTAAGGTCGAACTTTTTCTTTAACTTGTTGACCTCAGCAGCGTACTGTACCCTCTCAAGTGCCGTAGCGTCACCTCTCGGGAGCTCGGGGAGGAAGGTCTTCTCTCCGCCCGAGTAAAAGATCGGAACGGGCACTGTCCTGTTAACCCATGCACCGTCTTCCCAAGGTCTGCCGAAGAAATTGTTCTTAACAGGGAAGAGCGCGCTTCCGGGAGCCATGCCGGCAAACTTCTCGGGGAACTCCATGAAGAGATCCCATGTCTTGCCGCTTCCCATCGAGAAGCCTGTTGCGTAGATCCTCTTCTTATCAATATCGTAATTCTTCGTGATGTGCTCGATAAGCTCCATCGCCTCGGCCGCGGTAACGTCCTGATGGTTCTCAACAGCCACATACATAAAGCCGTACCTGTGAGCGATCTCCCACCAGTCAACAACGAAGGTGAGGTACATTGATGAATCTCCGCCGCCGTGGAATCCCACAAGAAGCGGAACGGGACCGTTCTTAAAGAGATCGTTGTTGTAATATGCAAAGTAGCCGACGGGATGCTCTGCGGTCCCCTTATACTTGCCCATGTTGTACGAGGAAGTGTGTACCGTGCACTTGCCGGCCTTCTCGGTCATATCAAGTGCCTCGAAATCGGGCTCTATATCGATATGGCCGCACCACATCTTGAACTTGCGTACAAAGCTCTTGAAATCAGCCTTGTAGTCGGACTTATCCTTAATAAGGAGATTCTCACAGCCCTCAAACGCCTTGTTGATCTCGGGGGAATTACCGACAGAAAGAACGGCGATATCCCTGCGCTCGATCTCGGGAGTAACCGAGAGTCCTTCCATTGAGCACATGGCGGGTGTGATCTCGCCGGGTCCCCAAAGGTACTCGCCCTCGATCGTCTTAAGGAGGTTCTTTGCAACATAATCAGCCGAAGCGCCCTTACTGTAGATGTCAGTCCTGAACTTGGCGCCGCGGACGAAATAGCCTTTGAATTCTCTTGTAAAGAAATCCGTGATTGAAACGTACCCGTCGGTGTAGTTCGAGTCCATCTTGATCTCGGCGATAAGATCTATGTACATCTGAGTAGTGGCGTTCTTCCAGCCGCCGTCGCACGCGGGGTAAACAAAGATCACGCTCGAGTCAACGTCTGCCGCAATATCGGCGAGTCCGGTCTCCCTGGCGAATGCCACCGCGCCGTCTCTGTCAAGTCGCTCTTCCTCAAACACAAGTTGAAGCGGCGCCCTGAAACCGTAATTATTGATGTCTCCCTCAACTTTAGATACGGGTACAACAACCTTCAAAAAGAAGCTTTCATAAGCGTGTTCCCAATACTTTGTTCCGTCGCTCAGGGTCTGAACGACAGGTCTCTCCATAATAGCCATTTCTATCTCCTCTTAATACGCGGTCTTTCCTGACCCCGAAGCACAAAACACGGGCGGTATTCCGCTGATCTACCATTTAACACAAAAAATTTTACCACATCATGAATGATTAGAGAATTCAATTTACTCTCGCTTGCCTCAACCGTGTAAAAGATGTATACTTCTAAATCTGAGTAAACACACCGTATAAGGAAATGATACCCGGAAACTCTCTCCGGGAACTGCAAACATTGGATCATAAGCGTTAAAGACATGCTGATCATTTCTGAAAGATATAACGAGGTATATAGATTTGAACAACAACGACACTTTCGGTAAGAGGCTACGCTCGCTCGTCCTCCCCATGACATTTCAATACTTCATGTATGCCCTCGTCCCGGTTGCGGACGCGGTCATGCTTGTTGCGCTCAATCAGGACGCGATGTCATCCGTTTCTCTCTCCGCTCAGGTCTCTTTCGTCAGGGATCTGTTCCTCTTCGCGATCACAGCCGGAGCGAGCATGCTTGCCGCACAGTACTGGGGCAAGGGCGACATTGCTTCGATAGAGAAGCTTCTCGGATACATCTACAAGCTCGCTCTTCCGATAGCCCTCGTATTCTTTGCTTTAACGCTTATAGTCCCTGGCGCAGTCATCCGCATCTTTACGGATGAACCCGAGATCGTCAGGTACGGTATCTCTTACCTGAGGGTTGTCAGCTTTTCATGCGTCTTAATGAGTCTTGCAAGCATCGAGCTCTCTATCATGAAAAACATCGGCCAAGTAAAAGAGGCGACGGTCATAAGCATTATCATGGTGCTTACAAACGTCGGCCTCAATGCTGTGTTTATCTACGGTTTACTGGGTTTGCCCCAGATGGAGACAGCGGGTGCCGCTCTCGCGACAACCATCTCCGCCCTTGTTGGATACCTGCTCTGCGTCTTTGTCCGCTTAAAGAAGAAGGTACTCAGGTTTAAGATCTCTTCGATCTTCTCCACTCCGAAGGAGATTACTTCGATCTACAGGAAGCACACCTTCCCCGTGCTGCTCAACCAGCTCACATGGGGTATCGGCTTCACGATGATCAGCGTCATCATGGGACATCTGGGTTCCGATGCTATCGCTGCGAACTCGATCGTAGCTGTTGTAAAGGACCTGATCTCATGCTTCTGCTTCGCACTCTCGACGGCAGGCTCTATCCTTGTCGGAAACGAGCTTGGTGCCGGACGTCTTGATGAAGCACGTGTCTGCGGACGTAAGGTTGTCAGACTTGCCATCATCAGCGGTGCTGTCGCGGGACTCGTGATACTCGCTCTCTCACCTCTCATCGTCAACGCAGTCAATCTGACCGATCAGGCCAAAGACTACCTTTTCTGGATGCTCGTGATGTGCGTTTACTACATGGTAGGGCGCTCGATCAACGGCAACGTTATCACCGGTATCTTCACTGCAGGCGGTGACACCAAATTCGGCTTTATCTGCGACACGATCACAATGTGGGGATTTATCGTCCCTGTGGGTGCTCTTGCCGCTTTCGTGTTCGAGCTCCCCGTTCTCGCGGTCTTCTTTATCCTTAACCTCGACGAGATCGTGAAACTCCCGGCCGTTTATATCCACTACAAGAAGTACAAGTGGGTCAGAAACCTGGTTGACTAGAAGATCCTGCCGATCTCTTCGGTTCTTTTTCGATATGCCTCTATAAGCTCATCGTGGTGCGAACTTACAAACGACGCATCATCATCCCGGGATGCGAACTCGAGATCCTTGGCTCTGGCGCCGATGTCTTCAATCCCGAGAGTGTTTGAATTGCTCTTAAGGGCGTGCACGAGTATGCTGTAATCCCCAAGGCTTCCGCTGTCATAGAATCCCTGCAGCTGCGCGGAACGCTCCTTAAAACCTTTGACGTAGTCACTGACGAGTTCAAGATAAAACTCTTTGTCACCTGCCGCATGCGCAATACCTGTTTTGGTATTGATACCGAGTCCTTCAAGCAGTGCGAGCAGTTCTTCCGTGCTCTTTTTAACGGATGCACCGGATCCGTCAGATCCTCCCGAGGTGTTTTCTTCCGATCCGAACTCAAGTACATCTTCGCCGGGGCCGAACTCAAGCGCATCATCTTCGGGTCCGAATTCAAGCGCTTCGTCATCGGGACCGAATTCAAGTATCTCTTCGGATCCTTCGGGAAGTTCTTTCTTAAGGAGATCTTCCATAGTGGCGGGGTCTATGGGCTTTGCAAGATAACCGTTAAAGCCTTCCTCAACGTACTTGGCCTCCATACCGCTGATGGCGTTGGCCGTGAGTGCGATGATCTTCCACTTGTCTCCGCCTTTCATCTCTCTCATCCTGTGCATAGTCTCGACGCCGTCCATCTTAGGCATCATGTGATCCATGAAGATGATGTCGTACTTCTTATCCTTAACAAGCTCGAGAGACTCCGGGCCGCTTGTGGCAAGATCCGGAACAATACCGTATGGTTTGAGAAGACCCGCAGCAACCTTAAGGTTCATGTCGTTATCATCAACAACGAGGATCCTGGCGTCAGGTCTCTGGAACGACTTGTCGACCTCATGCACGAGCTTGACGTCGTAATTGTCAGCCAGAACACCCACGGGTTCCGCGTCGATGACACTGTTATAGATATCAAAGGAGAAAGTGGAGCCTTCTCCGTATACGCTTTCGACTCTGAGTTCACCGCCCATCATCGTAACAAGTCTGCGGCTGATCGCGAGCCCGAGTCCGGTGCCCTCTATCGAACGGTTCCTCTTGGTATCGACCTGAGTGAAGCTCTCAAAGATCTTTCCGAGTTCTTCCTTCTTGATACCGATACCGGTATCAGATATGCTCACATGCAGACAGCAATCGCCCTTTCCGTCCCACTCGTGTTTGATCGTAAAGGTGATCTGTCCTTCGTTTGTGAATTTAACGGAATTGTTCAGAATGTTGATCATTACCTGCTTGATCCTGACCTCATCACCGTAAAGTCTGCTCGGAGTATCGGGATCAAGGTTGACAACAAGACCGACCTTCTTCTCCTGAAGCCTGATCCTGATCATAGTCGCCACGTCATTTACAAGCGAGGCAAGACTGTATGTATCGTTGATGATCTCCATCTTTCCGGATTCGATCTTGGAGAAGTCCAGGATATCGTTGATGATGGATATCAGAGATTTGGCTGCCGACTTGATCATGGCGGCGTTCTTCTTGGCCTCTTCGTCCGTACTGTCACGCAGAATAAACTCCGACATGCCGTTGATGGCATTCATGGGAGTTCTGATCTCGTGAGACATATTCGCGAGGAAATTACTCTTGGCCTTGTCGGCTCTTTCCGCTCTTTCCTTGGCCTCGATAACCTCGGTCATGTCCGTAAAGAGGATACACAGACCGCTGGCTCCCTCTACGGGAGACGAGTAGAAGTTAATATCGACCTTGTAGATCTTCTCTTCTTCGCCGAAATAATTGTTCAGCATGAAGGTGTCACTGACTCTGTTTTCGAGTACGGAATGACACTTCTCAAGAAGACTGTTGAGCACGGACTCTTCAAGGACCTTTGAAAGTACCTCGTCGAGCTGCATTCCGTCACGAACCGCATCAAGGCTCACATCCGTCATCTGAGTAAGGACATCCGAAGCCATAACCGTCTTAAGCTTCTCGTCCACCATCAGAACAAGATACGGTGAAACCTTAAGAAGCTGCGTATTATAGAAGATCTGGCGCTGATTCTCCTTTTTCATAAATCCCTGAGTGCGCGCGATCTGTTCGTTCATGTCCTTGATCGTGTCCATCTCTATCTGGAGACGCCTATTCTCACGCTCAAGCTTCTTCTGCTTCAGTCTGAGCTCCTTGAGCTCTTTTTCAACATCAACAACCCCCGAATCCTGTGCCGCGGGGTCGATGATCCCTTTGTTTTCTTCCATTATTCTCACCACTGTTTCTGACGCTTATACACAAAACTACCGCTACGCTTATAAGAAAAGGACCGTGAATGTAGAGTTGTGGAAGGTGTTGTCCATTTCGGCACCCTCGCCGATGGGACAGAACTCGCCGTAAGAATACATTCCCATAACGGAAACGTTGCCCGGGAGCTTCTTCTTAAAGGTCTCAGCCTCGATCGTTACGTTCTTGCCAAGGCTCATGTAACGGGCTGCGCATGATATTACAAGCATGGTGTGATCGGTACTTCCGTCCTCTCCGATCCATCCGCAGATAGTTTCAAACGCTTCGTCTATCGTCTTCTGAACCTGCTCACTGTTTATGTAGCCTACCTCAAGGGATGCACCCTCGGGAATACCACCGAGGAACATACCGCTGCCGTTTACGAAATTGAGGAATGTGAGGTTTCTCATGGACTCAACGACTCTTCCGCTCGGCTTCTTGATGGTAGTGATGAAAGGTGTCATGATGTAGTCTGCGATAACATTGTTCTTTTGTGAGATCATGTTCGCTTTCTCAAGCGCCTCAACAAAAGTACCGTTTCCGAGTCTGAACACCTGATTCTCGTTTGATTTGGTAACTTCGTATGAGAAGTTTGCTTTACCGGAGATCGACTTAACCTGAAGGAATCTGGGATTCACATTACCGGACACAAATACGAATGCCTGAGCGTTCTGACCGATCCTCTCGTTACAGAACACTCTGTACTTGCTGAAATTGAAAGCATCCGATGCAAACAGACCGTAAATGGGGATATTCTTCCCGAAGCTGTCGATAACGTCTATAACGTCGTCTCCAACCATGCCGGGTGCCTTACCGCCCATTGTTAAAACAAGCTTGATCTCTTCGGGAGCAAGCTGCTTCTCGCTCTGTGAATATACATCCTTGATCTTCCAGGAATAATCGTCGATAGAAAGATCTTCGGCCATGCCGACAGCAAAGTTACAGTCATCGGCTGACATAAGCATTAAAGAAATACCGCTTTTCTTAAGGCCCTCATCACCTGTCAGAAGTGCAAGTGCGGTACATGCAACGAAGGGGATATCCCACTTTTCTTTGAGCATGGGATAAAGCTCGCCGTACTCGGTATCTTCATCCATAAAGATGATACCGACGGAATTCTTTTGAAGAGTAAAGTCTCCGACCTGTTCGCAAAGTTCTTCAACCGCTGTCTCAAGATCGTCGATCTCTTCCGTGAAAACTACTTTTGATTTGATCATAAAACCCATCCTTTCTGATTATGGTCTTTTCACCCTTAACCGGATCCCACGCAACCGGAATCCGTAAAAAACCATACAGGGAAAGTCTACATTTTATGGATATTAATGTCAAGGAAAGCATTTACATCCCGCAGTGTTTTAAACTATAATCTGATCATAAGCAAACGACTGTTACGAAAGGATTTGATATTACCAGATGATATATACGATAAACTCCTCTTCACATGTACCCGCATACCTGCAGCTTTACCGGCTCTTTGTCCGTGATATCACGTCGGGTGTTTACCCTTGCGGGAGCAAACTTCCCTCAAAGCGCACCATAACTGACGAAGTGGGCGTGAGCGTTATCACCGTAGAGCATGCTCTCTCTCTCCTGTGCGACGAGGGTTATATCGAGTCGCGCGAAAGAAGCGGCTACTACGTGATATACCGTGAGGGCGATTTCCTGACCGATCCAGTTCACTCCTCAAAAAACAGCAGCATCGATACCGCTGCCGGCTCACGGGGTAAGACATCGAACACTTTGCCGACCGCGGACGAAGGCTCTGTTCAAAAACACACCCATACCACGCATAACGGTGATTTTCCTTTTACGATACTTGCCAAAACGATGAGAAAGGTTCTTCTTGATAAGAGCGAAAGCATCCTCGTCAAATCTCCCAATCAGGGAAGCGAGGAGCTCAGAGAAGAGATAAGCGGATACCTGGCACGCAGCCGCGGAATATTCGCCGATCCCGAACAGATAGTCATAGGCGCCGGAGCCGAGTACCTGTACGGACTTATCGCACAGCTACTCGGTCGGGACCATATATACGCAACTGAGGATCCCTGTTACAACAAGATCGAGAAGGTCTACGAATCTCTCGGTATCAGATGTGACCATATCACTCTCACTTCTGAGGGACTCTATTCACCGGAGCTTGCCGCCACGAAAGCCCATGTACTGCATGTAACTCCCTTTAACAGCTTCCCGAGCGGTATCTCCGTCGGTATCTCAAAGAAGAAGGAATACCTGCGCTGGGCTGACGCACATAACGGCATCATCATAGAAGACAACTACGATTCCGAGCTTACCGTTTCAAGCAAAGCCGAGGACACGTTGTTCTCCATGTCGGGAGGAAAACGCGTCATATACCTGAACACATTTTCAAAGACCATTGCTCCGTCACTTCGTGTCGGATATATGCTGCTCCCTGCGGATCTGCTTGAAACCTTCAAGGAGAAACTCGGATTCTATTCATGCACGGTTCCTCTTTTCGAGCAATTCGTGCTTGCGGAACTCTTAAGGAGCGGTGATTTCGAAAGACATATCAACCGTGTCAGAAGGAAGAAAAGGCAGTCTCACGCTATCTTCCATGAAGCGGCTTCCTTACGTCCTTCAACGAAGGTCTTGTAAATACCCTCCTGCGCGATAAGTTCCGCCGGAATACTCAGTGAAAGCATCATTTATTGCAATCCTCGCATTTTCCGATTATAACGGTCTTACCGAAATCGATCTCCAAACCGTATTCTTCTTTAAGCTTCTCTTCCGCTCCGGCAAAGATCTCATTGTCGAGATGATATATCTTCCCGCAGTTTGCGCACTGCGCATGCATATGCTGATGACACGAGCCGTGTCCTTCCGAATACTGGAAACACGCGCCGTTGACGTCGTTCTCCTTGTACCTGACGAGCTTTCCGTCTTCGCAAAGGCGATCGATATTGCGGTATATGGTGGAACGGTCGATCGTAGCCCCCCTCTCCGAAAGAGCCTTCACGATATCACCGGCGGTGAAGCGCTTGTCGGCATTTGCTTTCAGGTAATCTACGATCATGTTCCTGGCTTTTGTCTTATACTCACCTTTCATCAGAAAGCTCCTTCTCTCAGAGTCAAACTCGCGAATTGCTTTATATATCACAACTTGGAATTTGTCTTGGCCATGAATTTGTCCGTCTTAATGATGAACCTCTCATGAACACCCTCTCCGATCAGCCCCGCATCGTCAAAGGCCGATACCTTGAACACAAGTCTTCTGCCGTCCACTTCCGTGAGTTCGCTTTCGGCACGTATATGTGCACCGACCGGACTTGCCGAAAGATGCTTTACATTCATAAGAGTTCCCACGGTACTGCAGCCCTCTTCCATGCAGCCCTCAACACTCTCCCACGCGGTATGCTCCATGAGAGCTATCATGGCGGGAGTGGCGTAAACATCAAGTCCGCCGCTGCCGAGTGCGCGGGCTGTCAGTTCGCTTGTTACTGTTTCTTCTTTACTGAATATGATACCTGTCGATAATTCCATCTCTTATACCTCACCTAAATACTTATTCTGTCTTATACGGTTCTTAAAGATCCGATATACAGGCCACATGTTGCAGCACATTTTTAACGCCTGATTCAGCGTTTTAATGTCCTCAGGTATGCTTTATGTTCATCACTTACCCTGAAGCTTTCAAGGGCCTTTTGGATCGCTTTGTTGTGCGTCCAAGTATCAAGTCTTTTCTCCTCGATAAAGACAACACTCTCATCGTAGCGCTTGGCGAGTGCGGTTGCAAAATACCACGCTATCATCATCTTGATATAGTAATCTTCTCCTCGTTTTTTAGCAACCCATTCAAGATACTCTTCCTTAAAATCCTCACCGAGGAACTCGTTCATAAGGATGCGGATGCCGAATCTTGCGGTATAAACGTGTTCGGAGTCTATCCAGCCCTTAATGATACCGGGGAGCCTGTCATGATGCTTCGTGAACACCTTCGGGCTCGACTGGTCGCTCACGGGCCAGCAATCAACATAGGGCAGGAAGCGCTCAACTTCAGAAACGCATTCGTCGAAATCCTTGATCATCGAGATCAGGAAGAAGTGCACGAGATTCTCCTCGTAGTACTTATGAGGCAGCTCCCTGAGGAATTCCTGTGTCTCGCTCGTTCCCTTGATCTCTTTGGCTATACGGCGCATGTCCGGCGTTTTGACACCGATGATCGTGTTCTTGTCAATGTTTGGAACAAGCTTGCTCTGAAACTCCCTGTATTTATCGTTTCCGCATTCCTTAAGTCTTTCGATTACCGTCATGCAAATCCTCCTTTGAGTACTCTTACCGGCAAATATATTCCTTGTTCAGTGAATACATGCGGCATCTCTCTGATTCCGTCCTTACTTGTCAAGAAGACAACAGGTTTCGACGTGCCCCGTGCCCGGGAACATGTCTATCGGCACGGCTCTTTGGAGTTTAAAGCCGCCCTTGATAAAGAGCCTCAGATCCCTGACGAGAGTTTCGGGATCGCACGAGATGTAAACAACACGTTTTACACCCGAATGTACCACTGCGTCTATAAAGGCAGGAGTGCTGCCCGCTCTCGGCGGATCCATGATCACTACGTCGAAAGCGTTCTCGCCCCTGAGACCCGTGATATACTTAGTGGCATCTGCGCAGAGGACTCTGTAGTTTTTCAGCTTGTTGAGCTTCTTGTTGAAGACGGCATCCCTCACGGCCGACTCACAGAGCTCAACGCCCATAACGCTCTCCGCTTTATCGCACATGAGCATGCCTATGGTCCCTGTCCCGCAGTACGCGTCAAGTACTCTTTCCTTACCTGTGAGTCCTGCGAGATCTCTTGCTAGCGAGTACATCCGCTCGGCACCTTCGTGGTTTACCTGATAGAAAGACCCGGCCGAGATTGCGAACCTGAGGCCGAGCATATCGTCGACTATGTACCCTGGTCCGTATATCACCGTGTTGTTGTCCGAGAGGACCATGCTCGTCCTTTTCGGATTATAGTTCCATATGATCGTCTCTATCATGGGGAATCTGCCCGTCAGAGCCTTAACGAAGTCGTTCTTCCTCGGGAACTCCCTGAGTGCCGTAACGATCACCACAAGCAGCTTCTTGACTCCGTCCGAATGAGCGACCCTCACAAGTACGTGCCGCAGGAAACCACGCCCCCTGTCTTCATCGAACGCTGTGTACTTAAAAGGTCCGGCAAGTTCTGCCACACCTGCTATAACAGCCGAAGCATCCTCATCCTCTATAAGACAGTCCGTGACACTCACAACATGGTGGCTGTCTTCACTGTAGAGACCGCTGATGATCCTCGAATTCTTAAATCCCAGCACCCCGTGTACTTTGTTTCTGTAGTGGTAGGGACTTGTCGCTATGATCCTGTCGGGTTTAAAGTTTTTATAGCCCGGTAATTGCGCAAAAAGGCCGCGTACACGGCCCTCTTTCTTTTCCAACTGTTTTTCGTATGGGATATTGTTGTAGCTGCATCCTCCGCATTTTTTTGCATGAGGACAGTTAAACAAGTATTCTTGTTCCTCTTTAGATTCGGTTTTTAACCGCATCTGATTCCTTGTCAAACACTCTGCTTTAGTAGTAGGCTCCATAGTTATCATAGTCTTTCTTTATAAACGGTATATGATCGCAACCCGGGCATTCATCCGAATGCAAAGAGCGTTTTTCTGTCATAGTCTTCTCTTCCAGCTTCCCGGTGTCATGAGAAGCAGTATGGGGAACAACTCGAGACGTCCCGCAAGCATGTCTATGATAAGCACGATCTTGGAGAACGGCGAGAAGAAGCTGTAGTTACATGTCGGTCCGACGAGATTGAATCCGGGACCCATATTGTTGAGCGTGGCAAGTGTCGCTGTGAAATTCGTGGTGAAATCGTGCCCGTCGAACGACAGCAGCACGGTCGAAGCTGCGAGGAAAACGCAGAACACGGCGATATAAGCGTTAGTGGCACGAACAACATCGTGATCGACATCGGCTCCGTCGACCTTGATCTTCTTGATGGCACGCGGGTGGATGAGCATCTGAAGCTGCTTTTTGATGCTCTTGAATATGATGAGCACTCGGCTCATCTTGATACCGCCGCCCGTACTGCCGGCGCAGGCACCCACAAGCATGATGAGGATCAGCAGGCTCTTCGAGAACTCGGGCCATGTGTTGAAATCGGCTGTCATATATCCCGTAGAGGTAAGCAGTGTCGATACCTGGAAAGCACTTTGCCTGATATTCTCCGAGAAAGATGTGTAGACATTCCTGAGGTCAAAGCAGATGAGCGCGACACAGATCACATATACGAAGAAGTAGAGCCTTACCTCGGAAAGCTTCAGAGCACTCTTAAACTTCCTGCGAAGGATAAGGAAATACATCGCGTAGTTCACGCCGCTCAGGAACATGAACACGGTGATGGTCCACTGGATCGCGGGGCTGTAGGTCGAAATACTTGTGTTGAGAACACCGAAACCACCGGTACCGATCGTACCGAACGTGAGAAGCAAGCTGTCGTAAACGGGGAGTCCGAGCACCACGAGTATAACTGCCTCGACAAATCCCATCGAAAGGTAGATGGCGTAGAGGATCTTGGCCGTGTCCTTAAGTCTCGGAACAAGCTTGTCAACGGAGGGTCCTGTACTCTCCGCTTTCATAAGGTTCATGGAATTGCCGCCGAGCATGGGAAGAAGCGCACCGAGGAACACGAAGACACCCATTCCGCCGAGCAGATGGGTAAAGCTCCTCCAGAAAAGATTGGTGCGGCTGAGCGCCTCTACATCGGTTAGGATCGAAGCACCCGTCGTCGAAAGACCCGACGAAGTCTCAAAGACAGCATCAATATAGTTGGGGATATCACCCGAGATAACAAAAGGGATCGCGCCGAACAAACTCATGAATATCCAGCCGAGACCCACGACAAAGAAGCCTTCCTTGAGGAAAAGGCCACCCTTTTGCGGTTTACGGATCGACAGAAGCGTGCCGACAACAAGGCATATACCCATAGTGATAAGGTACGCCCAAATGTCGCTTTCCCCGTAGATGATCCCGACGATTATCGGAAATACGAGGAAACAGCCTTCCGCCTGAAGGATCCTTCCGAGTATGTACCTGACAACTCCGTAATTCACAATAAACTCCTCTTTGCATTCAATTTGCCGAATGCGTTTCCGGGCCCAACACCTAAACGTCGGGTCACACTATTTCATCGTTTCATTCCATAATGTCATCAAGATTATGGATCTCAGATCCGTTGTGTATAACGATGACTCTGTCGCCCACTTCGATCTTGTCATGACCGCCGGGGATGATGATCTTGTCACCCCTGGTGATGCAGCAGATCAGGACGTTGGGCTTCTTCTTGAGGTCGGCGAGCTCGATGCCGACAACCTCACTCTTCTTGGTAACAACGAACTCAAGTGCCTCAGCCTGATCGGAAAGCTTCCTGAAGTTCTCGATATTGCTTCCCATCGTGTACTGCAGCGAGCGCACGTACTGAATGATCAGGTTGGTCGAGATCGTGTTGGGATTGATGATCGTATCAAGGTCAAGCTGGTTGATGACCTCGTCAAAGTTGATACGATTGATCTTGGTGATCGTCTTCTGAGCATACTTACGCGCGAAAAGCGACAGGAGGATGTTCTCCTCGTCGATATTGGTGAGTGCCGCAAAGCCCGAAGTGTTCATGAGGCCCTCCTCAACAAGGAGGTCTCTGTCAGTTCCGTCACCGAAGATGATGTCAGCGTCCGGGATACCCGAGCTTAGGAACTCGCATCTCTCGCGCCTGCCCTCTATGATCTTGACATGGATGCCGGAATCGATAAGGCAATGGGCAAGGTAGTAACCAATCTTGCCGCCTCCGACGATCATAACGTCGGAAACCTTCCTGGTGCCGACACCGAAAGTCCTGAAGAACTCATGTATCTCGCTTCTCGAAGCCACTACTCCGAGTATATCGTTCTCGGCGATCACGAAATCACCGCCGGGGATGAGCACTTCGTCGTTCCTAGTAACCGTAGCGACGAGCAGGTTACAGTGATAATCACTCCTCAGGGACATGAGCTTGGTGCCCACGAGCTTAGAGTCTGCGGGGATCTTGTAGTGAACGAGCTCGATCTTGCGGTTCGAGAAAACATCGATACGGAGCGCGTTCGGGAAGTTGAAGAGCCTTGCGATCTCCTCGGCCGAGGTCATCTCGGGATTGAAGATCAGCCCCAGATCAAGCTCTCTCTTGAAGAAATCGATCTCACCGTTGTAGATGGGATTCCTGACACGTGCAACGGTCTTGCAGTTGCTGGCTTTCTTGGCAATTACGCAGCAAAGCAGGTTCGTCTCGTCCGAGTCCATAACGGCGATCACGACATCGGCTCTCTCGACTCCGGCAGCAACGAGCGTCGTGTAGCTCGTACCGTCGCCGACAAGCGTCATAACATCAAGATTCGAAAGCGCCGACTTAAGTCTGTTTGAATCGTTGTCAATAACGGTGATATCATGGCCTTCGCTGTTAAGTTGCTCAACAAGCGCAAGTCCGACCTTTCCGCATCCAATAACGATAATCCTCATCTCTACAAACCTCGTAAATCAACAATTGTTCAGGCCTTCGGTAAAGGCCAGTATCTTTTCGATCATAACATCGATCAGTGTACTCTCCACGGTGAGATCCGCCGTCCCTTCGTAGAACGCACGTCTTTGCTCGTAAAGAGCCTCGACCGAGTTCCTGACCGAAAGTATCCTTCCCTCAACGGGCAGGTCTTTAAGGTCTCTTTTAACGTATATGACCACGCCCGTTTCTTTCATGGCTCTGCGGTTCTCTTCCCTGATGATCACACCGCCGCCCGTGGCGATAACAAAGCCGGTCTTCTTCGAAAGGTTGCGGAGTATCTCGCACTCCTTGTCCCTGAAAGCGGGCTCACCCTCCGAAGCTATGTACTCGGACGGCTGTCTGCCCGTGACCCTCTCAAACTCCTCGTCACAATCGATAAAAGGAGCCGCGGTCGCGCCCGAAAGCCTGCGCCCGACCGTGCTCTTGCCGCTGCCGGGCATTCCGATAAGGTAAATGTTCTTCGATCTCAATAAATCACTCATTTAGAGAGCTCCGCATCGATAGCTGCCGCAGCAGTCTTGCCGGCACCCATTGCAAGGATAACCGTAGCTGCGCCGGTAACAGCATCGCCGCCCGCATAAACGTGATCGCGTGAGGTAAGGCCGTCCTCGTTGACTACGATACCGCCCTTCTTGTTGATCTCAAGTCCTTCGGTGGTCGACTTAATGAGCGGGTTGGGTGATGTTCCGATCGCCATGATGACACAGTCAACATCAAGTACGAACTCGGAGCCTGCCTTCTCAACGGGGCTTCTTCTGCCTGATGCGTCGGGCTCGCCGAGTTCCATCTCGATACACTTCATGCCGCAAACACTCTTGGTGTCGTCGCCGAGGATCTCAACGGGATTGTTGAGGAGCTTAAAGATGATGCCCTCTTCCATAGCATGCTCAACCTCTTCTTTTCTTGCGGGAAGTTCGTCGAGCGATCTGCGGTAAACGATATATACTTCTTCGGCACCGAGTCTCTTGGCGCATCTGCATGCGTCCATGGCAACGTTACCGCCGCCGACTACAGCAACCTTCTTTGCTCTCATGACAGGTGTGTCGTTAACCTCTCTGTATGCCTTCATGAGATTGATACGTGTAAGGAACTCATTAGCGGAGTAAACACCCTTAAGGTTCTCTCCGGGGATGTTCATGAATCTGGGAAGTCCTGCACCGGAACCGATAAACACTGCCTCAAAGCCCTTGTCGAAGAGCTCGTCGACTGTGATCGACTTGCCGATGACAACGTTGGTCTCGAACTTGACACCGAGGCTCTTTAAGCCTTCGATCTCGCCCTTAACGATATCCTTGGGGAGACGGAACTCGGGGATACCGTAAACAAGCACGCCGCCTGCAGTGTGGAGCGCCTCAAAGACGGTAACTCTGTAGCCCTTCTTAGCAAGGTCGCCGGCACATGTAAGTCCGGAAGGACCGGATCCTACGATGGCAACCTGCTTGCCTGTGGGCTCCTTAACTGCGGCGCTTGCCGACTTGTTCGCATTGTGAAGATCCGCAACAAAACGCTCAAGTCTTCCGATACCGACGGGATCGCCCTTCACGCCTCTGACACATCTCGATTCACACTGCTTCTCCTGAGGACAAACACGACCGCAGACAGCGGGAAGTGAGCTCGAAACCGAGATCACATCGTATGCGCCTTCGAAATCTTCCTGTCTGATCTTCTCGATAAAACCGGGGATGTTGATACCTACGGGACATCCCTCGATACACATGGGTTTCTTGCAATTGAGGCATCTCGAAGCCTCGTCGAGAGCTGTCTCTCTTGTGTATCCGAGAGCAACCTCACTGAAGTTTTTATTTCTGACATCGGGTGCCTGTACAGGCATCTCATTCTTTTTAAGTGACATATTCGCCATGACTGTAATTCCTCTTATCCTTGTGTTTTCTTAATTCATTGCATGTACTAACTGTAACTGTGGTCCGTTTGTCTTCCCGGAAAAAAACACTTCTTTGATCCGGGCGGAAACTATCGGTCAACTTAATGCATATATGGTCTCAGGCCTTCTGAGCAAAGAGATTGCACGTCTCTTCATAGGCATGACGCTCGAACTCCTTGTACATGGCGCCTCTGCTCATTGCCTCATCAAAGTCGACAAGATGTCCGTCAAACTCGGGTCCGTCAACGCATGCGAACTTGGTCTCGCCGCCGACCGTAAGTCTGCAGCCGCCGCACATGCCTGTTCCGTCGATCATGATGGGGTTCATGCTGACAACTGTTTTGATGTTGTACTTCTTTGTAACCGCGCAAACGAATTTCATCATGATAAGAGGACCGATGGTAATGACCTCATCAAACTGCTCGCCTGCCTCGATGAGCTTCTCGAGAGCGTTTGTAACGAGACCCTGCTCACCGTAGCTGCCGTCATCGGTCATAACGATATAGTTATCGCTTGCTGCCTTAAACTCATCCTCGAGGATGAGCAGATCTTTGGTTCTGAATCCTACGATGGATGTAACGTGTGTTCCTTGCTCATGGAACTTCTTTGCAACGGGAAGCGCGATAGCACAACCTACACCGCCGCCTACAACAGCGACCTTCTTGATACCCTCGGTATGGGTAGCGCGTCCGAGAGGTCCCACGAAATCCTGTATGTAATCTCCCTCATTCTTTTCATCGAGCTTTCTGGTGGTAGCGCCGACGATCTGGAAAATGATGGTAACGGTACCCTTTTCCCTGTTGTAGTCGGCAACGGTGAGCGGGATACGCTCGCCTTCTTCATCAACTCTCAGAATGATGAACTGGCCGGGCTGTGCCTTTGCGGCAACGAGCGGCGCCTCAATGTCCATCAGCGTGACTGTGGGGTTAAGCTTCTTCTTAAAAACTACTTTGTACATTTCTTTATTCTTCTCCTCCAAATTGATTTCGTTTCATTTTTCGGGCGGTTTCATCCCGAAATGCTTATATCCTTCGGCTGTAACTATACGGCCTCTCGGTGTACGTGCTATAAGTCCGGTCTGCAAGAGGTAAGGTTCGTAAACCTCCTCGATGGTACCCGGGTCTTCTCCGATCGTGGTAGCGATCGCGTCGATCCCGACGGGTCCTCCGCCGAACTGTCTGATCATCGTCTCGATCACCGATCTGTCGGTGTTGTCGAGTCCGATGGGATCAACCTCCATGAGGTCAAGTGCTTCCTTGGCGACCTTGGCCGTGATACGTCCGTCAAATCTGACCTGGGCAAAATCACGGATCCTCTTAAGGAATCTGTTGGCAAGTCTCGGTGTGCCTCGCGATCTGCGGGCAAGCTCGAGCGCTCCTTCGTCGTCGATCTCAACCCTTAGCAGGTTCGACGAACGTTTTATTATGGTGATCAGCTCATCGACCGTGTAAAAATCGAGTCTGCTGACGATCCCGAATCTGTCACGTAGTGGTGCCGAGAGCATCCCGGCCCTCGTCGTCGCTCCAACCAGCGTGAAGTGCGGCAGGTCCAGCCTGATGGTCTTGGCCGATGCCCCGCTCCCGATGATGATGTCTATGTAGTAATCTTCCATCGCCGAGTATAGAAGCTCTTCAACCTGGCGGCTGAGTCTGTGTATCTCGTCAATGAAAAGTACTTCTCCTTCTCTGAGTTCGTTCAGGATGGCAGCCATGTCACCCTGCTTCTCGATAGCGGGTCCCGATGTCGTCCTAAACCCCGCTCCCATCTCCGCGGCGATTATCCCCGCAAGCGTCGTCTTACCGAGACCCGGAGGTCCGAAAAGAAGCACATGGTCGAGCGTTCCCCCTCTGGCAAGAGCCGCCTTGATGTAGACGCTCAGGTTGTCCTTAACCTTCTTCTGTCCGATGTAGTCATCGAGGAGCTTGGGCCTCAGGCCTGTCTCCACACCGACGTCTTCCTCGGTAAATTGTGTCGTTATCATCCTCTTCGGCATAATTGATTACATCCCCTTACGGACCCTGAGAGCCTCTTTGATGAGCTCTTCAACGGTCATATCATCGGTGATCTCCACCTTACCTGTGGAAGCCTTGGCTTCCTGCTTCGAGTATCCGAGTGCCATAAGAGCTTCCATGGCTTCGACTCTCAAGATCTCGTTCCTTGTCTCGGCATGAGCTTCCGATTCAGCCTCATGCATCTCGGGTTCGATGTCCTTATACGAAGCGGCCATCAGCCTGAACTTGTCCTTCAGTTCTATAACAAGCTTCTGAGCAGTCTTCGCTCCGATCCCGGGTGCCTTTGATATCGATTTTGAATCCTCGGCGGCAACCCTCATGAACAGGTCTCTAACCGAGAATGTCGAGAGTATACTCATCGCACCCTTGGGTCCGATACCGCTCACCGTGATGAGGTGCTTGAACACCGCGAGCTCGTCCTTGTAGAGGAATCCGTAAAGCGTCGCTCCGGCATCGGAGAAATGAGTGTGTATATAAAGCTCAACCTCACCGTCGGCCGAAAGCAGGTAAGCCGCGAGAGATCCCGTCACGAACACCTCGTAACCGACACCTCCCACATCGATGATGACGGCCCCGCCGTCATGCTCGTAAACCATTCCTCTGAGATATGAAATCATACCTGACCGAACCACCTCTCAAAAACTGTCAATACTTTCGAAAGTACCCTTCTTCAGAACAAAATCTCCGTCCTCAACATATTTAAGGATAAGGGAAGCCTTGATCCCGAGCCCCTCGGCAACCCTGATGGCGTTGCTGTTGGGGTATTTGTCAAGGTAATCTTTGATCTTCTCGTAGATCTCCCTGTCAAGAGCCTTGCAGTTCTCACACGTTGAGGTGTAGGTTCTGCTCGGAAAGCTCTTGTTGCAATGCTTGCAGGTACATAACATAATTCGCCTTTCCGCCCTACCGGCTGTTCCGGGGCATGCCTGTTACAAAAGACTGGCAAACAATGAAAGGAATTTCTGCTTGGTCTTCTCGGAGAGCGGTCTGTTGTTCCACTCCTCCAAAGTAAACTCGTGAGAATCAAGGAGTATATCGCGGAAATCCTTGGTAACATTGTCCACGGTTTCCCTGTTCCAGAAAGCAACCTCGCACTCGTAGTGGAGGTAAAGGCTTCTGTAATCGAAATTCACTGTACCGAGAAGTCCGAAACTTTCGCTCGTGTAGCTCTTGGCGTGTATAAATCCGGGTGTGTACTCGTAAACTCTGATCCCGGCCGTCAAAAGCCTTCCGTAACTCAGTCTCGTGAGTGCGAAAACAAATTTCTTGTCCGGGATCGCCGGTGTGACGATCCTGACATCAACGCCGCGCTTCTTCGCATCTATGAGCGCATTCACGAACTCGTCACCCACAACAAGGTACGGAGTCGTGATGTAGAGGTATTCCTTTGCGCTGTGTATGAGATACCTGATCGTCGAGGGCACCGGAGTGCTGTCTATGTCGTCGGGGCCGTCGGCAAACGGTATGCAGTAAACATCGTTCTTAAGTTCGGAGTTTCGTCTGAAAACGCTTATATCTTCGTCCGGCTTGCCCGTCGTAAGTCCCCACATCTCGAGGAACAGAGCTGACAATCCCCAGACCGCATCGCCTTCGATACGAAGTCCGTTGTCCTTCCAGTAGCCGAATCGGGATACGGCGTTGACGTACTCGTCGGCGAGGTTAAATCCGCCTGTGTAGCCGACCGTTCCGTCGATCACTATGATCTTCTGGTGGCTTCTGAAGTTCTTGTAGAGCTTATCAAGGTACTTGTGCACGGGATTGAAAGAGGCGACCTCTATCCCGGCATCCGTCAGTTCCTTCCAGAATCTCTTGTCCGTTCTGAACATCGAACCGAAATCATCGTAAAGGAATCTGATCTTAACACCCGTACGTGCTTTGTTCAAAAGGATCGGTTTCATCCTCTCCCATAGCGCTCCTTCAGCTACGATAAAGAAGCTCAGGAAGATGAACTCCTTTGCTTTTTCAAGGTCCGTAAGAACCTCCGCAAAAGCGTCCTCACCACTCGGGTGATAGGTAAGGCTGTTGTTCTTAAATACGGGATACCCCTCCGAAGTCAGGAGCTTCGCGATCCCGGCGTACTCAGGGTTATCTTCGGCAAAGGAGGCAAGTGTTTCGGTTTCCGTACCGATCTGCCCTTTGACCGCACCAAAAAGCTTGGTATGTTTCTTCCGGATCTTACGGAAGGCCGAAGCTCTTCCCCAGATCAGATACATCAGCACTCCCGCTATCGGGATAACGCTGATGATGATCAGCCAGCCGATCTTAAAGCTTTCGTACGTACGCTTGTTGACAAGACTGCACACGATCACGATCAGCACAAGCTCAATCCCGACATAAACGTAAAGTCCGTATCTGGACAGGAAGAACGCGAGCACAAATATAAAAGCGAACTGTAAAAGGAGGATGGCTGCAACCGTCCACGCTCTGATAAATCCGCTGAGATATTTCTTTACAAATCCCTCATCCCTCATGTGGATGATGTCCATACTGGGCCTCATCTGCAAATCCTCTGAAGTGAAAAATCTTTGCGTTGCACAATCTATATAATTTTACTATGTTTACCGCGAAATATCAAGGCTTACACGGATTTCGGTCTTCAGAATTCACTGCGTATCCTGTAGAGGACAGCGGCCTTCAAAACTTCTTCGGAGACGTCCGTCTCTCTCACATATGCGGTCCTGTCCGTGTAATCCCTTTTGATGAGCGGAAGTCCTTCTGGAAGGTCCTGTTCGTCGATCGTCAGGAAAGCGCCTTCACAAGGGACGTAGCACGTCGCGGGAGTCGCCTTTTTCTTGTCCGCGGAGCCGATAAACCCGGCAACCGAGGCATGTACCGCCATATCCTTTGAAGGGATGTAATAGTGATCCCTGAAATCCTTCATAAAGAGCCTTAAGGTGTCCCTGATGAGCGGAACCTTCACCGTGAGATCTCCCGACTCATCCCTTTTAATGAACCTGAGGGGACTCTTCCCTTCAAGGAGTGATACTGGAACGCTTACGTGCGGCTCGATTGTAACGCTCACACATCCGTCCTCACGCATCGGACAGCCGACATCAAACTCACCCGCCACGAAGGATAGTATCCCGAGAAGTCCCGCCACGGGCATCATGCCTTTGATATCGTCACTGTTATGAAGGAGAAGTGTCGCTCTCATCCCTGTCACTTCTTCTGACTCCGTGTCCTCTCTCATCGCACGACCGATCAGGATCTTCTTCTGATAATCCTTGTAGACGTTGATCAGCTCACCACCGGTGTAGATGTCTTTCCTGCGGATCCCGCAGATCTCCTCGAGAGATTTCTGCTTCATCGACTTGAGCGAAAGGATCTTCTTGAGGGGCATCAGTTTCCTGTATATATCACAGCTTTCCTTGCCCTCAAAAGGGTCGTGAAGCGCGTGTTGTACATACTTGGTCTTAAGATACGGGATATCAAAGGTAGAGCCGTTAAAGTGAGCAATACGGCTCTTTCCGGCCATCAGACCTGCAAAGGCTTCAAGAACCAGTCGTTCGTCTTCGAAGTCGTCGGCAAATAGCTGCCGCAGAACGGTGTCGTTACCCTCCCTGAACATACAACCGATCAGGTAAAGTCCCGACCTCGAAGGTGACAGTCCCGTGGTCTCAATATCGAAGAAGATGACTTCCTTCGGATCGACGCCCGGGAAAGCAGCAACGGCCGCGTTCTCAAACAGAAGATCATCGATAATCTCGTCAAACGTGTACATAAAACTCCTTCACACGAATCGAGTAGGCTGACTCCTACTCGATGCGACGGGACATCTCGCGTACAAGTCCGCTCGATGTCCGTTCACTCAGCCGTCTGTTCACAAACAAGCTTGCAACAGACGGCCTTCGTTTATCGCATAAAAATCCGGCAACCTAAAGGCTGCCGGATCAAAATGAGTGCGCACGCACTCCGTCTTGCTGTTTTAATTGAAAAAGATTATGCCTCCTTGGCAATGATCTCCTTCTTGTTGTATGAACCGCAAGCCTTACATACCCTGTGAGGTACCATAAGTGCACCACACTTGCTACACTTAACAAGGGCGGGGGCGGTCATTTTCCAATTGGCACGACGGCTGTCACGTCTTGCTTTAGACGTTCTGTTTTTCGGGCAAATAGCTCCCATGATTACACCTCCTTCGTGTTGTTCTATCTCTAATCACGCGGTCCGTGATCAGACCGTATGATCTTATTCACTCACACACGAAGAACATTATACTCACGCTTCATGTGCTTGTCAAGAATTTATTCTTCGAATATGTCCATTCCCTGATTCTTTTCCTGACGCTGCTCGCGACTCTCGATAACCTTGCTGTTGACGCTGTCTATGTACTCTTCTATCTGCGAGAAATCGTCGTCGTGAACGACTCTCATGAAAGCAAGGAAAACCTTCATGTCGAAGTTCTTGACCTCGTCGATCATGAGCTCCATGGTCGTGTTCTTGTCGAACGCGGGTCTGTAGGGGCGTTCCGAAGTAAGTGCGGCATATACGTCACAGACACGGAGTATCTTCGATCCCTCGGGGATGTCGTCGCCCTTGATGTTGTCCGGGTAACCCGATCCGTCGTAATTCTCATGATGGTGAAGCACGTAAAGCCTGAACTCCTCGTCTCCGATGTTGTTCTCCGTAAGGAACTTGTAACCGAGTGTCGGGTGCATCCTGACGTACTTGATCTCCTCGATCTTGAGGGCGTTGGTACGTCTGCCGTAGAGGTATTCACCGAGCTGAAGCTTACCGATATCGTGGAGCATTCCGGCGTCGGCCATCTTGAGGCAGAACTCTTCGGGGTAACCGAGCTCCTTCGCAAGCCTGTAAGCGAGGTTCGAAACAAGTCTGCCGTGATTCATGGCGTCGACGATATCCTCACTGAACGCCGACTTTATCTCAAAGAGCTTTAAAAGCTCCTGCTTATCCGCGAGCATTCCGTTACTCCTTTCTCTTGTCCTGGGGGGTCTCTGTAAGCCTCTCAGACACGAATTTTGTACTCTTCTATATAAGCGCGTTTGCGCTCTATCATCTCGTCGATCCTTTCGACGTAGTCCTTGACCGACTTGACGTTCTCTACTCTCTCAAACCTCTCCGCACAGTCCCTCACGAACTTCGAGGAAGCACCCGCTCCAAGCGCGAGGATCATCTGCCTCTCCTCCATGATAAGGACGTTGTAGAGACACTCTCTGCCGGGCAGTGAGTAACCGATGTTCTCAAGGCTCTCCGTCATGTTCTTCTGCCTGTAGAGGTAGTACGGTTCCAGGCCGTGTTCGCTCGCCCACGCCGCTCCCATACTCACCATCTCGGGAACACCCGTTGCCTCGAGGCCTTCGTACATCTCGGGGTTAGTGTTGAGTCTCGCAGCACGCTTATGTGCGAGCGTGTGAATCGTCAGGCTCTCCGGTGCAAGCTCACCGATCCGCGAGAGCGTATAGCGGAAGTCCTCGGGTGTCTCGCCCGAAAGACCCGCGATGAGGTCAGCGTTAATGTTGTCGAACCCGCATGATCTGGCTGTCTCGAACGCTTCAACGATCTGTTCGGGAGTGTGTGCCCTTCCGATCGTCCTCAGAGTCCTCTCAACCATGGACTGCGGATTAATGGAGATCCTCGTGACACCACAGTCACGCAGAACCTCAAGCTTTTCTTTGGTGATACTGTCAGGTCTGCCCGCTTCCACGCAGAACTCCCTGACATCCTTCATGTCAAAGTTCTCCCGGATCCTCGATATCAACTGCTCAAGCTGCTTCGGCGTGAGGATCGTAGGTGTCCCGCCGCCCACGTAGACGCAGTCGAGACGCTTGGTCATAAGCTTTGATGTCTCGGCGATCTCCCTGCCGAGTGCCTCAAGGTACGGCTCAACGTAATCTCCGAACCTTGAAAGCGGATGAGATCCGAACGTACAGTAATTGCAGATGCTCGGACAGAACGGGATCCCGACATAAAGACTGAATCCGCTCCTGTAATCGAGTGAATCAAGAAGTTCGTTCTCTTTCCTTGCCACGCGAACCGCAAGTACGGCCTTTTCCTGCGTAACACAGAACCTGTCGATAAGGTAGGACGCATGCATCCCGAGTCCCTTATCCATCCTGTCGAGCACGAGCTTGGTGGGTCTGACACCCGTGAGCATTCCCCACGGGAGCTTCCGTCCCGTGATCTTAACTATCTGCAGATAAACGGCGCGTGCGACTTCTTTCCTGAGTGCACGCCTTTCTGCACCGGGATCCGATGCTCCGCCTTCGATCTCTATGTCTTCGGGATCAAGAACTACCGTATCCTCAGCCGTTCTGATATCCCCGGACGTGGGTATAAGCGTTGTGCGCGCCTTAACGTTGCCGTCATCTTCCTGCGTGATCCCGATCTCAAGAGTTCCCCCGGCCTGTCCGTCCGGGAAGAACGAATGCAGTAAAGGAAGAAAATCGTCCTCCATCAGCGGATCAAAAGCGCTGATCCCTATACTTTCGCTTGCCTGTCTCATTCCTTCCAACTGTCCCCGTACATGTAGGAATTGTTTCTTTTCTCGTAGTCGAGCTCGGACTTGTCGCCGTGGCCCGGATAAATGACTGTGTTGGGAGGCAGCACGATGATCTTGTCACGGAGCGACTCAAGCAAAAGATGAGTGTTGCCCGTCGGCAGATCGGTGCGTCCGACGCCTCCTCTAAAGAGCGTATCGCCCGAGAAAAGCGTGTTCTCGCTCTCGATGTAGAAGCACATGCTTCCCTTTGTATGACCGGGCGTATGGATGCCCTTGATCTTAAATCCTGCGATCTCAAAGACGTCGCCGTCTTCGATGTAGTTCTCGGGAACGACCGCGACTTCCCTGCCGTAGAGTGCCGAGCAGTTCATCTCGGGCTCACCGAGAAGCTGCGCTTCCTTCTCCGAAGCGTAGACAGGGATCCCGTACTTAACGGTGAGAGGCTCCACGGCATAGATATGGTCAAAATGACCGTGTGTGAGAAGGATCGCCTTCGGTACGGCTTTTTCTTCCTCGATCGCAGCGATGATCACGTCCTCATCATCACCGGGATCGATCACAAAGCATTCTTTGCTTGTCTCGTTCACCACAATATAGCAATTTGTCTCAACGTCTCCTACCGTTCTCTTAATGATCTTCATAGCCCCTCTCCTTTCGTTAGAATGACCCCCGTAAACCTTACATTAACCCATCGATCTCTCGATATCTATAACGCCCTCGACGGTCCTGAGCTTGCCGATGATCGTGCGGAGCATGCCCGTGTCGGGGATATCGAAACCGATCGTTATGGTCGCCGTACCCTGCTTGCTCGTTCTGACGTTCATCGAGGAGATAACGATTTCGTTCTCGGTGAGGATCTTCGAGATGTCAAGCAGTACGCCCGACCTGTTGCGCGAATAAATGTTGATCTCAGCGGTGAAGAGTTCCGAACCGGCCTTGTTCTTCGTCTCGTTCCATTCGGCGGGAACAAGTCTCATGCGCTCTTCTTCCGAGAGATTGATGATATTGAGGCAATCCGTCCTGTGGATGGAAACGCCTCTGCCTCGTGTGACATAACCGAGGATCTCGTCGCCGGGAACGGGCGAGCAGCACTTCGAGAAGTGAACAGCCACGTCGTTCGTACCCTGAACGATGATGCTTCCCTTCGAGGCAAGTATCGCCTTCTTCTCCTGAGTGATCTCGGCGATGGTCTCGAGGACTTCCTCGTCCTTGACTTCCTTGCGGTTATGCTTGTCGTACTCTTCCTTGAGACGTGCGACTATCTGACCTTCCTTGAGGCCGCCGTGACCGATGGCCGCGTATATGGCGTCCATGTTGCGGTAGCCGTACTTCTGAAGGATGACGTCGACATACTCCGTCTTGGTAATATCCGAAAGGACGATGCCCTTGAGCTTACAGTAAGCGGCAACGAGCTCTTTGCCCTTTTCGATGTTCTCTTCCTTGTACTCGGCCTTGAACCACTGATTGATCTTGTTCTTGGCCTGGGTGGTCTTAACAAGCTTGAGCCAGTCTCTCGAAGGACCCTTGGAGTTCTGCGAGGTGATGATCTCGATCTGGTCACCGTTCTGGATCTCGTAATCGAAAGTAACGAGCTTGTTGTTGACACGTGCGCCGACCATCTTGTTGCCGACGGCACTGTGGATGCTGTAGGCGAAGTCGATGGGCGTCGAGCCGACAGTCAGGTTCTTTACCTCACCCGAAGGAGTGAAGCAGAAAACGCTGTCCGAGAAAAGGTTAAGGTCATCCTTAAGAAGCATAAGGAATTCCTTGTTGTCCGAAAGGTCTCTCTGCCACTCGAGGATCTGCCGCAGCCACGTGAGCTTCTCCTCTTCGGAGTCTGGGGTCATCTTGCCCTCGGGGTCGACCTTGTACTTCCAGTGTGCCGCGATACCGTACTCAGCAGTCTTGTGCATCTCTTCGGTACGGATCTGGATCTCGAAGGGCTGACCCTTCGAACTGATCAGTGTCGTGTGGAGCGACTGATACATGTTGGGCTTAGGGATACTGATGTAGTCCTTGAAACGTCCCGGGATCGGCTTGTACATCTCATGGATGACACCAAGCGCGGTGTAACAGTCCTTGACGCTGTCGACGATGATCCTGACCGCAAAAAGGTCGTAGATCTGGTCGAGTGTCTTGTTCTGTGTGACCATCTTACGGTAGATGGAGAACAGGTGCTTTACACGACCGTTGACCTTGGCGGGGATATTGGCCTGCCTGATGTGGTAAGCAACCTCTTCGACGATCTCGTTTATGAAGTTCTCTTTCTCAGCGAGCTTGGCGGAAACCTTCTCCGAAAGTTCTTTGTATACAACGGGTTCGAGGTATTTGAGTGAAAGGTCATCAAGCTCGATCTTGAGCTTTGAAATACCGAGTCTCTGTGCGATGGGAGCATAAATGTCCATGGTCTCCCTGGACTTCTCGTACTGCTTGTGAGGGGGCTGGAACTGCATCGTCCTCATGTTGTGCAGCCTGTCGGCAAGCTTGATGAGGATGACACGGATATCTTTTGCCATGGCGAGGAACATCTTACGAAGGTTCTCTGCCTGAAGCTCCACCTTGTCGGCGGAATAATTAAGATTGGTCAGCTTTGTAACGCCGTCAACGAGGAGAACGATCTCTGTTCCGAATTCCTTCTCGAGCTCCTTCTCATCTATTGCGGTGTCTTCAATGACATCATGTAACAGACCCGCCGCTATACTCTCCATATCGAGCTCGAGCTCTGCCAGGATTATCGCAACACAAAGGGGATGAATGATATAAGGCTCTCCCGATTTGCGCTTCTGGTCTTTGTGAGCATCTTTGGCCACCTTGTAGGCCTTCTCGATCGTGGACAGGTCGGTAGACGGGTGATACTTTCGTATCTTCTGCACGAGGATCTCGTATAGCTTCTCGGGCTCAGTGAAATCCTCGGGTATATCTGTGTTAAAGACCATTTCCCCCATATATCTCGCCTCTCGCATCTTGATCAATACAACATTAAACTATGTATGCTGTTGATGATTGTTATAATTCATAGATTTTATTATAACCGCACAAAAAAAGCAAGCCTGTGCTTTCGCACAGGCCGCCTGCCCTTACCGAAGGGCAAAAAAAAAAATAAAAAGCGGAGTGGGTGGGATTCGAACCCACGAGACGTTGCCGCCTACCTGATTTCGAGTCAGGGCCGTTATGACCACTTCGATACCACTCCGAGTCACAATCGAGTCGTGTGCACTCCGTCACTACGACTTCACTATATTACTACACACATGACAAATCTGCAAGCATTATTTCGAGACCTGTCTGCATGTCGATATCACCGCTTTTGATATTCTGCTCCGTTGTGCCTATAAGCTCAACCGCATGCCTTATCATCCTTGAGTCCATACGTGCGATCAGTCCGAGTCTCTTCTTAACAAGCCAGTCCGGAGTTTTGGTCTCCTGCGAGATCGAGCTCACCGAAAGACCCTTGTTCTTGAGTTCGATCAGCGTCGCAAGCCTGAGGTACTCGTTCGCGAGAAGACGCAGGATCCTCATCGGGCTTTCCTTAAGGTACATAAGATCCGCACAGATCCCCATGACGTTCTGTCCGTGTCCCGCCGCTATCTCACCGATCAGATCGAATATCCTGTTCTCGGTCTGCATGACGCAGACTTCGTCGATATCGGCTCTTGTGACGCGGTCACGTCCTTCCGCATAAGAAGCGACCTTGTCGGCTTCGTTCATGAGGTTGTAGAGGTCTCCGCCGACGTTCTCGGCAAAATACGCGGCATCGGATGCGCTGACGCCCTTGCCGTACTTTTGGAACTCTCTTGCGACGAAGTCTATCCTGTTCTGTCCCGTGAGCTCCGAAAGGTCGGCCACATAACCGTACTTGGTGACTGCTTTGTAAAGCTTGGTCTTCTTGTCGACACTCTTCATGGTCATGATTATGAGTGTCGTCTCGGGCATCTCCTCAAGAAGCGAGATAAACGCATCGATCTCGTCGGTCGGCTTGCATTCGTCAAGAAGTATCACTCTGTAAGTAGCCAGGAAGGGGATGGTCTGCGCACTGTCGGAAAAAGCCCTGTAGTCGAAGTTCTGCTCATTAAAGCTGTCAAAGTTCATCTCGGAATTCTCGTCGTCCCCGAGTGCCGCTTTCCTGAGCATTCGGACACAATGTCTCACAAGATACGTCTCACTCCCGCAGAGCAGATATATCTTTCTCAGAGACTGATTCCTGATGTCTGTGGCGATAGTCTTCAAAGCGTGCCTTTCTTATGACCGATCTGCTCTCCGAGCTTGACAAGCGTTTCGATTCCCTTGCGTGTATTAAAGAGGATGTCGTTGTCGGGAACTATGTCCTTCTTGGTAAGGAGGACGATAGTCGAACCGCCGAACATGAAGAAGCCCTTCTCGGCACCCCTCTTAACCCTGCCGGCACCGTGATGGTTGACGATCCTGCCAACGAGCATCGCGCCGACCTCCATCATCACGTGACGACCGATATTGTCACCGTCGATCACCGTGTACTCCCTGCAATTCTCATGGAATACGGGCACATGATCGAGCGCGACGGGGTTGACCGTATGAAGCTTACCTTTGATGAACGTGTTCTCGGATTTGGTACCGGAATCAACGTATGAATATCTGTGATAATTATCTACCGTGAGCCTGATAACGTAGAGGAATCCGCCCCCGAATTCCTGCGTAACATCGTCACCGTCAAAGAGCTCGTTTAAGGTGTAAGTTCTGTTCTTGATCTTAACACTGAGATCATCCTTGATCCTGTATGCAAGTACCTTACCATCGCTGGGGGTGATGAGCGCCTGCTCATCCTCACAGATCGGACGACGTGAACGCCTGATCTTCCTCGCGAAGAAATCGTTGAATGAAGAATACTTGGTGGGAATGTAGTCCTTCATGCGGATATTGTTGTTCATAATGAACCTGTCGATCGTCAGAGCCGAAAAAGGCGTGCTCTGCCAGAGTCCCACGATCTTTGAGACAGGTCTGCAGGTAAGGAGCTTGAGGAGCATCCTTCCCGGAACCGTTCCGTACAAAAACGGCAGCATCTTCTCCTGCCCGTTTTCAACGATATACGTGTTTCCTTTTCTATCCCTGTATCTCATTCTCCAGCCTCCCGTTTCAGTTTCAACTACCCCCGAGGGTTAACAGAGCCTCCCGTCAAAATCCCTTAAGAGGCGACAGGAACACTCCGATAAGCACAGCAAATCCGAACAATCCGATAACGACAAGCATCTTGCCGTGAAGCTTGACCATCTTGAAATCAAGAACATAAAAGAATGCGGTAAGCGCCGTAATGACGATCATGGTGATAACAAAGGCGTTGCCGCTCAAAAAATACGAAGCAAGCGAAGCGATCGAGAAAATGAGCGCTACGTTGGTAACGGGGAGTCCTCTGTAGGAGTCACGGAGCTTCTTGCCTTCGACTGCCTGTCTCTCTTCTTCGGAGACATTGAAGAACGCAAGCCTGATGACAGCGCATATGAGGAGTGCCGCACCTGCCACTGCTGCGGGGATCACAAGCCATCCCGACTCACTGTCGGAGAGGTGACTCGCAACGTTGTAGATGATGCACGCGGGTGCCACTCCGAAGCTGATGACATCGGAAAGCGAATCGATCTGGATGCCGAACTTGCGCTCGGTTTCGGATCTGTCTTTCTTGGTCCTGGCGATAGGCCCGTCGAGCATGTCACAGAGTCCCGAGATAACGAGCATCAGGATCGCCCACTTGATGTTTCCGCCGAAAGCGAAACAGATCGATGTGCACGCCGAAAGGACGCTCAGGTAAGTGATGACTACAGTGTAATTGTAAAACCCTATCATAAGAACTCCTTCTTTTGTAATACTACTGTGTTTCCGTTTTGGCCGGGGCTGATTGCATGCCTTCGACCTCACCCGCAGCATTTATAACGGGATCTTTGACGTAGTGAGCGAGTACATGCACCTTTTTGGCATGCGCCTCGCTGTTCTTGGCCGCTTTTTCTCCCCTGATGCTGACAAAATGGGCAACTACGGTAAACAACAGAGTAAACAGCATCATAAAGTAATACGTGATACCTCTGTTGAGGATAACGGCGGACAATGCGATATCCGCGTAAAGAGCTCCGTAGAGAAGCTGGAATACCGTCTCGTTCGCGCCGCTGGCTCCCGGAAGCGGAAGTGCGTCAACCGCAAGCGCAAGCACGAGCTGATACGATATAACATCCATCCAGTTCGGATCGAGGCCGAGCGCGGAAAGGACAATAAACGTAACCGAGAAATAAAGCAGTCTCTGTACAAACGTGAGACCGAGAGCTCCGACGATCATTCCGGGATGCTTTTTAACAAACTTGGAAGCCTTTTCATAACCGCGGATCGAGTGGATCGCCTTGGAAAGCGTTCTGTCCGGCTTCTTGATGAGCTTGATCTTTCCACCGAAGGTGATGACCTTTGAGATGATAAAGAACGCGATCGACGTCTTGTACACACAAAGGGCAAGGAAAACAATAAGCGAAAGAATGATCACCACACCGACGCAGAACAGTATAGGTGCGTTGCCGATCGCCGCGAACATCGCCGACGGCCTGATCACAAGGAAGATGATCGTCAGCAGAACAAGCGTCAGCTTGTAGCAGATAGTGACCACCGCGATAACGAGCGTTCCCATGAGAGGGTCAACGCCGTACTTCGCAAGGTAGAAAACCTGCATGGGCTGTCCGCCCGTGGCGCTCGGTGTGATACCGCAGAAAAAGAAACCTACGTTTGAGACAAGTATGCACTTGAACAGACTTATCTCATGCTTAAGGTTGTACAGGATATATCTGATTATGACCGATTCCATGCAAACATACCCGAGCACAAAAAGTGCGCCGAGCATGAGCAGGTATATGTTGGCATCTCCGATCTTACTGAATACCACTTTGATCTCGCTGCCTCTGAGCAGGAAGTAAAGCGTACCCGCCGCAAGCAAAAAGATCAGCACAATATTGAGTGCGTATTTTAATGTTTTCTTTGACACGTTTCTCTCCGCCTCTAAACTAAAACCGTTTCTTTGGTTTAGATAGTGTTCTTTATATTGTTATGCAAATCGCATCTGTAATCCGCTTTGATCCGCTTGTGTTACAAACGTGGTTTCATGAAAAATTTATACCACATTTAGAGTACAGTATAGCCTACTTGCATATCCGTGTCAAATTTATGTCATAACGCTTATGTTTCCACCGCTGCACGTGAGCCTGATATACCCCACCCTGCTCGTCGTGTACACGCTGCAGCCCGCGTTTTCAAGCCTCTCGAGCGTCTCTTTGGAAGGATGTCCGTATCTGTTTGTTGCGGACGCGGAAATGATCCCGACAGTCGGGTCTACCGCTTCAAGCAGTGCCCGGGAAGTCGAGTTCTTTGAACCGTGATGAGCAACCTTGAGAAGATCTATCACCCGACTCTGTGAATCCTCCGGATCTTCGTCCTGCCGGAACTCCCTGAGCTTCGGCAGATATTCTGCCTCAACCTTTGATGACGAGTCTCCCGTGAAGAGCGCCGTAAGGTTCTCTCCCATGAATTCAAATACAACGCTTTGATCGTTCCTGTCACTCCTTTCGGTCGATCCCTCTCTTCCTGTCGGAGAAACAACACAGAGTCTGCTTCCGCTCTCGAGGGTGATCACGTCTCCCGCTGCCACCTCCCTGACTGTGCAGGGTTCAGGCGAAGAATCGGCGAGTTCACTTCCGTTATCATATGCGTCAGCGCAGATAAACTCCCCAACCGTCACATCAGGATCCTCAAAGAGGTCCTTCATAGCACTTTTATGGTCGCTGTCTGCGTGCGTGAGGATCATCCGGTCGACCCTGTCGATACCCATGTAACGTAAGAAAGGGCCGACACGATATTTGTATAGCTTCGTGACATTTGAGCTGCCCGCGTCAACGATGATGTTCTCGGTCCTGTCTTCGATCACGATACACTCGCCTTGCCCCACATCAAGCATGTGAACGGTCGTGCCGGCGTTCGGGAACTTCACAAAGATGATGAGGCACAGAAAGAGCAGCCACATCGGCCACTTCTTCCTGAGAGTCATCACAAGGATCAGAACAAGAGCGATGACCGAATAATATGCAAGAAGTACACCGTCGCTTCTGTGGCCGGTGATGACCTTTGAAAAGGGCAGACCGCGCGTCAGCTTGCAGGCCCAAATGATCCCGCGTATGAGGTAATGACAGAGCCCCGAGGCGAAGATTGAGACGCCGCTGCCGGCGATCGCCGTCGCAAGGATGCTGATACCACCGAGCGGTACTACGAGCGACATGAGCGGTATCACGATCAGGTTTATGAGAAGCGAGTAAGGATTCACGTAGTAATAGGTGTTCATGAGCACAGGGAGCAGGAACACATACACTCCTCCTATCGTCAGGAAGGGCGCAGCCGCTTTGCTGCGGATCCTCGCGCCGCGCAGCAGCTCGTTACCGACAGCCACACCGCCCACAGCGGTGAATGACATGATAAAGGAAGAATCCCTGATATAAAGAGGATTCACAAACAGGATGATAAGACCCGCCAGCGATATAGAGCTGATCATGTCGTAAGTCCTGCCACTCATCCGTCCCACAAGCATACAGGAGCTCATGATGATCGCGCGTGCGGCCGAAACGGGCATCCCCGTGAACACTCCGTAAAGCACGAGCATGAATGCCGTAACGGCGCAACAAAGCTTCTTGCGGCCCGTGAGCCTCAAGAGCAGGGAGTAGATCCCGCCGGAGATCAGAGAGATGTGGAGACCGGAAACAGCCAGTATATGCGCTATACCGCCCGCTGCAAGCGCGTCCTTCGTCTCTTCTTCAAGTAGTCCTCTCTCGCCCGTGAGCATCGCCGAAAGGACGGCCGCCTCGTCTTCGGGGAGGTTCTGTGCGAGCGCTCCCACCGCCCGGAGTCTGAGGTCCATGAAAAAGTTCTTGATACCAAGGTGCATCTTTGAAAGGATGCTCCTCTCAGAATCCTCTGATCCCACACTGATCCGTGAAGCCGTGATAAGGGCATCTATGCCGCGCGTCGTGTAATATGCCTCCTCGTCGAAGCACCCCGGATTGGAAGCCTGCTGAAGAGCGCGAAGCTTCCCCTCTCCCGTGACGTAAGTGCCGACCCCGAGGTCCTCACGGTCACGCGAGGCAAGAGTTACCCTCACTGAACCGCTCAGAAGACCGTCAGATCCGTCCACATCGAGACGTTCCGAACGAATCGAAGCATTATCAATGAAGTAAAGAGTTTTGTCGTTGTCGATTGAGATGTCGGTGATAATACCGAAAAACGAACATTCCGTTGAAGTTACCGATGACTCAAGGCTTTGCCTGAGTGAAGAAAGTGTAAGTACACTCGCGGTTCTCTGTGCCGCCGCGAAAAGAAGGACCGGGATCGTAAAGAAGATCACCGCAGCCCTTACCTCACCGGGCCCCGCTCTGCCGCTGCGTATCCTCACCAGCACGAAGACAGCGCATCCGAGTGAAAGAACCGATACCCTCGCCGCGCCTCCCGGCGAATCCCCGATCAGGAGGATCGCCGAAGCGAAACAGACGAAGAATACGAGCATGGGTCTTGCGACCAACCGTTCAAGATTATCCGTCAGCCTCACCTGCCTTCTCGCTCGCGATAAGATCGGGTCGTCTCTCTATAAAGCCGCCCTGACCGTACTTTTCGAATGCTTTACGTGTCGTACCGTTCACGGTGATCTGAACCTTCATGATCCCCTGAAGCTCGCACAACGAATTGACAAGCGAGTAAACCGTAAGCTCCTCGCCGATGTTTTCTCTGTAATTGAGGAATTCCTCGTTCACATCTACGTATACGATCCCGTCGCTCGATGTTATCTTGTTGATGACAGTCCCTTCGGGAAGTGTCGGGATGAACTCGGTGTCGCCCTCCTCGGGACCCCTCACAAGAAGCCTTGAGACAAGCTCCTCGTAGGAACTCGAGCCGTCGTAGGTAACGATGTATATACCGCTGCCGAGCATCTTCTCACTGCTCTTGACGAAGTACAGCGTGAGTTCAACCTCCTGTCTGAAGTAGGTCGTGTTGCCGGTGTTGTCGATGAAATCTGTCTGCTTCATGAGTCCGGGGATCACTTCGCCTCTGAGGATAAGGGGTGTCTCTTCGACATAGAACTCTACATAATCGACGAACCCCAGCTGACAGAGCGTCTTCACGTAGCCGGCTCGAAGCAGCAGCTCCGTAACTGTGGGCAGGCTGTTATATGACTTGCTGAAGCTTATGATGAGCTGACCGTCTCTTCCGAAATACGCGGAATCCATCGTGACGCTTCCGGGGAGTAGCTTCTTCATCTCCTTGTCACGCGGAGTGCTTGCGAGCTCATCAAGGACTTTTCTCACCTGCTCGATCTTGCCGAAGCTCTCGTCGGGAGTCTCACCGCTCTCCCAGAGAAGTGATGATTCGGTCACATCGGTCCTGAATATCTTGAAGGTATCCTCTGTCGTCTGTGTCTGCGCATCCGAAACAGCCTCCTGCCCATCCGAGCACGCGGTCAGGAGGAGTGCGGTGATCATAAGCGCCGCAGCGATAAGAAGCTTTCGAACCAACGACATGAAACCCCCAAAGAAACAAATGATACTGTGCCTGTTATGCAGGCTCCCCTCCGGCCTTGAAGGACATCGGAACACTTACGATAAAGGTTGTGCCCTCTCCTTCAACGCTTTCGACCTTGATAGCACCGTTGTGCATGAGCACGACACTTCTCGCGATCGCGAGTCCGAGACCGGTTCCGCCGCTCTCGCGTGCTCTTGTCTTGTCAACTCTGTAGAAACGTTCAAAGATCCTGTCTATCGAATCGGCCGGGATACCGATACCGGTATCGGCTATGGTCACACTGAAGTACTTACCGTCACTGTTGAGAGAGACCTTGACGCGGCCGTTCTCCTTGTTGTACTTGATACTGTTCTCGATAAGGTTCGTGAGTGCAAGGCTCATCTTAACCTCATCGACCATTGCGGAAACATCCCTGTAGCTCTCGAAAACGATCTCAACCGACAGCGAAGAAGCGATCGGTGTGAGTCTCTTCATGATCTTCTCAAGGAGGGCGTTAATGTTGCAGAGAGCGAGATGCATGTTACCTTCCTTACGGTCAAGCTTTACAAGCTCGAGAAGATCGGTGATGATCTTGTTCTCTCTGTCGATCTCCTCATTGATATCGCGCAGGAATTCGCGGTATACCTCGGGAGGCGAATCAGGCTGTGTGATAAGTGAATCCGCGAGAACCTTTATCGATGTGATGGGAGTCTTGAGCTCGTGAGAAACGTTCGAAACGAACTCCTGTCTGGAGACTTCAAGCTGCTCGATCCTTCCGAGCATATCGTTGAAGGTGTCGGAAAGCTGCTCAACCTCGGAGTAACCTCCGATCGTAACAAGCTCGTCCAGATACCCGTCCGAGACATGACTGATACTCTCTTCGATCTTCTTGAAGGGCTTGGCGAACTCCATAGACGAAAGGAAACAGATAACAAGAAGGACGAGTGACAAAAGCGTCACGGTGACAAGCAGGAATTTCTCCATGTTGTTGACCAGGACGATCTCGTCCTCAAGGGAGATCTTGGCGAAAAGAACGCCCACGTAGGGCTCGCCGTCTGTGTTGTCGCGGTCTATGAGCGGCATTGAGAGCTCCGCGTACTCTTTTTCGATACTGACGTAACGGCTCTGGCCTCCTCTGATGGCTTTGATCGCTTCGGTGGAGACCATCGTCTTGCCTTCCTCTGCCGAGAAGGAATCGTAGACGATCTTAAGACCACCGTCTGCAACGATGATCCTGCCGTCAAATAAGGACGCTGCAACCGACAGTTCGCTCGAGATCTGAGGAGCGTTCTGCGGATTGCCTATATACATGTTGTCGACGATCTTGACACACATCTTGTTCAGATGGTCGTAAGCCATGTCAACTCTCTTGTCGATAAGGGTATTGCTGCACACGTACCGGGCGGTGATGTACATCGCCGCGATCGATACGGAACCCGTAATGAGTATCGTAAGGAAAAGCCTGAGTCTGAAACTCCCCAGGAACCTGCGCAGCTTCCCCGCGCGACCCGATGCGGACGCGGAGCTTTTCTCTGTTTTGTTTATTTCTCTTTTCTCCGCCATCTTCAGGCACCTCTGAACTGTACTCAGTACTAATAAACAGACCGTTTACGATTATTCATCAATATGGAAATAATAGCCTACGCCCCACTTGGTATGCACATACTTCGGAGTTCCGGGGTTCTCCTCGATCTTCTCCCTGAGTCTTCTGACATGTACGTCCACAGTACGCGCATCACCCTGATAATCATCCTTCCAGATGATCTCGAGGAGCATCTCTCTGCTGTATACCTTGTCGGGGTTGAACACGAGCAGCTCAAGGATGTCGAACTCACGTGCCGTCAGGTTGATCTCCACATCGCTCACGAACACTCTTCTGCTCTCTACATCGAGCTTGAGGCCCGCACCTTCGAACGACTTCTTGACGGGTTCTTCGGGACGACTCTGTCTGTTACGTCTGATGATCGCCTTGATACGTGCCTTGACCTCAAGGATATTGAAAGGTTTTGTAACATAATCGTCGGCACCGTACTCAAGTCCCATGATCTTGTCGATATCCTCGGACTTGGCTGTAAGCATGATAATGGGCACATCCGACTTCTCTCTGATCTTCTGACAGACCTCATAGCCCGTAAGCCCCGGAAGCATGACATCAAGAAGGATCACGTCGTACTCCTTCTTCCTCGCCATGTTGACGGCCTCTATCCCGTCGTAGGCACAATCAACCTCCATGCCTTCCTGCTCAAGACTGTATCTGATACCTTTGACGATCAGCTTCTCGTCATCAACAACCAAAATCCTTGAATCCATACATCCTCATTTCCGGTTAAACCGTTATATCATCCTTAATCTTTGAAAATGTCGCCTCTTTGATCCCCGGGACAAGCATCAGTTCCTCAGTGCTCTTAAACCCGCCGCACCCGGTCCTGAACTCGATTATCTTCCGCGCTTTCGCGGGGCCGATTCCCTTAAGGGTTGTGAGTTCTTCCTCTCCCGCTGTATTTATATTAACCCTTGTGTTTTCTGTTGTCAAAGCCTCTCGCGTTTCGTGTGCCCCGTTTGTCATGTTTCCGGCTCCCAAATTACCTGAGATGTCTGTTTGCGATTCTTCGCCGTTTTCCGCTCTCAGATCCCCTGTAATAGCGTTTTGCGATCTATCACCGTTATTCAAATAACGGTCTTCTGTGTTACCAAGTTTTCCTAAGTTCCCCCCATTGTTCTCTGTGTTCCCTGTATTAGCCAGGTCTGCCGAATTCTCGCGGTCCTTCTCTCCCTTAGTTTGGTTCCCGGCTTCCTCATCAGCGCTGTCAACAGACTTTCTCATATATACGTCCTCGTTTTCGGATCCCGAGACATAACAGATCCCTGCTACGGCGAACGCCGCAACCACCAGAACTCTCCGCACTATAAGCATTACAGTTTTTGTTTTAGCTTTCATATTTCCCCCGGTTTTTTAAACTTTTACTTTCCTCGCCTTTTTCAACTTTTACTTCCCTAACCTTATATTAATGTTTATTTCTTCTTCTCGCGCTTTTCCTCTCTCCGGATTATGTTTTTATCATACTCATAATATTCGTGTCACTTTTTATTTCACGTTTACTGTTAGAAGAAACTGTGCTATCATATTCAAAATGTTGAAACCAACACGCCGTAAAGGGCGTTTGCAAAATACTAAGTCAGGAGTAATACCATGGGATTAAAAGACAGAGTTAAGATTGCCAAAGCAGCAAGCATCACTCTTGCAGCAACAACTTCGCAGCAGAGGAACGACGCACTCCGTGCCGTTAAAGAAGCTCTTATCGCAGGGAAGGCCAAAGCTTTCGAAGCTAATGAGCTTGATGTCAAAGCAGCCGAGGAACAGGGTCTCGGGAAGTCCGTTATCAAGAGACTTCGTTTCGATGAGAAAAAGCTTACCGGCGTAATTGACGGAATCGACCAGCTTATCTCCCTCCCCGATCCTATCGGTAAGACTCTTCTCGCGCGTCAGCTTGACGAAGGTCTCAACCTTTACAGGATCAGCTGCCCGATCGGTGTGATCGGTATGATCTTTGAGTCACGCCCCGATGCGCTTGTCCAGATCTCGACACTGTGCCTCAAGAGCGGCAACTGCGTCGTACTCAAGGGCGGCAGCGAGACCGCACGTACGAACAAGGCTCTCTTCGATATCATAAACGATGCGGCCACAAAGGCAGGTCTGCCCGACGGTTCTCTCATCCAGATCGAGGAGCGCAGCCAGGTGAACGAAATGCTCGAATGCACAGGTCTGATCGACCTTATCATCCCCCGCGGATCTAACTCTTTCGTTCAGTACATCATGTCTCATACCCTCATCCCCGTGATGGGTCATGCCGACGGTGTATGCCACGTTTATGTGGACAAGGACGCTGACATCGAAACAGCTCTCAAGGTCGCCCTCGATGCCAAGACACAGTACACATCCGTATGTAACGCCTGTGAGACCTTCCTGATCAACAGAGAGATCGCAGGTGAGTTCATCCCCCGCTTCGCTTCCATGATGAAGGAAGCAGGCGTTAAGTTCCACGGTAACAAAGAATTTATCGATACACTTAAGTCCCTCGCTCCCGACAATTCCGAATGTGAGCTCATGGAAGACAGCGCTTACCACACAGAGTACCTTGACTACGAATGCTCATGCAAGCTTGTGAGCGATGTGGATGAAGCGATCGCACATATTAACGAATTCGGATCTCATCACTCCGACTCGATCATCTCGACCAACAAGGAAACGATCGATCACTTCATGGAGATGACAGATTCGGCCAATGTCATGAGCAACTGCTCTACCCGCTTCTCGGACGGTTTCCGCTACGGCTTCGGTGCCGAGGTAGGTATCAGCACGAGCAAGCTCCATGCACGCGGACCTGTCGGTCTTGAAGGACTTATGACATATAAATACAAGCTCTTCGGTGAAGGACATATCGTCGGGGATTACGCAAGCGGTACCAAAGAATTCCACTTTAAGGACCTTAACTAAACCATCTTCTTAACGGAGCAGATAAAAGATCAGACGTAGGGCGGTTCGTCCTACGTCTGAATCATATCACGGGTATTTACGAAAAGATACTTGGAATAATGCACAAAAATCAGGGGTCCGATTTGTGCACTATTACCAAAAGGCACTGTACAGACCGGAAAAAGATTACTGTCCCATCTGCTTTGCAACTTCTTCAGCGAAGTTCTCGTTTCTCTTCTCAAGGCCTTCGCCTGTCTCGAAACGAACGAACTTGTTGATGGCGAATGAGCATCCGTTGTCCTTGGAAACCTTAGCGATGTACTGGCCAACGTTTTCCTTGTCCTCAGCCTTAACATACTCCTGATCAACAAGGCAGATCTCCTTGAGACGCTTGGAGAAACGTCCCTCTACGAGGCCTGCAAAGATCTTGTTCTCAAGATACTCAGCCTTGTGTGTAGCAGCGATGTCTCTGAGAACCTGCATTCCCTCATCAGAGATGAAGTTATACCAGAACTTGTTGTTCTTCTGCTCTTCGTAAGCAGCCTTGTCCTCTGCGCTCCACTTGTTGGAATCAATAGCTTCCTGAATAACAGCCATCATAAGAGGCTTGGGAAGTGATGCGGGATCTGCAAGAGAGCTGTCAACAACGATCTCTCTCTCCTTTGCGATCGTGTCAGCGGAAATGTCATCCTTCTTAACGTAAGTAGGATTCATAGCTGCGATCTGCATAGCGATGTTCTTTGCGCACTCAACTGTAGCATCGCTCAAGGGAGCGTCAACATCAAGAAGGATACCGATCTTGCCGTTCATGTGGATGTACTTAACAAGGAATCCGTTTGTGTTGAACTTAACGAAACGACGAACCTTAAGGTTCTCGCCGATAACTGCAACCTGAGCTGCACGAGCCTCGTCAACAGTCTTGGTTGTATCAAACTTCCAAGGCTTTGCAAGGAAATCTTCGATGCTTGCTGCGTCTGTCTCGGAAGCTGCCTCTGCAACCTGCTCAACATATGCTCTGAACTTCTCGTTCTTGGCAACGAAGTCTGTCTCAGAGTTAACCTCTACGATAGCACCTGTCTTGTTGTCTGCGGAGATGTAGATGTCGCAAACACCCTCAGCTGCGATACGGCTTGCCTTCTTCTCAGCCTGAGCAAGACCACGCTTACGTAAGTACTCAATAGCCTCATCGAAATTACCGTCGGTCTCTGTAAGGGCTTTCTTGCAGTCCATCATACCCGAACCGGTCATTTCTCTTAATTCTTTTACCATTGCTGCAGTAATTGCTGCCATAATAGTTATCCTCCTCTTTTATAATCGCAATGTAACGGATTACGCCTCTGCTTCAGCCTCAGCCTCTGCGTCGCCGCTCTCGGGTGTGCCTGCGTCAACGCCCTGGTTTGCCTCGATAACTGCATCAGCCATCTTGGAAACGATAAGCTTAACGGCACGGATTGCGTCGTCATTGCCGGGGATAACAAAGTCAAGCTCCTCGGGATCGCAGTTTGTATCAGCGATACCGATAAGCGGAATACCAAGTGCATGTGCCTCAAGGACACAGATTCTTTCCTTCTTGGGATCTACTACAAAGATTGCGTCAGGGATGCCTGCCATATCCTTGATGCCGGAAAGGTTCTTCTCAAGCTTGTCCCATTCCTTCTTAAGCTTGATAACTTCCTTCTTGGGAAGTACATCAAAAGTTCCGTCCTCAGACATCTTCTCGATCTGCTTAAGTCTGCCAACACGAGCCTTGATGGTCTTGTAGTTGGTGAGCATACCGCCGAGCCATCTCTCGTTAACGTAGTACATACCGCAACGCTCTGCTTCTGACTTGATGGCATCCTGTGCCTGCTTCTTTGTTCCTACGAAAAGGATCTTGCCGCCGTTGGCAACGATATCCTTAACTGCGTAGTAAGCTTCGTCTACCTTACCTACAGACTTCTGAAGGTCGATGATGTAGATGCCGTTACGCTCTGTGTAGATGTAAGGAGCCATCTTGGGGTTCCAGCGTCTTGTCTGATGTCCGAAATGAACACCGGCTTCAAGAAGCTGCTTCATTGAAATAACACTCATTTTTGTGTCCTCCGTTTGGTTTGTCTTCCGTATCGGTCTTCGGTCGGACTGACGAGACTGATGTCCCGCACCGGGTCGTTCCTGACGATACGTGAATGGTTAAAAGTACCGTGCACTGCGCACAGCCTTAGATACTATAGCACAGCACACGGTTCAATGCAAGTAATTTCTTTTATTCCCAACGCTTATCCTACAAGCAGATGCATTCCGTCCTTGTAGAACTCATCTGTTTCTTTAAGGAGCCAACGATTTGTACCCGACGTATCATCGAAAGTAACATCGACCAAAAGCTCTTTTCCGCCGATAATGAGGAGATTCCACATATGCAGATCCATCTTACCCTTATCTCCCGCGATACCGCTGATACAGTAGCATTCGAGCCCCGCTCTGCCGCAAAGGATCCTGTAGAGGGTCGCATATGCCTGGCAGACTCCCTTTTTATTGTCAAGCAGTCCCCAGATGCGGTAGCTTGCCGATGCGAATTTGCCGTCGTATGAGTAATTTTTTACCATATAGTCGTGGATCGCGACTGCCTTTTCTTTGTCGCTCATACCGTCTTTAACGACTTCGCTGATGATCTTATCAACCTTTTTGCTGTAATCGAGGGCTTTCTTCGAAGCGTTCTTCTTAGACTCAGCGCTGTGAGAGGCCATCTCGATCTCATATTCAAGCTGGTAGCCAAGAGTCACCGTAACATCAAGAACTTTTGTATTCTTTCCGCTCGATGAGGTGTCAGTACTATCCTCCCATTTATAGTCGGTGCTCCTGAGACCGTCGTTCCAGATATAGCTGTAGTGAAGAAGTAATTTGTAAAGGTCGTTGCTGCACTTAACATTAAACTCAGGCCTAAGATCCTCCGTCGCATCCATCATAGCGGAGTACAGATCATCGGGATCGGTGATCAGCATACCCTTCTTATACTTTGTTTTGTTCCTGGTGAATTCGGTCGCTATAAGCCCCTTGCCCTTCGGTGTATCATCCTGTATACTGCTTTCATCAATAAGCCCGGGTTCGAGGTAAAGCGTCCCTTCAAACGTATTGACTATATCAAGGATCGGCTGTAATTCGTCCTCATCTTCCCTTGCCTCTTCAATGATATAGTAACCGCCGTTGATGAAGACGTCAGCAATGTTCTGAATAAAGAATATATGATCCTCTTTGCTCCTGAACACTCCGCCGTTCACAGTACACGAAAGCGGATTCTCCAAACTGCAGATAAACAGGGAGCTTCCGCGCAGCCCGTCTTCCTTGTGCTCGTAATAAAAATCTCCTCCGTTGATCACTGCCTTTCCGCCCACAAGCTCGAAAACCCCGTGACCAAGTCCCACGAACCTGCCGCCGTTAACAGTGACACTTCCGTTTGTTCCATACATGGAAACGGTGTAACCATAGTTTGATGTATATGTTCCTCCGTTGATCGTGACTGCAGCCGGATTCTTCTCGTCAAAAGCATAAACTCTGATCGTTTTGATCGGAAGCGTACCGACTGTGGTTTCAGAATCCTCCGTAAAGGAACCTCCGAAGATATTGAGATTTCCGGAGTGCAGACAAACAGCCATGGCGAGACCTGTAAATTTGCCGCCGTAAATATTCAGAGTACCGCTGCCTTCCATGAAAACAGCAAAGACAACTCCGACGTACTCTCCGCCGTAGATGTTGAGCTTACCCCTCTCACAGCTCACGGCATCCTGATCCGACTCGTTTATTATCTTACCGTCGCCTTTTGAATCGGTGATCGTCAGATTACCGCCCGAAACAAGGATCAACGAGTTACTTGTGTTTTTTCCGTATATGGTATGACCGTTTAAGTCAAGCCTGTATGTTCCTTTCTTAACGGTAATGTTCGAAACTCCGCTGATATCGGCTCCGAGCTTGTATCTCCCGCCTTTCGTATCCTTAAGAACGCTCTGTAGCTGCTTGAGGGTTGTAATTGTTGTCGCCTTGCCATCCTTAACTTTGATCTTGCTCTTAAGCTTGTAGCTGTACGCCTTCCCGTCCTTTGATGCGGGCACGTCGACCTTGGCCGTAACGGTTGCGGAGCCCTTCTTGACAGCGGTGATCCTACCCGTATTCTTTCCAACCTTAACTTTCGACGATGCCGAGGACGAGTAAGTCACGACAGCTCCATCGGGAAGATTGGCGATCTCAAGAACGACCGATTCTCCCGTGTAGAGGGTTGCCTTTGAAATATTGATATTTCCGGCTTTCTTGGGCGTTACAGTAATCGACTTCGGAACGGAGATCAGCCCGTCGGTCCCATTTACCACAGCCGAAACTGTTACGCTTCCGGCTCCGACTGCGATGAATTCCGCACTCATGCCCGTAGTATCGCCGGCCGGTCTCAATACAGAATTGTCGCTGCTCATCCATGTGATGTCGTCATGGTCATATCCTTTGAGCTCAAGGTCAAGCACTATCGTCTCGCCCTCTCTGACCCTCGTGGAGCCGGATATCCGTGTCGATGCTCTGTCAAACTTCATGTGCACCATGGCACCATTGAAGCTGAAGTTTGCGTCACTTTTGACATCGTACTCGATCCAGAACCACTCGCCGACCAGATCATCCGGGTTACCGTCATAATCCACAATGACCTTGTTGTCTTTAACGCTTATGTAGGACTTCCCGGACGTATTCGAAGGAGTGAACTTTATCTGCACCTTGCCGGTCTCGGAAGGTCCGATCTCATCGACATATTTGAATCTCTCGGGCAGCTTGGGACAAAGATCGTATTCCGCATGACCCGAATCATCAACATAGATATGTACAAACCCATCCGATTCCTCTTTGTAATACTCTTTGATCAAGGCAGAGAATTCTTCGTAAGCGCTGATCTCGGCCTTTGCCTCGTAAGAGACTGTCATGATCAGTGCGAAACAAAGAATAGCAAATAACCCAAAGACATATCCTGCGGTTTTTCTCATGGCTGCTCCTTTCCGTATCATCACAAAACGCTACATTTAATCTTCTGTCCCGTCGTCAGGGTGCGGGGTTAGTTGAGCCCATACCTCCGAGTAGTATCCTGCGGGCCGTAAGCCCGAGTACAAGCCAGAACAGAGGGTTGACTGTCACACAGCTGTCGTTGATGAGGCCGGTGATCATAAACGTCAGAACTCCCGCCAAAAGGCCAAGTTCAAACGCACCCGCTTCTTTCCTGATTGCAAGCCTGATGCCCTTTATCACAATGATTGCGAAAAGCACGAGCATGCAGATCAGGAACGGCAGACCGTTCGAGACAAATACCTGAAGATACCAGTTGTGCGGTCTGTCGATAACGTATTTCATCGAGCCGTGAGTATTGAGGAGTCCCACGAGCTCGTTCTGTCTGAAGTTGAACACGAAGTTTCCGCAGCCCTTTCCGAGAAGGAGTGAATCCTTCATGACTGGAAGCGACTGAACCCAGATATACCCGCGTCCCGTTCCGAAGCCATAAAGGCTCTCAAACCCGGTCACCGCGGGCTGGGGGATCGAGTCCTCGAGGATATCCTCCTGCGCGAAGGACTTGAAGCCCTCCTCAAACATGGCGAACTGCGCCGGTCCTTCGTAGCCGAAGCAGAAGTAAACCATTTGCCCTTCGGTCGCCACGGTTATCATATCAAATCTCGGGTCTTTGGGAGCAACACCCTCAAGGTGAAGCTCGACCCTGTCGTTGTCAAATCTTGAAAATTGCCTGTCGAGGATCCTGCCCTCTCCGTCCTTCAGGACGATACAGTCGACGTATGCGATCTCGTCGACGTACGAATGGTCGTAGTCAAAAAAGCGGTCACTGTCCACACTGCATACAAGAGTGTCCTCTCCCGAGGTAAAATAAAGAACTCCGTCCTTTAGCTCCGCTTTGTCGAGCTTAAAGAGTTCTCCGGTCTGCCCGGTAACGGACGATTGTCCCTCGTCCTCCTTGAGTCCCGCACGCACAGCCACTCCCGTAATCGCAAACACTGCAACCACAGCGGCAAGCGTGATCCCGAGTACGATAAGTCCGCTCTTCCTGTCCTTTGAGTTCCTGATCATAAAGAAGCTCATCAGCGGAACGGTCACTAAGAGACTGACCCAAGCTGCCTTCGAATCGGACCCGTAGAGCGCAACGCTTATAAGTGCGGCCGCCACTATCCTTGCTACCTTTATGGGTTTGTTCTTGGCTTCTACAGCAAGAGCGATGTCAATGGGGAGCAAAAGTGCGGCAAATCCGCCGAGGAAACCGGGATTGTTAAACAGAAGCGCCGACTGTCCCGTAAAGTACCTGCTCTCGATACTCTCTGCCAGGGCGGTGTACTTTTCGGAAGAAATAAGGTGCTGAATGAATCTGAATTCGAGTATGGGCTTGTAAAAAAGCTCTATACAGCACAGAACTCCGGCGATGATCGAAACGACCACCGCAAAATGCTTGAAGAATTCCACGCAGTCTCCCTTGCGGAGATAATAGAGACCGAACATGAAAACAATTACATAAGAGAGCAAAGCGAGGAAGCCTTCGTACTCCGTGAACACTCCACGCCATGCCACTTCCTTTTCCGCGGAAAAAGCAAAAGAAAGCGCGGCAAAAAGTGTCATTACCCCCACGAGCGCAAGCGGAACCTTAAGTTTCTTCAGGTAGTCCCGGTTGAGCGGCTCGGGTTTGTCCGTAAATATGCGCTCTCCAATAAAAAAGAGCACCGCAATCGCCGCAAAAGCGGCGATCGCGATCTCTTTCGAATACAATGCAACATCGGATATAAGTCCGTTCTGAGTCGAGAAAAATGTCTGCTCAGACTCCGAGACTCTCATTACCACAAGTCTCGCTAAAAACGGGAAAGCCGTAAAGAACGCCATGGACAGCCCGACAAAGATCTTCTCATAGATGGGTGTTTCTTTGCCTGCCGGCTTGATGGTTTTCCTTGTGTGCTGATGCTTCATCGTTTTTCCCTGTTATTTGACTGTAACCTTAACTTTGACCTTACGTGTCTTGCCGTCGGGCATCTCAAACTTGGCAGTGATCGTTGCCTTGCCCTTCTTAAGCGCGGTAACCTCTCCGGTCTTGCTGTTAACCTTCGCTACGGATTTCTTGTTCGAAGAGTAAGATACCTTGCAAACCGTATTGGTATCATCGTATGCCGCGGTGAGCTTTTCTACCATCGTAAGACCGGTCGGATATGTGTAATAAACGGTGGCCTTGTTGCCCTTCTTGATCTGCATGTCGTCACCGACTTCGATCATACCGAGGATTTCTTTGCTCGTGTTTGTAAACTCGTAAGATACGGGAGCCCACGACCATGAATTGTAATTAACCACAAGACCTGCAGCGGTTGTTCCGCAGGGAACCTTCACAGTTTTAACGGCACTGAAGTTATCGCAGTACGAAAGTGTGGCAGGCAACTCAAGATTGACGTCTCTGGGAACATAGACATCATTCTTATAGTCGTAGTAACCGTCATTTACAAGTGCGTAATATGAGATCGTCACACAACCCCTGACAACTTTGACATCCTTCTTTGCATAAGGAACAGCGAAAAGGTATTCTTTGTCCTTGCTGTAAAGACATCCGCCCGAAGACGAGTAATAAGGATTGTCGGTAGCCACTGTGTACTTGGAAAGACACTTGGGTGTACGATATGCGAGTGACCATGTATCGATCCACCATACTGTTGAAGGGAAGTTGATGCTCTTAAGCTTCTTACACTCCGAAAGGTCAAGGTTTACTTCACCGATACCCTCGGGGATATCAAGTTCCTTAAAGAGACATCCGTTAAGTGATGAAGAAGCAAGTGAGATCACGCTCTTGGGCAAAACAAGTGTTTCCTTGTTCTTCGGATAGTAGTAAAGCAGGGACATGTCGTTCGAGTAGATCCCGCCCTTATACGAAGTGATCTCGCTGTTGTAGCCATTCTGAAGGCTGATCGAGCCCTTGTAACCACCGAAAGCATCCCAGTCAAAATATGTTACTGATGAAGGGATCTCGATAGTGTCGGCTGCAACTCCGTCAAATGCGTAGGAATAGATGCAAACAAGTCCTTTTGAAAGCTTGATCTTCTTAGCCTTGGAAGCACCCGAGAATGCGCCCCATTCAAGAACCTCGACGCTGTCAGGGAGGTTGATGGTCGTTACGGCATAAGCGTTACAAAGAGCCCATCCGCCGATAGCCTTGGTTCCTTCCTTAACGTTGAGCACAGGCTTATTGGCTGCAACAACAAGAGTTTCGTCTCTGTAAAGGCTGCCGTCGTAAAGCTCGTAGTAAGGGTTGTCAGCGCTGATCGTCATGTTTGTGTAATCATCGCTGTTGAGATAAGAAACCGTCGAAGGGATGGTCACTTTGAGCTTGGGGCAGTTCCACTGCGAGTAGTCCTGCAGACCTTTCTTGAGGTTCAGGGTCTTAAGGTTCTCACAGAACTCAACACTGAGGCTTGTTACCGAAGCGGGTACATCAAGCTCTTCGAGAGCGGCACAATTGTAAAGATAGAGATACGACAACGAATTGCCGAAAGTTATCTTCTTCAGATTGGGAGCATACGAGATGTATACCGAATCAACGCTCTTGGGAAGGGCAAGCTCTTCGAGCTGGTCTCCGTCATAGATGGAAACGGATGTGTATCCGTTCTCGATCGTAAGAGATTTAATGCCTGTTTCGTAAAGTCCGAGCGAAACGTAATCGGCATCAAGATCTCCGGGTATCGTAACCGAAGGAGCAGGATTAATGATAGTGCTGACATAGCCCCACTCGTCCACTTCAAAGGTTGTCTCTGCTGCGCTCGCGGGTACTGCGTCGTTCACAACAAAGATCTGAAGTGTCATTGCAAGAAACGTGAGGAAAGCAACTGCTTTTTTCAAAGATCTTCTCATGTAAATTCCTCCTGAAAGTAATCTTTATGTTACACCTGTGGTGTCACATTTCTTCCCTATCATACACCATCGGTGTTACATCTCTTTCACGAATATGTGTCATTTTTATTTCTTTTTCGAAGAAACCGCGACAGCTATGTCCTTATGATCGGCACCCTTTTTGACCTTAAATGTACCGGTCTGGATGCGGGATGCGTAGCCGTTCTTGACAATATACTTGTTAAGATCCGCTGCCGAATCCGTAACTCCTGCCTTCTGAAGCGCATCGCTGAGGATCTCGGATGTGCATCCGCTCCTGATCGTAACGGAGACTGTTCCGTCACCGTTATCGGAAACGCTGACCTTACCGCTTCCAGAGTTGTCCGCAGGCTTGGGAGTAGGGGTAGCTGTAGGCTTCGGTGTGGGCGTCGCCGTAGGTCTCGGAGTCGGAGTCGCCGTAGGTTTCGGCGTGGGTGTCGCTGTGGGCACCGGCGTAGGTGTTGCTGTGGGAGCCGGTGTGGGTGTTGCCGTAGGAACCGGCGTAGGAGTCGATGTGGGCAACGGGGTCGCCGTGGGTTCCGGTGTCGGAGTCGGTGTAGGCTCCGGTGTCGGAGTAGCCGTAGGTTCCGGCGTGGGTGTTGACTCCGGTGTCGGTGTAGCTGTGGGCTCAGGCGTGGGTTCCTGTGTCGGACCGACTGTCGGTGAGAGTTCCGGCTCGGGCGAAGGTGTGGTCACGCTCTCATCCTGAGTCCCGGTATCGGATGCTTCGGTCGCTTTGTCGGCTGATCCGAGGAGATTCGAGACCTTACTGCTCTCTCCGAGCTGCTTGTTCACGTTCTCCTGCAGCTGTGTGATCTCTTCAAATTCGAGATTCGGGATGATGATCACGGCGAACACAAAAACCGTAAATATGATGCCGATCCCGACACCTCTCATGTAATACTTCAGTTTCATCTTAATCCCCGCATTTCGTATCGTGTGTGGTCTGCTGTCTCAAAGAGCTTATCTGCAGTAGAGGTCGATTATCAGCTTGACTTCTCCCTGTCCCATCTGTAGCAGCCTTGATATCTCCATGACGGATTTGTTTTGCTTGTATAATGCGATGATCTCATCATTACGCGAGAGCATCCTTGTGTCTCTGCTGTCTGTAGCCTTGACCGACTCCCATGCGCTCTTGCGGGCAGGTTCTGTCTTCTTCACGGTCGAAGTCTTGGATGCGGCAGACTTAGTCTGTGTACCCGCTGAGGAAGTCTTGGAAGCTGATGCAGGCTTGGACGCGGGCTTAGCAGACGACTTAGTCTTAGCCGTACCCGAAGTCGCCTTAGCTGTCGGTTTCTTTTCTGTGGGAGGCTCTGCCACTTTCTCTGCCGTTTCCGGTTCAGGCTCCTCTTCCCCGGGTTCAGGCTCCGAAGCAGGCTCCGTAACCTCGGGCTCAGCCTTGGCTCTTAAGAGTTCACGCTCTTTCTCGAGTTCTTCACGCGCCCTGGCCATCTCGTTCTCAAGCTCCTCGCGCGCTCTTTCTTTCTCGGCCTCGAGCTCGGCACGAAGCTTCTCCATCTCGGCTTCGTAGCTTTCTTTGCGCTCGGCGTCTTCCTTCTCCTCCATGAGAACTCTTTCGCACTCGGTCTTAAGAGTACTCATGCGGTTTGTCATCTCTTTGAGCTCTTCCTCTTTTTCACACAACATTTGATAGAGGAATACCGCTTCCTTGTGATCGGCTTCGATCTTCTCGATCACCTGGTCCGAATACTCCCCTACCGCTATGATCTTGTCGTTTGAAAGCGACTCGAGCTTATCCTGCGCGTCGGCAATTATCCTGCCGGCTTCACCGTTGATGTTCTGCTTGATGTTCTCTCCCATCTCTTTGAGGTCTTCGGAGTTCCCGGGAACAAGTCCCGTTTCCTTGTCATCTGAGGAGCCCCTGTCGATGATGAAACAGCTGATAACGATGAACGCAATGCCGAGTAATAAAAGTATGATCTCTAATACAGTCATATCGATTCCTTATCAGATACGGATGTCTATTCCGTCGGCACGGACATATCCTTCCTTTTCCTTCTTGTTATGCTCTTCTTCCTTTTTCTTCTTTTCGCCGGACGGCTCGTAACCCTGACCGTTACCCTCTGTTCCGTCGTAACGGTACTCGGGACTGTCGGTCTCGTTCATCTTGACCGTCTTTTGACTGTTCGACATAGTTTCGTGGTCGAACTGCTGCATCCCGTTCACATGCTGGCTCGCGTCCTTGGTGAGCTCACCCTGGCGCTGCATGGCTGCAACATCTGATTTCGGGATCATTGAATACATTTCGATCGGTGATATCATAGAAGTCCCCCCTTCCGGATAATCGCCATCCCCATTTAATACCCTTTAACTCTGACATCGGCACCGTCGCGCACGAGTCTGCAGTGCTTGGTCTCGGAACGGATGAAAGTCGAAACGTTGGAAACGGTAACCTTGCATCCGGGATAGATAACGTCGTCGATCAGGATATATCCGCCGACCGAGTTATCAAGTTCTTCGTATATCTTGTTGATCCTCTCGGAGATCTGTATAAGCTTGTTCTCAAGCTCCTTCTTGTTGGCCGAAAGAGTCTGGAACTGTGCCAGCTTGTCGGGTGTGAGCGCTTCCCTGTCCTTGATCTTCTTGGAGATGAAGAAGATGATCTTGGAAGCCTTGTCGATCTGCTCGTCGATCGATTTCTTCTCTTCTTCGAGTCTCTTAACTTCCTCGGTGAGGTTGATGTTGACACCTACCTCAATGTTGGTGTTGGTGCCCATGATCGAGCCCGCCGTCTTGGCTTCGATATACTTGCCGGATCTGATCGAACCGCCCGTGATGAAGCCCTTCTTGCCACGAACAAGGATCTCTCCTCCTGCCGAAACCTTGCTGTGCATGATAGACTCGGTCTGGATGAATCCGCCCGCCGTAACCTCGGCACTCTCGATAAATCTGGATACAATGTTCGTTCCGGCCTGAAGCACACCTCTGCTCATGCCCTGAATACCGCGCTTGAGGACGATCTGGCCGTCAGCTATAAGCGTTGCTCCCTCAACAATGCCGTTAACGATTATGTCACCGTTCGCGGTAACCTTATATCCCGTGTTGACATTGCCGGCGATCTCAACGTTGCCGTTATATGTGATGTCACCCGTCGAAGCGTCAACGTTCGCGGGAACGGTGTACGTATCGAGCACAAAGATCTGACCGTCAACGAGCGAAGCATGTCCGTTACAGTTGCAGTAGATGTTGAGTCCGTCGGGTGAAAGATGTGTGTTCTTGCTCTGGCGAAGGAACTTGACCTGAACCTTCCTGGGATTGATGGGTCTGCCCATAACATCCGTTCCGGGCTTGCCGTGAACTGCGGGTGTAAGGGTTGCGAGACACTGATCCTTCTCAACAAGACAGACGTTGTCGAGCTGATGGAAATCAACCGAACCGTCTTCGTTCATCTTGGGTTTCTTGGAAAGATCGGTGTTGAAGTGATAGGTGATGACGGCGTCGCTGCCTTCTTCGGGCATTTCGGCGTCGGCAAGTATATAAGATGTGCAATACTTGCGGTCCTTAAGGAAAAGCTCGATGGCATCCTCGTCAATACCGAACTTAACGCCCTGACGTCCGAGCTGGTAGATAATGTCGTCCTTGGAAAGGAGTCTTCCTCCCGTCGAAGGAGGATAAAAACGCGCGATCGCGCTCGTGGCCTCGTTTGTCATGGACACGAATACGGTCTCGTCGATATTTCCGAGCTGAAGAGTCGTGAGTCTGACCTCCTTGGGATCGGTGCAGTTCTTCACGACGTCATAAACAACGTTCTTCTCGTAATCAATGTTAAAACCGTCGAGATAACGTGTTACCTCAACGGGGTCAACGGAATTACCCATGTCTTCCGGAGGGAATACCATAAGGTAAGCGCCGTCTTTTCTTTTGTCGAGTTTAAAATAGCCGTTTGTCATAAATAGTGTTCCCCCTCTTTCATGATACCATTATGTGACGAATAGCTCCCCCCTTTGACCTGTTCCCCAAATGATCCCCCCTGATCGTTATCCGAGGAAAAGTTCCATTTCGGGACCGAGTCTTTGCTTCATCTTGGCAAGTGCCTTCGAATGGAGCTGAGAAACACGTGATTCCGAGACATCAAGTACCCGGCTGATCTCCTTAAGAGTGAGGTCTTCGTAGTAATACATGGTGATGACCTGTTTCTCTTTGTCTGTAAGGGTCATGATGACTTCAAGCAGGAGTCTCTTGAGCTCTTCTTTCTCCATCATCTTCTCGGGCTGCATGTAATCCTTGTCGGCCCTCGGTTCAACTCTGACTTCACCCTGCTCCATGTACTCGTCGAGTGAAAGGATGTTTGAAACCTTGGTCTCGTTGTAAAGATTACACAGCTCGTCGTCGGAGATCTGAAGCTCCTCTGCGATCTCTTCATCGGTTGCGGGACGTCCCGTACGCTCCTCAACCTTTTTATATGCTGCCTCGAGCATCTTCTGCTTCTGTCTGACGGTACGCGGGATCCAGTCCATCCTTCTGATCTGGTCAAGGACCGCTCCTCGTATCCTCAGAGAGGCATAAGTTTCGAATTTAACGCCTTTACCGTAATCGAATTTATCGATGGCATCTATAAGCCCAAAAACCCCGTATCCAACGAGGTCATCAAATTCCACATTGTAACCCAGATACATACCGAGCTTACCGGCCACGAGTTTAACAAGAGGCGCATATTCAATTATGAGTTTTTCTCTCAGCTGCGGGGATCTGTCTTTGACGTATTCGCCCCACAACTTCTCCTTGTCAACAGCCATCTGTTATCTCCTCAAAAATACCAATTTATAACTCTTCGGAATCAACGATCTCAGGTTCCTGCTCTTCCTGTGCCATACGCTCGGGCTGAGCCGGAGGTTCCTCCGCGCGTACAGGAGGCTCTTCTCCGTTGGCACGGGCGATCGCCATCTCGTTTTCCCTCTTCTCCCGCTCGAATTCTTCATGTTCCCTGATGAGTCTCTCGCGGGCCATTTTGCTTTCTAATTCATCTTTTATTCTAGCATATATTTTGTGCGCGACAATACCAATGATAAGAAATGCGATCAATGATACGAGCACGAGCACAAGTGTCATCGTAAGACCTGCACCGTTGATGATGCACGATACAGCCGCTATCGCTCCCCCGAGCAGCGTGATAACAATAACTATCGGTTTGTCCTTCACTTTTCTTCCCTTCTGTTCTCTCAGATGATCCTGAGGGGTTTTCCGATCGCCTTAACATGCAGTTCGCTGGTCGCAGGATAGAACTCGATAGTCCGTCCGAATCTGTCCCCACAGTCTTCTGCGATAAGCTTGATGTTATTGGCCTTTAATACTGCCCGGCACGCTTCGGCATTCCTGAGTCCTACCTTCAAAAGATCGTTGTCGGTATTGAAGGCGAACATCTGCGCACCGCCTGCCATCTTGGCAACAAGCGCCTGTTTGGTTGTTCCCATCTTACACACCATGTCGATCAGGTTAGTGATCCCGGTGTCGGCAAACTTTGCCGGATTGTCATTGTTTCGGATTATTGAGCTGTCAGGCAACATCACGTGAACCATGCCGCAAACTTTTTTGACCGGATCATATAATACAACTCCGATACACGACCCCAGTCCCAGAGTTGTGATCGCATCAGCACCGGCACATGTGTTCATGTCAGCCATTCCGACTTTTATCATGTTTCCCATAATCGGTCCTTGTGTCTGGTCTTACAGTGTTAAACCAAGTGATTTAAATATCTTCTCAAAAGCTTCAAGTGTCGGGATCAGGATGAAATATCCGTCAACCGTGAGTGATTTGTCTCCGAATTCGGACTGTATAAGGAGTGCCTTGTCACTTACTTTACCGTACTCGATCGCGGGAACCGAAAGGATCGCGCCCGCCATATCCACCGAAAGATAAGGAACACTCGAAGTGATACAGAGGTTGGTAAGTGACGATATCGCCGAAAGATACGAACCGGCGATGATATTGCCGAGCTCCTGAAGAACCGAAAGCTCCATCTCGGTAAATTCTCTCTCCCCGGCGGGAGCCCCTCCGCCCGCACCGGGTAAGATCCCGTCCACTATACTCTCTGCTGCTTTTTTCTCCATAACGAACATCATCATGCCGTCAATGTCGCTCTGAAGAGCAAGCAAAATACCGACAACCACGTTCTCGGCTCCTCCGATGACCTCTGCGAGTTCCTTGAACTCAAGGAACTTGATCACGGGAACCTGCATATCAACCTTGAGATTCATCATGGTCGATATAGCGGTCGTCGCATTACCCGCTCCAATGTTTGATATCTCCTTCAGGACATCGAATTCCATATCGGAGAATTCTTCAAGTCGACTTCCGGTCAAACCAAAACACCTGCCTCTCTGCAATAAAAATGCTGTTTTTGCGAAACAGAAACGGTGAAAAAATACTGTTTCAAAAAAACACGATTTCCTGCCGCTTTTATATCCCCAAAAGCGGCAGGGAATCTTAAATAACTATTCTCAGATCGCAGCTGCTTCTTTCTCTGTGATAACAGCCGCTACGTTCATAAGGGAGATGAGTCCCTTGCTGTGCTTGCCGACACCCGAGATAAACGATCCCTGGTCGGTAGTGTTGCTGGACTTGTCGATGTCCTCATCAGCAAGGTTGATAACCTCTCTGACCTCGTCAACGATGAATCCCACCGGAGCCTGCTGCTCGGGTTTAACGATCAGGATCCTCGTCTTCTTTGAGAACTCGTCGGGCTCAAGTCCGAACTTAACTCTGAGGCTCATAACCGGGATGATCTCGCCTCGGATATTGATAACCCCGTAGAAGTAAGGCTGAGCCTTGGGAACTCTTGTGATCCTCTGCATCTTAACGATGTTATCGATGTATTTGATGTCTATACCGTATTGCTCGTTACCGATGATAACGCCGATGTACTGTGTTGTATCAAGCGTTGAAGCAACCATATTGTTATCAGCCATGTCTTTGTCCTCCTCTTTAATTAAACTAAAGTGTTGGCATCAAGAATGAGAGCGATCTCGCCGTCACCGAGGATGGTTGCACCACTGATCATCTTGCTGTTGTTGATATACTTGCCGATGGACTTGATTACGATTTCAAGCTGTCCGATAAGATCGTCCACGATAAGACCTGCCTGCTTGTCGCCCTTTGCAACGATGACAACGGTGAGGCTTTCCTGATCCTGCTTCGAATTCGGTACATCGAGGATCTTGTCGAGACGAACAAGCGGGATAACCGTTCCACGAAGGTTGATAACTTCCTTGCCTTCCACGTACTTGATATCGGTTGTGGGGATATCCTCGATCGTCTGAATGCTTCCGAGCGGGATAGCGTACTTCTCGTTTCCGAGAACAACCATAAGGGACTGGATGATGGCAAGCGTAAGAGGAAGTCTGATGATGAACGTACTTCCCTCTCCGAGGACTGATCTGCACTCTACGCTACCGCCGAGAGCTTCGATCTTGGTCTTAACTACATCAAGACCAACGCCGCGGCCGGAGATATCGGAGATCTTCTCTGCTGTGGAGAAGCTGGGTCTGAAGAGCAGGTCGATGATCTCTTTGTCGGACATCGTCTCTGCCTGGTCGGGAGTGATTGTGCCTCTCTCAAGAGCCTTAGCCTTAACCTTCTCTACATCGATTCCGTGACCGTCATCACGAACTTCAATAACTACGTTGTTACCTTCCTGGTAAGCGCTCAGGAAGATTGAGCCAACTTCGGGCTTGCCGGCCTTGATACGTTCTTCGTTGGACTCAAGACCGTGGTCAGCTGCGTTACGAAGGATATGCTGGAGGGGATCGCCGATCTCGTCGATAACGGTACGATCAAGCTCTGTCTCTTCACCGCTCATGAAGAGCTCCATCTTCTTATCCAGCTTCTTGGAAAGGTCTCTGATCATACGAGGGAATCTGTTTACAACGCTCTCGATAGGTACCATCCTGACCTTCATAACGGACTGGTGGATGTTTGTAGTGATACGCTCAAGGTATTCAACCTGATCGCGGAAGCTCGAATTCTTCTCGTCGCGGACAAGGTCTGCGGGTGAGATCGAAACGAGTCCGTTCTTGGCGATGATAAGCTCGCTGACGAGGTTCATGAGATCATCGAGCTTGTCGATATCAACACGTACCGAACGATTAACAACGGGCTTCTTGGCTGTAGTAGCGGGAGCCTTGGTCTGAGCTGCAGTTGCGGTTCCGGTTGCTGCGGCTGCCTTCTCTGTGGTCTGCTCTGCAGCTTCCTTCTGCTCGCACTTGCTCTCATCGATAAGTGCGATATCAACGCTCTTAACCTCGGAAACGTTCATAATCGCTGCCTGGATCTCATCCATCTTCTTGGCACTGGTAACAACAACCGAGAACGAGAAGTCGAACTTCTCATCTTCGATCGCCTGAGCATCGGGAAGTGACTTGATAGTCTCGCCGACAGTCTCGATAGCCTTGAATACGAGGAAAGCACGTGCTGCCTTAAGCACACATGTATCCTGAATGTTGATCCTTACGATATATCCCTGAAGGCCCTGTGCACGAGCCTTGTTGATCATGTTCTTCTCCTGCTCGGTGAGTGTGAAGGAATCAAGAAGTTCCTTAGTGTCACCCTCGGTTGCGACTGCTGCAGCCGCAGCGGCGGGAGCTGCTGCCTTCTCGGCGGGTGCTGCTGCGGGAGCTGCGGGCTCTGCGGGAGCACCCGAACCTCCGGCAAGACCTGCCTGGAGCTCTTTCTGGAAAAGATCGATAATATCCTGATTATCGTTGGTGCCTTCATCCTGATTGTTAACGATGTTGTCAAGGTATTCCTCAAGAGCATCAAGACCTCTGAAGAGACCGTCAACAAGTGTTGATGAAACCTTCATCTTCTCGTTACGGATCTCCTGGAATACGTTCTCCATATCATGAGTAAGCTTCTGCATTCTCTTGTAGCCCATTGTTCCGGCCATACCCTTAAGAGAGTGAGCTGCTCTGAAGATCTCGTTGATGGTTTCTTTGTTATCGGGCTCCTTCTCGAGAACAAGCAATTGCTCATTGAGGCTTTGAAGGTGTTCCTTGGTTTCTTCGATAAAGATTTCAAGATACTGACTAACGTCCATAAAAGACCTCCTCGTTTATTTAACATGTACCGACTATCCTGACTATCGCTTCCGCGATCTCCCCGAGCGGGAGTATCTCGTCAGTAACACCGGCTTCTTTTATCATACGGGGCATCCCGTATACCGTACTGCTTGCTTCATCCTGGGCGATAACGTAAGTGTTCTTCACTTCGGAAAGTCCTCCGATACCTCTGGTACCGTCACTTCCCATTCCTGTGAGGACAACACACGTTATCTCGTCAAAATCAAGCTCTTTGATCGATTCGTACATGATGTCGGCACAAGGCCTGAGGCCGTTCCTTGCAGGCGAATTATCGAAAACGAGCACATATTCGGATCCCTTTTTCTCGATCCTTAAGTGACGTCCTCCTTTGGCTATGTATACCCAGCCTTTCTTGAGGATATCACCGTTCTCCGCTTCCTTAACGTTGATCTTGGAGATCTCGTTCATCCTCGATGCAAGTGAGCCTGTAAAGCTTTCGGGCATATGCTGCACGAGGACAACGGGAGCCGCAAGATTGGGAGGTAACAGCGGCAGAACCTGTTGAAGTGCTTTCGGTCCGCCCGTTGAAGAAGCGATGGCAACGAGCCTGGTAGCGTTCTTCGAAACGGTCGTATGAGGTTTCCTGTTGAAGACATCAAGATTGGTGTAGGACATCGGTCCGCCGAGAACCTTCGCAGTAGCTGCGGAAGGTGTAACGGGAGAAGTCTCACCCGCTTCCTTCGGAGAAACATGTTCATGAACACGTCTCGAAGGGAGCTCCTTAACAGCTGAATCGGGAAGCGAAAGTCCCGCTGCCATAAGGCTTAAGAGTCTTTCTCTGAAGCGCTCGCTCTTCGTCTCCATGAAGCTGCCGGGTTTGGTAAGGAAATCAAACGCGCCAAGCTCAAGACATCTGATAGTCTCATCGGCACCCTCTCTTGCGATGGTACTCACAACGAGTGTGGGGATCTTAATCCCCTTCGCCACGAGCCTCTCAAGAAGTTCGATACCGTTCATCCTCGGCATGTTGATGTCGAGAATGATGAGATCGTATTTCGACTGATCGGAGACGATCATGTCGTAGGCTTCAAGACCGTTGACCGCACTGTCTTCCAGTACAAATCTCTCATCGGAAGCTATTATATCAGATAATACTCTTCTCATGAGTGCAGAGTCGTCAATCGCTAGTACTTTTTTAATCATTTTGTCTCCTTATTTGCTTTTTAACGATAAACGGTTTGCGAAAAACAGATTTATTTGCATGTTTCGTCAAAACAATATCTCACTATTCTCTCTTTGGTGTCGGCGGATATATCCGTGAACTCCACACGGTGCTCGTAGACTGCATCTTCAAGGCCTACATTATCCGTGTATATCACACGACCCGAAACGATCAGGTCTTCCTTTTCACCGCCGAGCATAAGGTTCATACGGATCGTTCTTCCTCTTTCGATATCAGTTCCCGATGAGAACCTGACACCGCCGGCACTGAGGTTGAAGCACGTCCCTCCGAGCATCTGCCCGGTGTTCTCATCCTCGGCGATCGTGAACATGATCGGTATGACCTTATCAAGTCTGTAAAACATCCGCTTGCAGTCCTTGGTCAGCTCCGAGATCAGCTTAAGTTCAAATCCGTTTCCGATCCCCGCATCCATGTCATCGACAACAGTCGCTCTGCACGCGAAGCTTCCCGATGATGCGATGAACCTGAGCTCGTAGACTTCACCCTCTTCAAGAGGACTTGCCTGCCCGCGCTGCGTCGGCATCGCGATACGGATCAGATTCTCGGCGTCGGTCCGTGTAATGATGCTCTCCGAGATCACGGATGTTTCTGTGCTCTCCTTACCCTTGCGTCCGGACAGCAGCTTTAACTCTACGTAATCACCCGTTTTATAAAATGCTTCTGTCATAACGTCTTCCTTTAATAATGATCGGTTACTTATTTTTGTTCTTCTTATATAAGCTCTTCATCCATCTGTTAAAGAGCTGTGTGATACCTGAACCTGCTGTGGCTTCCGGCTCTGCCTGCGCGATCTTGGAAGCGATCTTGACGATCGACTTGGCGGCAGGTGAAGTCGGGTAGCTGATCATAAGCGGTTCCTGAGCCATGATCGCCTTCGAGCTGTTCGCGTCCTGAGGAATGTCTCCGAGGTACTCCATCCCGATACCGAGGAACTTGTCAACCACGAGACTGAGCTGGCGGTAAAGGCCTTCTCCTTCCTCGCTGTTCTTCACACGGTTGGCGACCATCCTGATGATCGTGCTCTCCTTAGAGAAATCGCTCTTACGGTTGAGCGTCTTGAGGAGCGCGTACGCATCGGTGATCGATGTCGGCTCGAGAGTGGCAACGATGAGTACCTCGTTGCTTGCACTGAGGAATTCGAGGACAGTATCCGCAATTCCCGCTCCCGTATCAACTATGATGACATCTGCCATCTCGTCGAGCTCGTAGAGCTTGGACACGAGGTAAACCACCTGATCCCTCGTAAGTCTCGAGAGTTCCTGGATACCTGAGCCTCCCGATATAAATCCGATGTTCTCGGGTCCGGGAGTGATGATGTCCTTGAGGTCCTTGCCTCTGAACATCAGGTCCGCGAGATTGTACTGCGGCCTGATACCGAGCATTACCTCGATATTGGCAAGACCGAAGTCGGCATCGAGTATGATGACACGCTTACCGAGTCTTGCGAGGCTGATGGCAAGGTTAACGGACAATGTCGATTTACCGACGCCTCCCTTGCCGCTTGTCACGGTGATGACACGTGACACTTTCCTGACCTTGGTATGCTTTGAAACCAATTTCCTGAGCTGGTCGGCCTGATCCATTAATCCTCACCTCCCAGCAGATGCCTTGCTATGGTCTGGGCATCGAGACGGCTGATGTCGTTGGGCACCTTCTGTCCGAATGTTGCGTAGGAAAGAGGTACTCCCGTGAGCATCTTGATATTGAAGATATTCCCGAGGCAGGATGTCTCGTCAAGCTTTGTGAAGATAAGCCTGTAATCGGAAATATCAGAGTATGTCTTGGTGATCTTGATGAGATCGTTGTACTTTGTGGCTACGCTGAGCACAAGGTAAACCTGACGCCTCTCCTCAGGTACAGCTTCGAGGAGTCTGCGCAGATCGTCGGTCTGCTCGGGATCCCTGTGGGAACGTCCCGCTGTATCGACAAGTACTATGTCAAAGCTCTTGAGGTCGTCAAGCGAATCCTTGAGCTCCGTTTCGTTATATACTACCCTCAGGGGTACCTGAAGGATGTTGGCATAGGTATGAAGCTGTTCAACCGCTGCGATCCTGTAAGTGTCCGCCGTAAGAAGAGCCACGTTGAGCTTCTTCTCGAGCTTGAGCTTCGAAGCGAGCTTGGCGATGGTGGTCGTCTTACCGACACCTGTGGGGCCGATAAAGAAGACGTAGTCCGCGTGACCGGGCTTAACGTCAAGCACTTCGGATTTGCCGAGCTTGAGGACGATCTTCTGGTAAACCGCCGAGAGGATGTTCTCAACCGACGAATCCTTCTTGAGCGAAGGCTCAACCTCACCGATCACCTGATTGATGTACTGCTCGTCGACTTCGTTGTCGGCAAGCTGGTTGTAGATAAGACGAAGGCACTCTACGTTGCTGTCGTCCTTTTCTTTTTCTTTCTCTTTTTTATCTTCCCTGGCTGCGGAAGCGGGCGCGTCTTCACCGTTCAGTACGGCACGGGAGTGTCCCATCTGCTGCTCGATCATCGAGGTAAGGTTGTTGAGCTTAACCTCAAGAGCCTTGGGGTCGGGATAAAAAGGCGACTCCTTGACATCATCCTCAACAAGGACGTTCGGGTTACTCTTCAGAGCAGCCATCATGCTCTCCTTGCGGGAGAGCTCGGGCTTGGGAGGTGTCTCGTCGAGCGTGACCGTAATCTCATAAATGGGTTTCTTAAAAATCCTGGCGAGACCCCTCGGTCTGATCTCCCTGGTGTTTGCCACAACAGCGTCGTTGCCGAGCTCGCTCTGAGCGGCAATTAAGGCTTCCGTCTTGGTTTTCCCCGTAAATTTCTTGATTATCACTTAACTGTCACCATCCCTACTGATTGTAATTCGACACCCGAATCGATCTCGTTGTATGAGATAACGATCAGATCCGGGAAATAATCCATGGTCAGCTTCTTAAAGTACATCCTCACAATGGGCGAAGTAACAACGATCGCGTTCCTTCCCATGTTCTCGAGTTTCTCGACCTCTTCCTTGAGCGATTCCATGAGCTTCGACGACTTGTCTGGATCGTAGCTGATATACGAGCCCTGTTCCGTCGTCTTGACGCTTGCCATGATCTCCTGCTCAACCTCGGGATCGAGTGTTACGACACTGTTCTTCTCATGAGCAGGGAAGTATTTGTTCGAGATCGCGCGCTTTAGAGCCTGACGCACGTACTCGGTGAGGATATCGGTATCTCGGGTGGTCGGTGCGTAATCGGCAAGCGTTTCAAAGATCGTAACAAGATCTCTGATCGAAATGCCTTCACGCAGCAGGTTCTGAAGTACCTTCTGTATCTCTCCGACTCCGAGGAGTTTCGGAACAAGTTCCGAAACAAGAGTCTGGTTCTGTTCCTGAATATTGTTGATGAGGTTCTGTACGTCCTGGCGGGAAAGCAGCTCCGCAAGATGTCTCCTGATAACCTCCGTCAGGTGAGTCGCAATGATCGAAGGAGGATCGACAACCGTGTAGCCGTATGACTCCGCCCTCTCTCTCTGACTCTCGGTGATCCAGAGTGCCGGCAGGTGGAACGAAGGCTCGACTGTCGGGATACCCGTGATCTCCTCCTCAACATAGCCGGGGTTCATGGCCATGTAGTGGTCGAACAGGATCTCGCCCTCGGAAACGGGGATTCCTTTAATCTTGATCACGTACTGGTTCGGTGAGAGCTGTATGTTATCCCTGAGACGTATCGTAGGAACGACACATCCGAGCTCGAGTGCTATCTGTCGTCTGATGAGCACTACTCTGTCAAGCAGGTCGCCGCCCTGGTTGGTGTCCGCGAGAGGAATGATACCGTAACCGAACTCGAATTCGATCTGGTCAACCTGCAGGAGATTGACAACATTCTCGGGCCGTCTGATCTCGGAAGCCTGAGTCTCCTCTTCCGAAACCTCGGCTGTGACTTCGCTCTTCTTGAGTCGCTTGTCGATGTTACGTGCCGCGAGCAGGAACAGTGCACCGAACGGAACGAACACCAAAAGCGGCAGGGGCGTGAACACTCCGAAGAATGTCATGGCCGCACCGACGATATAGAGTGCCCTCGGTATCGCGAAAAGCTGCGATACAAGGAGGTTGCCCGTGTCGGCCTCTTTGGAGACCTTGGTAACGAGCACACCGGTTGCAAGCGAGATCATAAGCGAAGGCATCGAGCTTACGAGTCCGTCACCGATCGTCAGGATACCGTATGTCTGGAGCGCCTGCGAAGCGTCCATGTTACCGGCCGTGATACCCATTACAAGTCCGCCGACAAAGTTGATGAGCGTGATGATGAGTCCGAGTACGGCATCGCCCTTGACGTACTTCGTGGCACCGTCCATGGAACCGAAGAATGTCGATTCTTCCTGGATCTTTTCACGTCTTTCCTTGGCTTCCTTGTCTGTGATGGCGCCGGTGTTAAGATCGGCATCGATAGCCATCTGCTTACCGGGCATAGCGTCGAGTGTGAAGCGGGCCGTTACCTCGGATACACGCTCGGAACCTTTGTTGATTACGATAAACTGTACCAAAATGATGACGATGAAGATTATCGCACCAACGATTATGTTGTCTCCTCCGACGAAGCTGCCGAACTGTCTGATGACCTGTCCGGGGTCGCCGCTCATGAGGATGAGTCGTGTTGACGAAACGTTCAGCGAGATCCTGAAGATCGTCGTGAACAGGAGGATCGTCGGGAAGCTCGACATGTTGAGGACTTCCGTCGAAAACAGCGCGTTGAAGAGGATTATCATCGCCAGCGCCATGTTAAACGCAACACCTACGTCGAGCACGACCGAGGGAAGCGGAACAACGATGAAGATGATGATAGAGAGCATGTACAGTCCGATTGCATAATTCTGGATGTTCTTTATGCTGAACTTCATGACTCCTCATCTCCTCCTTTCTTTCGAATTTTTTAAGCTTCTCTTCCCTCTCTTTGGTTTCGTTGTCCTCTACGAAACCGTTTCCTCGCAGGCATTTTCACTAGGCTTCTCTACCTTCTCTTTGGTTTCGTTGTCTTCAACGAAACCGTTTCCTCGCAGGCATTTTCACTAGGCTTCTCTACCCTCCATCGCATATACGTAAGCAAGCACTTCGGCTGTCATCTTGTAGAGCTCCTCGGGGATCTCCTCGTCTATTTCAACGTTGTGATAAAGCATTCTTGCGAGTGGCTTGTTCTCAACTATCGGGATAAAGTTCTCACGAGCCACTTCTTTGATCCTCTGTGCGAGGAAGTCCGCACCCTTTGCAATAAGGATCGGTGCGGTTCCGATATCCTTGTCGTACTTGATCGCGCACGCAAGGTGGGTCGGGTTTGTAATGACGACGTCGGCCTCGGGAAGCTTCTGCATCATACGCCGCCTGGATGCATCCCTCATCTTCTGTCTGATCTGACCCTTGATCTTGGGATCACCTTCTGTCTGCTTGAACTCGTCCTTGATCTCCTGCTTGGACATTCGCATCTCGCGAAGGAACTTAAGACGCTGGTAAATGTAGTCCACGATTCCGATCACAAGGAAGACAAGACTGATCTTGATCCCCATGTTGAGCACGATATCTCCGACAAGCATGACGGCCGTGAAAAGTTCGATATCGTACAGGATGTTAATGGTGTCGGCCTCTTCCGTGAGGGTCGAATACGTCATGTATCCGACAAGCACGATCTTAACGATCGCCTTTAAGAGGTCGAAAAGCTTGTCCTTCGAGAAGATCCTCTTGAAGCCCTTGAGGGGGCTGATCTTGCTCGCTTTGGGCATAAGCGGTTTGGCAGTCGGTTTCCACTTGACCTGCAGTGCATTTACGACGATCGCCGCCACAACTGCGGAGGCAAACATCGGCAGGCATATGATGAGCACTTCGGTGAGCGCTTCATGCATGTATGCCGTGGCATAAGCCGAATTAAAAACTTCCTTCGAGTAGGTCTCTATCGATCCGTACATGAGTCTGAACGAATCAGCGAAACCGTCGGTGATGAACGAAACAAACACCTTTATGATGGCGAAGAGCATGATGAGCGCAACAGCCGTGGTAAGCTCCTGGCTCTTGGCAACCTGACCTTCTTTTCTCGCATCTTCGAGTTTCTTGGGGGTTGCCTCTTCCGTCTTCTCGCCGCCGGGTCCTTCTTCAGCGAAGAACTGGAGCGACATCCGGAGCATTATTTCATCCTGAAGAAGAGATGTATGCAGCCGCATCTCTCATCACCTCCAGCATCTTGTCGAATATCATCTCGCTGATACCGGGGATCAGCTCTATAACGACCAGCATGACCACAAGGCCGACGATTACCTTGAGCTGGATACCGATAACAAACATACTCATCTGAGGCGCTACCTTGGCGAGTATCGCAAGCACGGTGTTCACGAGCAGCATCGAGCCGAATATCGGGAGGACTATCCTGAACGCGAGTATGAAATAGTCTCCCAAAAACGTCGTGGCAACAGAGTAGATCGACGGATTGATGAACACCTGTCCCACGGGTGCGATCGCGTAGCTGTCGATCAGCGCGTCAAGCAGAAAATGATGCATGTAGGTGATCATCATCATGAGCATGACCGCGTAGGAGTAAAAGTTACCGCTGACAGTAACCTGCGCGCTGGTGACGGGATCGATCTCGTTGACCATCGAAAAACCGATCTCCATATCAAGCAACTGACCCGCAAACTGAAGTATCTGGTAGCAGATACTTGCCATGAAGCCGAGGATCAGTCCGACCACGGTCTCCGAAACAAGCAACAGCGTCAGTCCCGTGACCCCGTCATAAACGAGGGGCTCGTAGGGAAGCACGTTAAACAGTATGAGTGCCAGCGCCGCCGAGAATCCGACCTTAACCCTGAAGGGCACATTCTTCAGGTTGAAGAACGGAGCCGTAAAGATAAATCCCGAGATTCTCACAAGGATAGCCAGGATAAATTCGATCTGTTCAATGCTGACCATCCCTACTCCTTTCTTACAGAACGTCCCGGTCCCGGATGTCCGGACTCAGCGGTTAGGTGTGCGTGAGTCCCCCGGCTGTCGCTTCTATCTGATAAAAATACTGAAATTCTCGCAAAGGTATTCGAAGTACTCCGAAATACTCGTAATGATCCAGTTCCCTGCGAACATGATCACAAGGAATATCGACAGTAGCTTCGGAACGAACGAAAGCGTCTGTTCCTGGATCGATGTAACGGTCTGCAAGACGCTGATGATAAGGCCGACCACAAGGGATACTATCAGCATGGGGGCCGATACCTTAATGATCAGATATAACGTTTCTCGCAGCAGGGTAACAAGTACGTCTTCGCTCATCTCTAATGCTCCTATAATATGATCAAGTCACGGTTCCTTGCTGACTCGTACTTTTCAGAAAAACACGCTTCGCTGTCGTTTTCCTTAAAAAGCACGGTCGCGCTCGTCACCTGTATGTCCGGTATCACAGTTCCGCTAGTAGAATGTCCTCACCAGTTGTCCTACGATAAGGTCCCAGCCGTCGGCAACTATGAAGAGCAGTATCTTGAACGGCATCGATATGGTAGTGGGCGGCAGCATCATCATACCCATGGACATAAGCGTTGATGATACTACCATGTCTATGACGAGGAACGGGATGTAGATGAGGAAGCCCATGATGAACGCGATCCTGAGTTCGGAAAGTATGAACGCGGGGATCAGCGCGGTTGTGGGGACGTCGGCTCTCGTTTCAACGTTCTCGATGCCGGCTATGTCAAGGAAAAGCTCGAGGTCCTTCTCGCTTCCTTCCATCTGGTCAAACATGAATTCCCTTATCGGTTCGAGTCCTCGCTCGAATGCCTGCTCCATCCCGATCTCACCGTTCTGCATGGGAACGATCGCTTCGTTGTTGATCTTGATGAAGACGGGTGACATGACAAACAGGGTGATAAACAGAGCTATCCCAACAAGCACCTGGTTGGGGGGAGTTGTCTGTGTGCCAAGCGCCGTCCTGACGAAATGCAGAACGATCACGGTCCTCGTAAAGGACGTGAGCATGATGAGTATGGAGGGCGCAAGTGAAATAACCGTAAGGAGAAGGAGTATCTGCAGAGTCGAAGAAAGCGAGCCTGACCCGTCGTTGTCAAAACGGAATGTCAGCCCGCCGAGATCACCCTCGAGATATCCGGGGTCAATGTCTGTTCCTTCGTTGCTGAGTGTAGAGATCGTGGGGTCGTCCTCATCGGCCTGTGCCAAAATCGGAGTACACAAAACAAAGGTTAACAGACACACCATTGTGAGGATAAGAGAAACAGTAAATAACTTAAATGATTTCCCAAGTCGCTTATCCGAGTTCATGTATATCAACCTTTTCAATGATTTCGTATAGTGGCTAAAGGCATAATGCCACACCTATAAATTATTATACCAATTATCACCGACAATACAAACTTTTTTTGAAACAAATTGCAGTAAATCGGCGATATCCCAAAAACAGAAAAAACCCCAAAACTGATTGGGGTTTCAAAGCTGTTTTACTGTTCGTCAACGGGCTCTTTTTCGGTCTCTTCGGGCTCGCCTGAGATCACGGCTTCGTCGGGTTCGGACTCAGGGTTTTCTTCTCCTGCGATAACGCTTATGTCGGCAATCTCGGAGATGCTCTTCTTCTCTGTCTTGCCCTTACCGGAGAACGAGGAAATGATCTCCTTGAAGCTCTTGTGGCTTCCTCCCTCGGGTGCGGTCAGCAGGCTGTCTCCGTCGATCTCGGATACAAGCGAGATATTGTCCTTGGTGACACTGATCAGCAGGTACTTGTCTCCGCACTTGATGAGCTGAAGGTATTTGTTCTGTGTAACGCGGAATGTTTCAAGGGCACGGATATTCTTACCGGATCCGCCGCCCTGTATCCCCTGGCTTTTCCTGCCGACGAACCGCGTCGTGTAATAACATGCCACTATGATAACCGCACACAACAGTATCAGCCCGAGCAGCTTCCAAATGCTGTTCGAGCTGGTGCTTATAATGTCGGTTTTAACAGTTTCTGCCAGTAGTAAGATCATGTTATTTGATTACTTCCGTAACTCTTATACCAAATGCTTCCTCGATAACCACTACCTCTCCTCTTGCAACGAACTTGCCGTTAACAAGAACGTCAACAGGCTCGCCTGCGAGGCGGTTAAGCTCGATGATGGTTCCGGGTGAGAAATCAAGGATCTCTTTGATTGATTTGCTGGTACGTCCGAGCTCTGCGGTGACCTCAAGCGGTACATCAAGCAGCAGGTCGATATTCTCCGTAGTAAGGAGAGGCGACTGAACCTGCATGAAGGGCTGGAACTGTACGGGTGAAATGTTTACATCCTGTACGGGAGCCATCATGTAAGGCATCGGCTGTCCCTGAACGGGCTGACCCTGCATGGGCTGACCGGGCATCGGATAAGGCATCGGTGCGGGGCCTGCCGCGGGTGCTGCTCCGGGAGCTGCCGCAGGTGCCGCAGCGGGTGCGGGTGCGGGCGAAGGTGCAGGTGCGGGTGCAGGCTCTGCAGCGGGTGCTGCGGATCCTCCTGCATATTCCATGAATCTCTCGTAAAGACCTCTTGCAAAGTCGAACGAGTAGAGCTGCATTATCTCACTGTCGATGAGAGTTCCGATCTCCATCTTGAAGGAAACCTTAACGAAATCTCCCTTGAGGAACTCTGCTATCTGATCTCCCTGCATGATCGAAGGGATATCCACAAGACTTGCGGTAGGCGGGCTGATATCGATCTTCTTCTCGAGCATTGCGGAAAGAGATGTCGATGACGAACCCATCATCTGGTTCATCGCCTCGCTGATGGCGCTGAGGTGAAGATCTGAGAGCTCACCCTCCTGTGCCGTTCCGTCTCCGCCCATCATGAGGTCCGTGATGATCTTAACATCGTTTTCCTTCATGATAAGGATGTTGTTGCCGTCAAGTCCCGATGTGTAGTAGATCTGAATGAAAACACAGGGTCTCGTATATTCACCGATCAGTTCGTCCCAACTTGCGTACGAAACCTTCGGTGTCGTGATGTTAACCTTCTGGTTGAGCAGCGAGGAAAGAGTCGTGGCTGCCGTACCCATGCTTATGTTGGAAATCTCACCAACCGCATCCTTTTCCGCATCGCTTAGGGAATCGGAATAAGTCTTGGGCGTTGCCGCAGCACCGGAACCGGCGTCAGCATCAGCAGACGGCGTATCCGCAGCCGGGGTTTCCTCCGTATTCATGCCACTGAGCAGAGCATTAATCTCTTCCTGTGAAAGCATGCCGTCCATAAACTCTAGTTCTCCTCTCTTAAGACATGTGACACCTTAACCGCATATGAATCCGATGACGATCCGGGTAAAGCAAGGAATTTCTTGATGTTACCCACATACACCGGAAGTTCATCGCCGGTCTTGGTATTGAGCTTGATGATATCGCCCTTCTGCATGTTGACGAAATCATTAAGTGAGATAATACTCTTACCAAGCTCTGCCTTGATAGGGATCCTCGCTTTCGCGATAGCGACCTCGATCTGGGCCTTGTACGCCTGGTTGTCGGATACCTTGACGGTTGAATACCAGTACTTGGTATTCAGCTTGTCGATAACCGGCTCTATTACCTCGTAAGGTAGGCAGACATTTATCATCCCCTCAATGTTACCTATCTTCATGTTCATCGTGATGATGGAGGCCATCTCACTGGGTGAGATGATCTGCGCAAACTGCGAGTTCGTCTCGATCCTCTGAAGACGCGGCTCAAGCTTAACAACGTTGGCCCACGGCTCCATCAAAAGGTTCGTGACGACTGTGAATATTCTCTCGATGATAACGAGCTCGATCTCTGAGAAATCTCTCGATTTTTCAAGAGGTATTCCGTTACCGCCGAGCATTCGGTCAACGATGGCGTAACCGATGTTGTCGGCGATCTCTATGATGATATTGCCTTCAAGAGGCGAAAAATCAATGATTCCGAGAAGCACGGGATTTGAAAGGGCGTTTGAGAACTCCGAATATACCTGTGCCTCAGAGTTGATCACTTCTACCTGCACGTTCTTACGCAGGTAAACGGGAAGCGATGTTGAAAGTAATCTGCTGTAATGTTCAAATATGATCTCAAGTGTCCTGAGGTGTTCTTTTGAAAACTTTGAAGGGCGGTTGAAGTCATAATTCTTGATGACCTTGTCGCCGGATTCTTTCATGACATCCGCGTCAAGTTCACCACTGCTAAGGGCGGCAAGCAGATTATCTATCTCGCTTTGGGATAATACATCACCCATAGCACTTCCTCCTCCACATTACAGTCGGATTTACCGACTGCTTTTCCTTGCCCAACACGTTACTCGCGTATTAGGTTTACTAACACGTCCGGATCGGATCATTAAGAGATCAGGTATGTTACCGTGCAATCTACGATGAACCTTGAATTGAACATCGTCTGGATATCCTCAAGGATCTTCTCTTTGATCGACTGCTGAAGTTCGACATCGTTGAGGTCTTCGTTCGAGTACTTCTGGAAGTTCGAGATGATGATCGACTGGATGTCGGGCTTCATCTTGTCAACCGAAGAATTGAGACGCTCGTAGTCCTCATGTGTCTTGTTGATCGTCAGCGAAGCCGTGATCTTTGCGAAGTGAGCCTTGCCGTCTGATCCTGTACGAAGATTGGTAGTGATCTCATCAAGTGAGTACTTCTCAACATCTTCGATGTTGTATGTATTGTTGATATCCTTGGGCAGCGGTGATTCAAGCTCAAGATCGATGATCTGCATGATCTTGGTGATGAGCTCGTCCGTCCTCTGTGCGTTGGGAACAACGGTAAATACCGTGTAACCCACAAGTGTGAGGTTGACGATACATACTACCAGTATCAGTACTGCCAACATGTTCTTCTTCATAGTGTCCTGCTCCGTTCTGTGCCGTCTATCCCTGTTCCGAAACGGTCGCCGACGGCACCGGCTCTGTTCCGCTTCGGATAAAACCTAAACTTATTTATTATTATAGGAGTTGTACAGTCTTATTTCAACTCTCCTGTTCTTTGCTCTTCCTTCCGCAGTGTCGTTTGTATCGACAGGTTCGTATTCGCCTCGTCCTGTCCATCCGACATGCGTTACATCAATCCCGCTGGTCTGAACGATGTACTGAGCGGCGCTGATCGCACGTGCCGACGAAAGTATATCGTTACTGCTGAATTCGGCGTTGTTGATGGGTACGTTGTCGGTGTGACCGATAACGTCGACATAATTGTCGGGGAACAACGTAATGATTATGTCTCCGACCTTCGAAAGAAGGGGTTTGCACTCCTCCGTGAGCTTAGCGCTTCCGGATTTGAAAAGCAGTGATCCCGGGATCGTCATCTCAACGTAGGTGCCTTCCTCATCCATCGAGAGTGATAGCTGTTCATCAATGTCATAAAGCTCGGTGATCTCGGAGATCTTCTCGAACATCTCGGTCGTCTCGATCATTCCGGCTGCTGCGGCCATCATCTTGACATCTGCGATATTGGCAAGAGATTGATCATTCTCTGCGAGTTCCGCGAGAGCCTTGAGCTTTTCGATCAGATCCTCATCTATCGATCCGTCTTCGAGCATCTTGTCGAGCAGATCGGACTGCATGAGTTGATCGAGCAGGTCGACATCTATCATGCCGAGTGCGGCGAGAAGCTTGAGGAGGGACTCGTCGAGCTTGCCCTCTTCGTACATGTCGGCAAGCATGTCCATAGTGATCTCACCGGTTTTGGATAACTCGTCCAAAACATCTTCTTCGACACCCCGTGATGCAAGCAGGTTCTTGATCGATTCGTCGATCTCACTGTCACCCGAGGCGCGAAGTTCCTCCCCCGTTTCTTCGGACTTCTGTCCGAGGGAGGCATAGTATTCATCAAGATTAGAAAGCTGTGTGGTTCCGACACCGACGAGCGAACCCTCGCCAATAGCCTGTGAACCGACATCAAACACGCTGAACGCGCTCGTCATGGAAACGACGACTTCTTCCCACTTGTTCGCATCAACACTCGACATCGAGAAAAGGAGCACGAAGAAGCAAAGAAGCAGATTCATCAGATCCGAGAACGTAGCCATCCATGCGGGTGACCCTTTCGGCGGGTCTTCGGCTTTGCGTTTTGCCATTACTCCTCACCACCTCCGTTAGACGAGAAAGCAGATCTCTTTTCGGGAGACAGGAAGGACTTGAGCTTCTCCTCGATAACACGCGGGTTCTCGCCGGCCTGTATCGAAAGAAGACCTTCGACCATAACTTCCTTCATCTGAATCTCGGTATCGTTGTTGCTCTTGAGCTTTGTCGAGATAGGTGCACATATCCAGTTTGCGAGGACCGAACCGTAGAAAGTCGTAACAAGGGCAACGGCCATGTTAGGACCAACGGCTGCAACATCCTCAAGGTTTCCAAGCATGTTAATAAGTCCGATAAGCGTACCGATCATACCCCAGGCAGGACCCATCGAACCTAAGTTTTCCCAGAATGTAACGTTTTTCTTGTGACGCGTTTCGACACAGGCAAGCTCCGTCTCCATGATCGAACGGACAAGCTCGGGGTCGGTACCGTCTACGATAAGGAGGACGCCCTTCTTCATGAATTCGTCCTCTATTCCGTTGGCCGCTTCCTCGAGTGCGAGAAGACCTTCCTTACGGGCAACGTTTGAAAGATTGATTATCGAACGGATCGTTTCTTCTTCGTTGACGCTGACCTGTTTCATGGCGAGAGTCAGAGTCTTAAGGGATTTGATGTAATCGGGGATACTCGGGCACATCGCGAGAACGGCCATGAATGCGCCACCGAAGGTGATAAGAACAGAGGGAACGTCAACGAATGCCATAATACCGGCAATACCTTCTTCACCCTGCGCAATACCGAAAATCATGAGGCCAAAAGCCGCAAGAAGACCAACTAAAGTCGCCAGATCCAAAACCAGTCACCATCCGTTCCCAATTAGTTACATGTATATACATGCATTAGCAAGCCGTCAAGGTACAAGATCTGCCTTTTCGGCAGATTTTGTACCTTTTTTGCTTTTATTACATTAATTCTACAAGACTTTGTATCATTTGTCTATTGCAAATGTTAATTATCTCTTAAGATTGATAAGCTCTTCAAGGAGTGTGTCGGAGGTTGTGATCGTCCTTGAATTTGCCTGGAATCCACGCTGGGTTGTGATCATCTGTGTGAACTCCGTCGAAAGGTCAACGTTTGACATCTCGAGTACGCCTGTGTTCATCTTTCCGCCGCCGTTTGAGATATCCTGTCCTACGCCGTCGAAGCTTCCCGAGTTCATGGTCTGCTTGAAGAGGTTGTTTCCGACTGCCTCAAGACCTGCAGCGTTAGCGAAGGATGCAACAGCGATCTGGCAAAGGAGCTTGGTGTCGCCGTTGTCGTATGTTCCGTAAATTCTTCCCGATGTATCAACCGAAAGACCTGTCATGTTACCCTGAGGCTTACCTGCGCCGCTGCCGTCAGCGAGAGCACCTCTTGAGCAGGAGAAGCTCGAAGAACCGCTGGCTGCGTACATGGTCATCGATGAGAAGTCAACGTCGATCCTCTGGAAAGGAGAAGGATCCGTAACTACCATGAAGGAAATGCTCTTGCCGTTGTCTTCGCCGCCAACCTTGGAGAACTTACCTGTTGCTGCGTCGAATTCAAGGTCTACGCCTTCCATCTCGATCTCAACTGTTCCGTCATCGTTAACCTGAGCCTGAACAGAATCACCTTCCGCTCCGAACTCGAACTCTGTGATCTCAGATGCGCCGTATGTGATGGTTCCGTCGTCTTCTACAGTCTTCTTAACGAAGATCGACTCACCCTTTGCATCGAGGATGTTTGTAATGCTGACTTTGTACTGGTTTGTAGCTTCATCGGACTGCTTAACTTTCATGACTGCCATGTAGCTCTGTCCGAGATTGTCGTAGAATGAAAGAGTGGTTGTCTTGCCTGTGTCTGTGGTGAGCTGTGTATCCTTGTAATCGATGTTACCGGATACATAAACGTTAGTGGTAGCCACGGGCTCAACGTACATTGTATCGGGTGCCATAACTCTGAGCTCGGAAACTGTGTCCGCAACTGTCTTTGATGCATCGTTGGGGTCTACCTGCCAACCCATTACCTTACATCCGCTTGATGTACAAAGTGTACCGTTTGCATCAACCGTAAAAGCTCCTGCTTTGGTGAAGAGGTTCTGAACACCGTTGTTAACGATGAAGAACTGCTCGCCTTCGATCATGATATCGAGTGCGTTATCTGTTCTCTGTGATCCACCGGAAACCGTCATTGTCGAAGAAATGGATGCAACACTTGCGCCGAGACCGATCTGCTTGGCATTTACGCCGGCAGTACCCGAATTGGCATTAGGGCCCGATGCACTTGAAGTTGTCTGGTAAAGGATATCCGAGAAGTTAACCTGGCTACTCTTGAAGCCGACAGTATTAACGTTAGAGATGTTGTTACCGATAACATCCATCTTTGTCTGGTGAACTTTGAGTCCGGAAACACCGGAATATAATGAACGCATCATAAGAATTAACCTCCTGTAAGGTGAAACCCGGGAAACGTCTGGCATTCGGTCTCCCGTCGCGCCCCCTTCAATTGGTCCGGCGCTTGGTTTATTTATTCAGTTATTAAGTATATCGGCTGGTTTGTGTCAAACCACAACCGCTCCATCGATATTTGTAAAAATTTTTTCATCGGTGCTGCCGACAGCGGTTATCACTGTGTTGTTTGTTACGTTAACGATAAATGCCATATCGTCAAGCATGACGAGTGATTCTTTGATCCCTTTTTCCGAGGCTTTCGCAACTCCGTCTTTGAGTCTTCCGAGTTGCTCATCCGAAAGATCGAGGTTCCTGCTCTCCATTCTGAGGTTCGCATGTTTCGAGAACTTTAACGGTTCTGTCTGACCCTGAACTTTGGTTGTTTTCTCAAGCATTTCGGCAAAGCTTATGCTGCCCGGTCCCTTGACCTGAACAGGCTTGCCCTGTTTCTGCTGCTCTACTCTGCTTGTCATTTCCCGGATGGAAGGGAAGTTGTTAAACGAATTGCTCATCTACTCTTCCTTTCCTCACTTTCGTCAACCCGCTTCGTTGTTGACTACCGTGATGGTGACTTTGTCATTGACTGTAGTGTAGATCTTGTTGTTGAACACTACGCTGACGGGATATTCGCCGTTTGCAAATCCGTCAAGTGCTCCGGCTTCTACCGTGACCATTCCGTCCTTGCACGATACGTACTGACCGTCAACTGCCTGTCCGCCGACCACAAGTGCCACATCGCCCGCTTTGTAATCATCCTTGCCGAGGTTGACCTTGAATCTGATCCTCTCGGGTGCTTTGGCGTTGTAGGTAAAATTGTAGGTCTCTTCGATGCCGGGGATGCTCTGCTGCATCTCATAAACGTCATCGACTACCATGTAAAGATCTTTGTAATCGTAGAACTGTCCGTTGACATTGAGCTTGATATCCTTGCCGGACATATTGACGAAATCAACAGGTCCTTCGGGATATGTTGTCTTGCCGTTTGTATCGGTAACCTGGAATATAACGTGTCTTCCGACCAATGAGAACGCCTGAGCTTTTTCCTGCTCACCCGACAGATTCTGAAGCTGTTCGAGTGACGAGAACTGTGCAAGCTGTGCAACGAATTCGGTATCGCTGCTGGGCTCGAGCGGATCCTGATTCTGCATCTGGCAGACCAGAAGCTGAAGGAACGCGTCCTTGCCGAGCTCGCCGGATCCCTTTTTGGTAGTGGATGTTGTTTCTTCGGAGGCTGCGTAGTTAAGTACTCCGTTTGTAACATCCGCTGTAAGTCCCATTGTGTTATCTGCCATAATCTTTCCTGCTTTTCCCATCCTTTTCGGATGCTTTGATTGTTATGCTACAAAGTTGACTGTGCTTCCTTCGGGGATCGGTTCACCGCGCTCTGCGCTTTCTTCTGCGGCTGCTCCGATTGCTCCGTCTCTGACCTGCTTTCTTCCGGCTGCACCGGTCTTTCTTTCGTCACTCTCCGACTCACCCTTCTGAGCGTTGTTGCTGTCCGCGAATGTGAATCCCGAGATGCTGACTTCGATAGCTTCAACTCTGACGCCCTGCTGTGCGATCGTTTCCTTAAGCACTTCAAGCTGGCTTTCGATCGCCTGCTTTGTAACTTCGTTCTCTGTAGCGATCCTTGCCGTGAGCGTTCCGTCCTTCGATGTAATGAAGAGACTTATCTTCCCTAGTGACTGGGGTGAAAGTGAAAGCTCGATCGATGTTTTGTCCGGTGAGAGATTTACCTTGATGGCGTCCACAACTCTCATCACGATTTCTCTGACGTCGGGTTGTCCGTTAACCATCGGGATCTCTCTGGTGTCCGTAACCTTGACTGCGTTCTCGAGTCCTTTGATGAACTCTTCGAATCCGTCATTGGAAGAAGTCTTCCTGGTCTTGTCTGAGCCTGTGTCACGAGAGGTTTTAACGTCGGATGTAAGATCCGTGTTCTCGTTGTCCTGTGAGCCCTTGAAGTTGTCGGTTTCTGTTTCTCTTGTCACCTCGAAGGTCGGAAGCGTCTGTTCCTCAGCTTCGGGAGCGGGAACTTCCTGTGTGTTCTCTTCGCTGCCGGTGATAAGCTTTAAGAAGCCTTTCGGAAGGATGTCAAGCTCTGCGGCTTTGTTCAAGAACATGTCTTCCGTAACGAGGTTTGTCAGCTCCTTGGCTGTCATCTGTAACGATTCGAACATGTCGCTTAAAGCATCCTTAAGGTCTGTGTAGATCTGTGAAGGAATGTCATCACACAGAACCTGTGAAATATCTTCGCACTTTCCGAGGTTCAACATCAGCTGAGGGAGCTTCTGTACGTCGATCATATCCTCAAACGAGAAATCAAGCTGTTCGTAACTTCCTTCAAGCTTGTCGACCGTAACCTCTAAGATCTCTGCGAATCTCTGGAGGAGTGATGAGAGCGCTTCCATTGCGTTCATACACTCTGTGATCAGGTCTTCCTGCCACTTCTGATCGTCAACCGCGGGTGCGTTTGTTCTGATGCTCACCGCTGCCACCGATACTTTGAGGGAGGCTTTTATGATCACCTGCTCTCCTGTTGCCTCTTCGTTTGTAGTAACGATTGGCTGTTCTTCCTGTAAGTTTTCCTGTCCCTGGATTGTCTGTACCGCTTCCGCCTCCTTGCATGAAGCTGTTTGCTGTGTCGCTGTGTTATCCTTGCCGTATTCTGTTGTTTCCTGGGCGGTTTTCACCGTCTTGTTGTTCCCACCGGCTTCGACTGAATTGTTCCGGATCTGTACGGACTCTTCTTTGTTGAACAATGAAGAGAAATCCTTCCCTGTCTTGGTAGCCGAGGCAGATACTGTGATCTGCGTTGTCTTTACCGCAACGAATGCGTTTGTGGGAGCGGCGAGGTCTGCAGCGTTGATCGCGATTGCAGACATTATCGGTCCTCCTTTCATAAAGCTTTGTAAAACTCTACAAAAGATATATCGGCCCGGTTCGCGGAATCCGTAACCCGTTTTTGAAACTTTTCTTTATATTTGAAGAAACTTTTTGTATCTCTGATGGCAAACGTCGTTCAAACCGCTGTCATCTGTAGTTTTCAAGGTTTTTCGCGATCTTCTGGTACCACTCGTCATCCATATCATGCATGGTCTGGATGATACGTGCCACGAAGAGCGCATCCATCTTGTCCATGATCGCCGTAGCCTCGTCGGGTTTCATGCACAGGAGAACCTTACATGTGTACTCGATGTCGGCGGTCATTTCCTCGAGAACCTTGGCCGCGTTACCGGGCTTCATGGTCTTGAGGAGCGTAGCCTTCTGCTTGATGGACTCGTCGTACTGAAGCTGTTCGATAACCTGTCTGTAGATCTCCTCGGCAGTCTCGGGATTGATCTCCTCGTAGAACTTCTTGTACTCCTCGAGCTCGGGAGCCTTGGAGTTATAGACAACGTTGTAATCGAACCTCTTCACTCTCTCCTCGAAAGCAAGCTGATCGTCCTCAAAGGCTTTGAGTCGTTCAACTTCGGCCTGAAGATCAAGGATCTTCTTGGCGTACTCGGAATTCTTGCTGTCAAGGTCGGCGTTCTGCCGTTCGAGCTCTTTGATCACTTCCACCGCTTCGGTGATGTTCTTGTAAGGGTAGTTCTGCTCGGCAATAAGGACATCGTCCGAAACATCGGGCAGGATAAGACTGAGCACCGGAACGTCCTTGATGAGTGGACGCAGCTTGGTACCCATGCCGCCGATATCCATCTTGACAAGCAGCGCAAAAATAGCGAGCCAAACGATAACAATGAGCACGACGATAACGATCGTACCTATCTTGGCGCCGACTCCTCCGCCCTCGTCCATAACCGTAATATCTTTGTCCTTCTTAGCCATACTTATCTAACCATCCTTTATAAGGGTTGTTTTAACGCGTCAGACTCCCGCGTTGTGCCTGTAGCTGACGAGCTCGTCTATCTGCTTGCGTTCTTCGTCGTTGTACTCTTTGATGTACTCTTCGAATTCCTTTTCTTTGAGCTTCTCGATAGTCTTGCGTTCCATGATCGCGTTCGAGAGGTTCTTTCTGCACATCTCGACTCTGTTCTGTGCTCTCTTGACCGCGTTCTCTTTCTCGACGAGGTCTTCCCTGACGATCCGGATCGCATCCTTGCAGACCGTGATCTCGGTGATGTTGAGGATACCGTTCACGAGCTCCTCGAGCTTCTGCTCGTAGGCTCTGACGCGCGCGGCCGCTTCGTCTCTTTTCTGTTCGCATGCGTTCAATGTCTGCATAGCGGAGGCAAAAGCGGCTTTGGCCTGTTCCTCAAGCCTCATCTTGACCGAAAGCACGCCTTCAAGCTTGAACCTAAATTTGTGCATTGCTAATCCTCACATTCGTCACTCTGCTGCGGGCTCGGCAAATATCGATCCGAGCGCTTCAAGGGTTTCGTCGAAAGAAACCTTCTCATCCGTCTGCTGGCGCAGGAACGAGTTGACCGCGTCGATCTTGGCGATCGCATTGTCTATGTTCTTGTTGGCACCGCTCTTGTAGGCGCCGATGTTGATGAGGTCTTCCGCCTCGGTATATGTGGCGAGCACCATCTTTAACTGCGAAGCGAGCTTCTTCTGCTGCGGTGTAACGATGGAGCTCATAACTCTCGAGATACTCTGGAGTACATCGATAGCCGGGTAATGCCCCTTGGCCGCAAGGCTTCTCGAAAGGATTATATGACCGTCGAGCACACCTCTGGCCGTGTCGGTGATCGGTTCGTTAAAGTCGTCACCGTCGACAAGTACCGTGTAAAGACCGGTTATCGAGCCCTTCTCGGATCTGCCCGCTCTCTCGAGGAGCTTGGGCATCTCGGTGTACACACTCGGGGGATATCCTCTGGAAACCGGGGGTTCTCCGGCTGCAAGTCCGATCTCACGCTGTGCCATCGAGAAACGGGTGAGGGAGTCCATCATGAGGAGGACATCCTTGCCCTGATCACGGAAGTACTCCGCAATGGCTGTGGCGGTCTTGGCCGCTTTCTTTCTGGCAAGCGCCGGCTTATCCGATGTGGCTATAACTACGACCGAACGCTTCATTCCTTCGTCTGTCAGGTCTCGTTCGATAAACTCTCTGACCTCTCGACCACGCTCTCCGATAAGAGCTATAACATTGATATCGGCTTTCGTGTTCCTGGCGAACATGCCCATAAGCGTTGATTTACCGACACCCGAACCCGCAAAGATGCCGATTCGCTGTCCTTTGCCGACCGTTAAGAGTCCGTCTACAGCTCTGACTCCGAGCGTCATGGGTTCGTCGATAAAGCTACGTTTGAGGGGATCGGGCGGTGCGGCCTCCGCGGGGTACGACTCCGAGGTGAAGAACTGCTCTCCGTCCATGGGCCGGCCGAGTCCGTCGAGCTTCATGCCGAGCAGCTCGGGTCCGACAGCGACGGTGAATCTGGTCTTTGTGTTCTCCACCGTGCTCCCGACGCCAATACCTGAGACATCTTCGTAGGGCATGAGTATAACGTTGTCATCGTTGAAGCCGATAACCTCGGCATAGGCACTGACGCTTCCGTCACGCGATGTAATAAGGCACACGTCCTCAAGAGAAACGTCGGGTCCGCGCGATTCGAGCGTGAGGCCGACGATCTTGGAGACGCGTCCGTACTCTTTAACGTATGATCTTTCAAGAAGCTCTTTATATCCCTCTATCATTGACCCTCTCCGTCCGATCTGCTGTGGCTCAAGGCAAGCAGTCTCAGGTTCTCAAAAAGCGTGTCCTTCATGGTCGAAAGACTGCAGTCAAATATCCTGCTGTCTGTTTCTATCATTGCTCCGTCCACAGGCAGGAGCTTGTCTTCAACGATCTCGACTCTCGCTTCTTCACCCACGGCTTCCTCAAGACGTGCCTTGAGTCCTTCGACTTCGTCATGGAACGACTCGGGAACGCGCACGATGTACTCGTTGCTGCGGGGGATGTCCTCAAACGCGCTCTCCACGAGGTAAGAGATGATGCCTTCCTTCTCGGATGCGTAGATACCGGTGAGCTTCTCGACAAGTGAGATCACAATTTCAACAAAAGCAGGCTCCAGTTCGCTCACCTGCTTTTTGTAGTTACTTTCCAATTCTGCGCGTCGCTCGTCAAGCTCACGTGTGCGAGCCTCGATCTCCGCCTGTGCTGCCTGCATGCCGTCGTCGTAGCCTTCTGTTCTGGCTGCTTCCCTGATAAGGGAGCTGTCGTCCTGGGCCTGCTTCTTGGCGAGAGCGACGATCGAATCCGCACGCTCCTGTGCTTCGCCCGTGACGCGGTCAGCCTCGGCCTTTAATTCTTCGAGACGGTCTTCCTGCTCCTTGACCTCGTCAAGTTTGGCCGAAAGCTCGGCGTTAAGCTCCTCGATCCTGCTTCCGATGCCGGCTTCGCGAGGATCGGCGTCGTCCTCGACAAGAACTTCTCCCGCGATACCGGGGATAAAGCCGTCTCCTTCTTCTCTTGCATGATCCTCAAGCCCTTTAGCGACTTCACCGAAATCGATCTGCTTAAGGGCGATATTATCAGCGATATATTTGTCGACGAATTCCTTCTCGAAGGAATCTGCCTTCTCGTTGGAATCGATCGTCTTGGTGGTTTCCTCGTACTTGACCGAATAGGCCTTAATAAGATTAGACAACTATATCGTCACCTCCGCCTCTGCTGATGACGATCTCGCCCGTATCCTCAAGCTTCCTGATGATATTAACGATCTTCTGCTGTGCTTCTTCAACGTCCTTCATTCTGACAGGACCCATGAATTCCATGTCTTCCTTGATCATGACAACAAGACGCTTGGAAAGGTTATTGAAGATCGTCTCCTGAACCTGCTCGTTAGAGCCCTTGAGGGCGATGGCAAGTTCGCTGTTATCAACTTCACGAAGAACTCTCTGGATCGATCTGTCGTCAAGCAGCAAGATATCTTCGAATACGAACATCTTCTTTCTGATCTCGTCCGCAAGCTCGGGCTCCTCGATCTCGAGTGTTTCGAGGATGTGCTTCTCTGTAGCACGGTCGACCGTATTGAGGATCTCGACAACCGCATCGACACCGCCGGCGATCGTGTAATCCTGATTGACGAGGGAAGCAAGCTTCTTTTCGAGCACCTTTTCCACCTCCTGAATGACATCGGGCGATGTACGGTCCATCATTGCTATTCTCTTGGCAACGTCTGCCTGCTTATCAGGCGGCAGAGCGCTGATGATCTGCGATGACTGCTGCGGTGAGAGGTAACTCAGGATAAGAGCGATGGTCTGAGGATGCTCGTCCTGAATGAAGTTGAGGAGCTGAGTAGGGTCGGTCTTTCTGACAAACTCGAAAGGACGTACCTGAAGGGATGCCGTGAGTCTGCCGATAACGTCGATAGCCTTGTCGTTTCCGAGTGCCTTCTCGAGGAGTTCCTTAGCGTAGTTGATACCGCCTTCGGCGATGTACTGCTGTGCGAGACAGAGCTCGTAGAACTCGTCTATGACCGCGTCTTTCGTGGTCTGGTCGACACTTTTGGTGTTGGCGATCTCAAGTGTCAGCGATTCGATCTCCTCTTCCTTGAGGTATGTGAACAGCTTCGAAGAACGCTCGGGTCCGAGTGCGATCATGAGAATTGAGGCCTTCTGAACGCCGTTATAATCGGCAAGCGTTTTGTTTTGTACGATCATATCCCGTTACCTCCTCTTTAGATGCGGTTTTACCCGCATCTGATTCCTCGCCTAAAACTTCAACGAAGTATCAGGTTTCTCTTTTATTGCCATCCGTCATCGCTTAGCCAGTTACGCAGGAGTGCGGCAACCGCTTCTGCGTTCTCATCGATATACTTCTCGATGAGCTTCCTGGTCTCGGATTTCTCGCCGAATTCGATATCTTCAAGCGACTGGTTCTCACGAGTTGTAGCAAGAAGTCTCTCAACAGAAAGCTCGGGCTCCGTCTCGATAACCTCTTCGGGCTTGACGCTCCTGAATACAACGAAGAGAAGGAGTGCGATGATGAGTGCCGCAAGAACGATCTCAAGTATGAGTGAAAGGCTGCCCTGCGACTCTTCTCTGGCAATATAGTTGGGCTGAATGTATGTTGTGATCGAAATGTTTGAAGCGGGGATACCGCTCGCATCCGAGAAGAGCTGGTAGAGCTCCTCGGGAGTATCGAGCCTTGTCTTGGCCGAGTTGTTCATGACGTACTCTTCGAACGAGATCTCCTCGCCGATAAGTCCCTCACGTTCAAGCTGCTCCTCGGAGATCTCCTGAACTCTGGTAAGTGTGATACCGAGTGAAGAATTGGCATTGTTGATAACGCCCCACTCTTTCATGGTCTCGGTAACACGCTCGCTGGGCTTATACTTGATACGAAGCTCGTCGTAGCTCTCGTTGCCGCTTCCGGATTCCTGGATGTAGTAGTCTGTTTCATCGTTCGAGTCGGTTCCGGGGATGTCACCCGTTACGCCTGTAGACTCCGAAGAGATCTTGGTGTACTCGTCGTAAAGACCCTGCTCAAGGCCTTCTCCCGCGAGGTACTCGGTGTAAAGAACCGATTCCTTGTCACAGTTGACGTCGAGCGATGAAACGATCTCGGCATCGAAATAGTCATTCTTGATGGCAAGCTCGAAAAGCTTGTCTTTGTACCATCTTTCGACTTATTTATGTAGGCGAGATTAGCCGAAAGATCGAGGATCTCCTCATTCTCCTCTTCGCCTCCGAAGAGAAGCTGTCCGTTTGTGTCAAGGACCTTTATCTTGTCCGTGGTGGTGTTACCGATCGCGTAAGCCACGTAGGTTGCTATTGCTTCGGGAGAGTTCCTGTAGTCAAAGACCTTGCTGTCGAGAGTAAGCAGGACGCTGCAGCTGATCTCTTTGGCAGGAAGAAGGATACCGCCCGAATTGTCACTGGGGAAGTAAAGAACCGAAGCCTTCTTTACACCGTCGATCTGCTGGATCCTTGCACCGAGTGACGACTGCATGTAAAGGTGGTTTTTGAGGATCTTGTCGGTACTGGTGGTACTCAGATCGTTGTCGAGGAGCATCGCGAGCGTCATCGCGCTTTCTTCGAGCATATCGTTGCCGGTAAGTGCGAGGACGGCGTCTTTCTTACGGGTGACGTCAACCTCTACCGTTACCATGTCGTCGGCGAGCCTGTTGGTGATGTTCTCCCCGTCGAGAACTTCGATCGCGGTCTTGGCGGTCTCGGTGTCGTCGAATGTCGTGAGCTTCTCGTATTGAACTCTGTTGAGTAAGATAATCAATATAAGAAGCATCAGAAGAACACCCGCCACCGTGCTCACGGTGATGATCTTCTGACGCTTTGTAAGCTTTTTCCACAGCTCAAGTAATTTGGCCGGGATTTGCTTTAATTTTTCAAGCATGACATATTCCCCTTAAATTGCATCCTCGTTGCATACGATCGTCACGCGTATGCTTATTACTGACATTGATTAGAACTGCATCTGCATGATCTCTTTGTAGGCCTCGATAACGGCGTTACGTACCGCAACAGTGTACTGCAATGAGATGTTCGCCTTCATCTGAGCTACCTGAAGGTCATGCGTGCTGTTCGTGATACCCATGGCGTAAGCAAGTTCTGCTTCCCCTGCCTGGTTTGAATACTCGTTTGTCTCGTTGATCATGTCCATCGCGGACTTAAGGAGCGAATCAAACGATTCCGTTTTATCGGTCGACGGTTCTTTGGACAGGATCGAATCCTGGTAGCCGTCAAGCCTTGTGAGCTTGCCCGGATTCTTGAGCGACCCCGCGCTCGAGATCGATTCGAGTCCGTTAAGACCGGACAGTTTCATAATGTCGGAAGGATTCATGCGTTACCTCACTCTCCGAGTTCAAGACCCTTAAGAAGCATGTTCTTCGTGGCGTTAAATGCCGTAACGTTCGCTTCGTATCCACGTGTGGCATCGATGAGGTTGGTCATCTCCGTAACGGTGTTGACATTAGGGTAGATAACGTAGCCGTCCTCGTCTGCATCGGGATGTGAAGGATCGTAAACCTTGGCCATCGCCGTAACGTGATCTTCAACGATCGAAGTAACCTTAACTCCGTTGCCGTTCTTGGTCGAAGCGTGCTTGGTCATGCTCTTCGAAAGCGCTGTCTTGAAGGGATCCGTTCCCCTCTCCGCGAAAACAACGGTCTTTCTTCTGTAGGGCTCACCGTTCTTGTCGCGGGTGGTGTTCGAGTTGGCAATGTTCTGCGAGATGGTGTCCATACGCACCGACTGTGCGGTCAGACCGCTCGCCGAAATGTTGAGTGCGTTAAATATTCCCATACACTACCATCCTTTCTCAGGTTCTTGAAAGAACCGACTTGATACGACTGAACTCCTGTGACATGGAGTCAAGAAGTGTATAATACTTGATCTGGTTCTGAGCCAGGTTAGCGTTCTCGGTGTTGATGTCGACATTGTTGCCGTCGAGTCGGTACGCAAGCTCCGACTGGTCGGTGTAAATGGTGGTCGAAAGCTTCTTGAGGTCGACGTTCGCAACTCTCATGTTGAGGTCACCGCCACCGTACATGTCCTTTTTGATCTCGTCTTTAAGATAGTCTTCAAACTTGATGTCCTTACGCTTATAGTGAGGAGTCGAAACGTTCGCAATGTTGTTGGCGATAACTTCGTTTCGAGTCCAGCTTGCATCAGCGGCTTTGTTAAGTACATTGATGTAGTTGAAGGCGTTGGATCCAATCATCTCAGTCTTCCCTCCCAATTTTTTGACGATCCGGAAACGGTCGTCAAGGCGGTAATTATGTCGAAAAAGCGCCAAAAAGCCCTCTTTTCACAAATACCCACATAATATTATAATGTATTGCAAATAAAACACAAGATATATTTATCAAAAAATCTGAAAACACAAGGATTTGTGTTTTATTGAACAAAAAAGGACCTTGCTTAAGCAAAATCCCTTTTTTAGCATTCAATCCGTTATGTTGTATATCGAACGATCCGGACGAAAAATTAACCCTCTGTTTGCTTGAGTTCGTCGAATACGACGTCGTTAAGAACTTTAATGTATGTACCCTTCATACCCGAAGACTTGGATTCGATGACTCCGGCGCTCTCGAACTTGCGGAGTGCGTTCACGATAACAGACCTTGTGATACCGACTCTGTCCGCTATCCTGCTGGCAACAAGAGTGCCTTCCATGCCTGTGAGCTCGTCGAGGATGCATCTGATGGCTGCAAGCTCCGAGAAAGAAAGTGTGCCGATAGCCGAGCGAACGATCTGAACCTTGCGGACTTCTTCCTCGTTCTCCTCGTTGACGGATCTCATCATTTCAAGGCCGACAACGGTTGTTCCGTACTCACTGAGGATGATGTCATCGATGTTGAACTGGTTCTTCTTCCTGTAGATAAAGAGCGTGCCGAGGCGCTCCCCTGCGATGTCAATGGGAGTGATGATGGCAACGTACTTGCTGACGTTCTGCGATTCGAAACCGAGTGTTTCGAGGTCCACGTTCTCCTTGGTGGAAAGTATGTTAAGGAGACGCTCGTTGAGAGACTCGTCGATATGACCGCCGACGTTGTCCCTGATGAGCTCGCTGATGGCAGGGATCTCGGATCTGTTCTTGATACCGAGCACCTTACCCTTCTTGCTGATCACAAGGATATTAGACTCGAGGATCTCCCCGAGCACCTGGCAGATGTCGTTAAACACGACCTTGTGAGAATTGTTGTTGTGTAATAATTTGTTGATCTTTCTTGTCTTATCAAGTAGCTGAACGCTCATATTTTCCCCCATTGCAACGGTTTTTACCCCGTCGTACATTTGCGCCCATTTTAGCACAAAACCCTATAGTTTTCAACAATAAATAATAAAACACATGTAATTATTTGTATTCGTTAGACAATTGTAGATAAGTTCTGTAAACTTCTTCTATCATTTGACAATTCAACACTATTGCTTTTACAACACAAGGATCCGCCGCGACCGTATATCTTTATGGAACTAGTCTTCATCTGCGTCGCAAGCGACTTGATTCAGACAGACACAACTCGCTCCGCAAGCTACGCGACTTGATTTAAAAAACTCGGCGGTGTACTTTCGCCGAGTTTTTATCTAAATCAAGCACGAAACCTTGCCCAACAAGGTTTCTGGTTGTTTGTTCAATGCAGAAATCTATTCCTTTTTTGATGCATCAGGGCGCGTCCACGATACGAAATCGCAATCCGGATGATTCGCGCATCCGAAGAAGCGTCTTCCCTTCCTCGTCTTCTTGATGAGGATATCTCCGCCGCACTTGGGGCACACGATGCCTGTTTTCTCGTTGTAGGGCTTCGTGTTGCGACACTCGGGGAATCCGGGGCATGCAAGAAACTTGCCGTGAGGACCGTACTTGATGACCATCATCCTTCCGCAAAGGTCGCAGGGAACGTCCGAAACCTCGTCTCTGATCTTGACCTTTTCGAGGTCCTTGTGCGCCTCTTCGACTGCCGCCGCAAGATCGGGATAGAAGTTCCTGATAACTGTCTTCCACTCGATTTCACCTTCTCCGATCGAATCGAGAAGGCTCTCCATCGTGGCGGTGAAGTTAACATCCACGATGCCCTCGAATGAGCCGGTCATGATCTTGTTAACGGCTTCGCCGAGCTCTGTCATATATATGCATTTCTGTTCTTTTACAACGTAGTGTCTTGCGATGATCGTCGAGATCGTGGGTGCATAGGTACTGGGGCGACCGATACCGAGTTCCTCAAGCGCCTTTACGAGCGATGCCTCGGTGTAATGAGCCGGTGCCTGAGTAAAATGCTGGTCTGTCACGATGTCGGCTACCGCAAGCTTTGCTCCCGGAACAAGCCAGTCGAACGAAACACCCTTGGACGATGATTCTTCCTCGTCATCCTTGTAGACCGAAAGGAATCCGTCGAACACGATAGCAGATGTTCCGGCTGTGAAGCCGTACTCGCCCGAGTCGATCCTGACTGTCACGTTGTGGTAAACAGCCTGCTCCATCCTCGAAGCCACGAACCTCTTCCAGATAAGCTGGTAAAGACGGTAATGGTCTCTGGGCAGGATCTCTCTTACCTCAGCGGGTGTAATGTCGGTGTATGAAGGTCTGATTGCTTCGTGAGCATCCTGGATCTTCTTACCGGACTTGTCTTCTCCCGGAGCGGCGGCCACGTACTTCTCACCGATATGCTCCCTGATGTACTCACGTACCGAACGATCGGCTTCTTCCGAAACACGTGTCGAATCGGTTCTGAGGTATGTGATAAGACCGATAGTCCCGCGCTTTCCAAGCTCCATTCCTTCGTAGAGCTGCTGCGCGATACGCATCGTCTTGGATGTCGAGAAATTAAGCTGCTTGGCTGCTTCCTGCTGAAGTGTACTTGTTGTGAAAGGAAGGGGTGCCTTGCGCTTTCTGTCGCTCTCCTTCTTGTCTCTGACGGTAAAGCCGTTTTTCTTTATCTTCTTAAGGCATTCGTCAACTTCTGCCTTTGAAGAGAAGCTGATCTTCTCATCGTTCCTGATGGAAAGAGATGCGGTGATGGACTGCTTGGCTGTCTTGCCCGTGAGCTTTGCGTCAACGGTCCAATACTCAGTGGGTACGAAAGCACTGATCTCGTTCTCCCTGTCTGAGATGATCCTGAGCGCAACGGACTGAACTCTTCCGGCGCTGAGGCCGTTCTTGACCTTAGCCCAGAGAACGGGGCTGATCTGATATCCCACAAGTCTGTCGAGAACACGTCTCGCCTGCTGTGCATCAACAAGGTTCATGTCGATCGCACGCGCGTTCTTTAAGGATTCCTTGATCGCGTTCTTGGTGATCTCGTTGAATGTGATCCTGCTGAACTTCTTTGGATCAAGCTTCAGTGTCTGTGACAGATGCCACGAAATCGCCTCTCCTTCACGGTCCGGGTCGGTTGCGAGATAGACTTTGTCGGCTTTCTTAACAGCCTTGCGAAGTGCAGCGATAATGTCTCCCTTGCCCCTGATCGTTATATATTTAGGCTCAAAATCCTTGTCAACGTCTATCCCCATCGTGCTCTTGGGAAGGTCGCACACATGTCCGTTCGAAGCTATCACTTCGTAGCCCGTTCCAAGATACTTCTTGATAGTCTTGGCTTTTGCCGGCGACTCGACTATAACCAGATTCTTTGTCATGATAATGATCTCCTTCGACTGATCCGAGTCTGCAACACGAAGTAACCATTTCGTGTTGTTTTTCACAATGCGTGATGCTCGATTTGCAAGTCTTGACAAGTTTACACTTTTTTCTTTGCACTTGCAAGTATAAATTTCCCTGTAAATATTTAACGCATCATATAGCTTCGGGAATGCACTGGACATACATGCACGGTCCGGCCTGTTTTGCGAAGCCTTCAAGCTCAAGTGAAACTAGTATCTCGAGAAGCTTCCCGACCTCAAATCCGGACTTCTCCGCGATCTCGTCGATGCAGACGGGCTCGATCCCGAGTGCGAGGAAGACCTTTCTGGCTTCGTCTGCCTCGATCCTGCGCGCCGTCTCCTTCTGATCGTAAACTTCACGGGGTGTACGTGTGAGCACAGCTCTGTCATACTCGACCTTCAGTCTCTGGACACTTGCCCTCGGCGCGAGTTTTTTTATCTGTGCGACCACTTCCTTCGGATCGAGAGCAGGATTCGCTCCCATACCTATCAATCTGTTACAGCCTTCGCTCAGCTTGTCTGTGATCCTTCCCGGAAGTGCGAAGACTTCTTTGCCCTGGTCGAGTGCACAACCTACAGTGATCAGCGTGCCAGAGCGTGCACGTGCCTCTACCGCGAGCACCGCGTCCGAAAGCCCCGCTATGATCCTGTTCCTGATCGGGAAATTGTGGTTTAAAGGCACCGTTCCCGGGTAGAACTCGCTTATGATCCCTCCTTCGGAGACCAGCCTGTCGTAGAGCAGGTGGTTCGTCCTGGGGTAACATATATCCACTCCGCATCCAAGTACAGCGTAGGTCTTTCCACCTCCTTTAAAGGTGCCCTCATGAGCGCATGAGTCTATCCCAAGTGCCATTCCGCTGATAACGTCTATCCCTTCCCGCGCAAACTCCTTGCAGAAGATCTCACAGATACTCCTGCCGTAGTTGCTCGTAGTCCTGCTCCCGACGACAGCGACCGCCCTGTGTTCTTCGGAAGGCAGGTTGCCCTTCACGAAGAGTCCGATCGGAACCGGGTCTATCGCAAGCAGGGACTTCGGGAACATTGGATGCTCCCTGCTGTAGAAATCGATCCCCGAGCAAGTGATCCTTTCAAGCTCCGTCATCGGGTCGGTGTGTGTGATCTCAAAGAGCTCCCTGGCCAGCTCAGGCTTAAGGAAATCAAGCGAGAGGATCTCGTCCTCACTTGCCTCGAAGATCCCAGTAGTGTCACCGAAGCACTCAATGAGTGCATCCGCCTTCTTGGCATCCCTGTCGAGCACCTTCGTAAGTGCCATCCATCTTGCTTCATTATATATATCTGTCATCACATGAACCCCCTGTATCCGATAGCTTCGCGAAGATGTGCCTCACCGATTGCCTTAGCACCCGCCATGTCCGCGATCGTCCTTGCGACCTTAAGTATCCTGTGGTAGCCGCGTGCCGACAGATCAAGCGATTCGTAGGCCTTCTCCATGATCTTCCTGCAGCGTTCGTCGAGAACACAGTAGCGGTCGACCATCCCGCCCGAGAGCTGCGAGTTGAACCTGATATTCTCATGCGCGTAACGCTTGAGTTGGATGTTCCGGACCTTCTCGATACGGGCTCTGATCGTCCTCGAGTCCTCTCCTCTGCCTCCCTCACAGATATCCCTGAACTCGGTCTTTTCAACGTTCACAAAGATGTCAATGCGATCGAGTATGGGTCTGCTGATCCTGTGTCTGTAACGGTCGATATTTGCCGGAGTGCATGTGCACCTCGTCCTGTCCGGGTAGTAGCCGCACGGGCAGGGGTTCATCGAAGCCGCGAGCATAAAACCTGCGGGATATGAATACGACGCATTCACACGGGTGATATTGACCTTCCTGTCCTCGAGTGGTTGTCTGAGTGATTCGATGGTGTCACGACCGAATTCCGGCAACTCATCGAGAAAAAGTACACCGTTGTGACTGAGTGAGACCGCTCCCGGAAGGGCTTTCATCCCGCCTCCGATCAGTGAAGGCACCGTCGCGGTATGTGCGGTGCACAGAAGGGTCTCCTGGTCAGGACATAGCGGTCCTCGCTCAATAGTCCCGCTATACTGTAGATCCTCGAGATCTCCATGCTCTCGTCAAAAGTAAGTTTGGGCATGATTGTCGGGATACGCTTGGCGAGCATCGTCTTGCCGGCACCGGGAGGTCCCGAAAGGATGATGTTGTGCATACCGCTGACCGCGATCTCGATGGCACGACGCGCCAGCAGCTGGCCGGAAACCTCTTTAAAGTCTTCCGGGTAGTCTCTCTCATCATCGAGAACCACTTTGACAGGTTTGACCACGGGGAGTTCCCCGCCGTCTGACATAAGCGTTAAAAGCTCCTTGAGCGATGAAACCGCCACTACTTCGATGTCAGAGACTACAGCCCCCTCCATGGCGTTCTCACGCGGTACGACGACACGTTTAAAGCCCTTGTCCCGGGCCGCAAGGACGATGGGAAGGATGCCCGTGATCCTTCTGATACTGCCCTCAAGGCTCAGCTCTCCGACTATCAGAGTTTCATTGAGGAAATCCTGCGGGATCAGCTCATGCGCCGCAAGTATCGAAAGAGCGACAGGCAGATCGAACCCCGTGCCTGTTTTACGAAGGTTGGCGGGTGAAAGATTGACCGTGATGTGTTTGGGTTTCAGGGAAAAACCTGAATTCTTGATAGATGTTCTGACCCGGTCCTTTGCTTCCTTGACCTCGGAAGAAAGGTACCCGACCATGTTGAAGACGGGGAGACCGTCACTGACGTCGGCCTCGACGTTGATGATCTGTGCATCGATCCCTCCGATCGCTGCACTGAAGACTACAGAAACCATAATACTCCTTTCGAATATCGAAAGGAACAGCTGTTAAGCCCATCTCACCTGGCTTTTAATGGTCCTAACGGGTGACGACCGGGACCTGTGTGCACCTCGCGGGAGGCGCGATCAATTGTCGGATTTTGTGGAATCCGCGGGATTGTGCTGTGTAAAGAGGTTCTGGAGCTCATGGAGGAATGTGTCCACGTCCTGGAACTCTCTGTAAACAGAAGCAAATCTGACGTAAGAAACCTGGTCAAGCTGCTGGAGCTTGTCCATGATAAGGTTGCCGATGAAGGAACTGGGAACTTCCTTGGAATCGAGCGAAAAGATCTGAGCCTCGATGCTGTCGATCATGTCCGTGATCTTCTCAAGGGGGATCGAACGCTTGCGGACAGCAAGCATGATGCCTCTCTCGATCTTGGCTCTGTCGTAGGGTTCACGGGTGTTATCCTTCTTGATGATGAACACCGGGATGGTCTCTACTTTCTCGTATGTAGTGAATCTCTTGTCGCAAACGTCGCACTGTCTCCTGCGTCTGATGGAACTCCCGTCGTCCGCAGGTCTCGAATCGATGACTCTCGTGTTTTCATCTCCGCAAAAAGGACACTTCATACCTCTTACTACCCCCTGAAGGATTAATGGATGTTTTCACCCTTACTCTTTAGTATAACAATTTTGAATTACGCGTCAAGTTTTCGTAAAAACATATTCTGCTATTCCGACGGCGATCGTCAGATTGAGAGAATCAACGTACTCGGTCTGCGCGATCTTGAGCGGTTGTCCCTTTAATGCATATGTGGGATCGAGCCCGGTCGCCTCATTACCGAAAATGAGTGAATAAAGCGGTCCGTGCTTGATACCGGGGGTGAGGAAGCTCGCGCTGTCGAGCATGAACGGATAAAGCTCTCTTTCGGAACTGCCGTAGGCCTCAAGGTAATCGTCAAAGGTCTCGAACCGTTCGGTGCGGATACGGAAGAAGGAGCCCATGCTGGCTCTGACTGTCTTGGGATTAAAGATGTCGGCTCCGTTACCGATAATGGCCACATCAAAGATCCCCATACCGCAGGAAGTACGCATGATGGTTCCGAGATTGCCCATATTGGAGGGATTGTCGAGTACGAGATGAGGCCTCGAAGAGTCGAGTCTGCCCGAGAACTTCCTGAACACACCGATGACGAACACGTTCTCCTTGTCGGAGAGCTTGGCGATCAGCCTGTCATTTGTCTCAACAGGGATTCTTCTGCCCGCGCACATTCTCATGAGTTTTTCCTTGTCCGTGAAGGTCGAATGGACAAGGACTTTCTCGACATACTCGGGAGCGGCATCGATAAGCTCAAAGGTCACAAAAGCACCGAGCGCATATGAATACTCGGAATCCTTCTTGTAGGGTTTTATCTCCATAGTATTAATCCTTTATAGCGGATAACAAGAGGAGACACCTGAATGTCTCCTCTTCTTTAGATGCGGGTTTTACCCGCATCTGATTTCTCGCCCCTTCAATTCCCGAAGGGAATGATCAGGGCCTTTAGGCCATACACGTCACTAGCGTAGTAGGCTCTCTTATCCTTACGACACTTCTGCCGTTAACAGTCTTTTATGACGATCAAACGGGATATGCCTTGTTAGCCGAATCAGCCGCATTAACATCCACGCCTGTCTTCTGTGCCTGACGGTACTTGAAGAAGTCCAAAGCAACCTGAGGGAACAGAGCATATGAAAGAACATCCTCTTCCTGCTCGATCCACTCCTTGCATTCCTCTCTGAACTTGTCAAGCTGAGGAGGAATGAGGTCTGCGGGACGGCATGTAATGGGCTTTGTATCGCCGATACACTTCTTCTGAACTTCGGGGTTAAAAGGCTTGATGGTCTGTCCGAACTCGCCGGAAAGGATCTTCTTCGATTCCTTTGTAACCATCTTGTAGCGCTCGCCCTGAAGTACGTTGAGAACTGCCTGAGTTCCGACGATCTGTGACGAAGGTGTAACAAGCGGGGGCTCACCGAAGTCCTTACGAACTCTCGGAACTTCCTCGAGAACTGCCTGGAACTTATCCTCCTGATGAGCTTCCTTAAGCTGTGATACGAGGTTCGAAAGCATACCGCCGGGAACCTGGTACATAAGTGTCTTGATGTTAACGCCCATAACCTTGGGATTTAAGAGGCCGTTTGCAAGGCACTCCTCTCTGTAAGGAGCAAAGTATGCAGCGATCTCGGAAAGAAGGTTCTGGTCAAGTCCGCTGTCGTACTCTGTGCCACGGAAGGTCTCAACCATAACTTCGGTAGCGGGCTGTGATGTACCCATGGAAAGAGGTGACATTGCGGTGTCGATGATATCGCAGCCTGCCTCAACAGCCTTCAGATATGTCATCGAAGCAACACCCGAGGTGTAATGTGTATGAAGCTGGATAGGAAGCTTGGAACCGCTCTTTAATGCGGTAACGAGCTTGGTAGCCTCGTAAGGAACAAGAAGTCCGGCCATATCCTTGATACAGATCGAATCAGCACCCATCTCTTCGATCTGACGTGCTGTCTTCTCCCAGTACTCAAGTGTGTAAGCATCACCAAGTGTGTAGGAAAGGGCGATCTGTGCATGTCCGCCTTCCTTCTTGGTAGCCTTAACTGCTGTCTCAAGGTTACGAAGGTCATTGAGACAGTCGAAGATCCTGACGATATCGATACCGTTTGCAACGGACTTCTGTGCGAAGTACTCAACTACGTCGTCAGCGTAGTGATTGTATCCGAGGATGTTCTGTCCACGGAAGAGCATCTGAAGCTTGGTGTGCTTGAAGCCTGCTCTGAGCTTTCTGAGGCGCTCCCAAGGATCTTCCTTAAGGAAACGAAGGCAAGCATCAAATGTTGCACCGCCCCAGCACTCAACAGAGTGATAACCAACCTTGTCCATCTTATCAAGAATGGGGAGCATGAGCTCGGTAGGCATTCTTGTAGCGATAAGGGACTGGTGAGCGTCACGAAGTATGGTCTCGGTAATCTTAACCGGTCTTTTCTCAGCCATGATTTTTCTCCTTTTAATCTAATATTATTTCATGTACATAGCCATGAACACGCCTGCCGCTACGGCTGTACCGATAACACCGGCAACGTTGGGTCCCATGGCATGCATGAGAAGGAAGTTTGTGGGATCGTACTTCGCACCAACCTTCTGCGAAACACGTGCAGCCATAGGAACAGCCGAAACACCGGCCGAGCCGATGAGAGGGTTGATCTTGCCGCCTGTGATCTTGCTGAGGAGCTTTCCGAGGAGTACACCACCCACGGTACCGAATGCGAAAGCAACAAGACCGAGGAAAACGATCTTTAATGTATCCCAGTTAAGGAATGCTTCTGCGGATGTCGATGCACCTACTGAAGTTCCGAGAAGGATTACTACGATGTACATCATTGCATTGCTTGCGGTTTCGGTGAGCTGTCTTACCACACCACTCTCTCTGAAGAGGTTACCGAGCATGAGCATACCTACAAGGGGAGCAGTGCTCGGAAGGATGAGTACTACTACGATGGTGATGATGATCGGGAAAAGGATCTTCTCGAGCTTCGTAACGGGACGAAGCTGTGTCATCTTGATAGTACGCTCCTTCTTTGTGGTAAAGAGTTTCATGAAAGGCGGCTGGATGATCGGCACGAGCGACATATATGAGTAAGCCGCAACAGCGATAGGTCCCATGAGTCCGCTCTGTCCGAGCTTTCCTGCAAGGAAGATCGAAGTAGGGCCGTCAGCGCCACCGATGATTGAGATAGCTGCTGCCGCTTTGGTGTTGAAACCAAAGAGGATAGCAAGGAAGTAGGCAAGGAAAATACCAAGCTGTGCCGCAGCTCCCATAAGGAAGCTGATGGGGTTGGCAATCAGAGGACCGAAGTCTGTCTGTGCGCCGACACCGAGGAAGATGAGCGAAGGGAAAATAGCCCACTCATCGAGCTGGAAGAAGAACCTTAAGAGTCCGGTTTCTTCACAAACAACCTCAACTCCGTTCTTCATGTATGTCTCGCCGGCTTTCCACATGATCTCGGGATACATGTTAACCAGGAGCATACCGAAAGCGATAGGCACGAGGAGAAGAGGTTCAAATCCTCTTGCAATGGCAAGGTAGAGGAACAAAAGCGCAACACCGATCATGAGAAGGTTTCCCCAGGAAAGGCTTAAGAACGCTGTCTGATTCCACAGATTGCCAAGCGTTTCTAATACATAATCCATTATTTTTTATCCTCCTACAAAGATGTGTTCAAGGGAACGCATCCTTTATCCGGGTTATTTGGCTATTCTGTGATCAGTTGAGTGATGCAAGAACATCATCAGCCTCTACGGTTGAACCAACCTGTACATCGATGCTTGCAACCTTGCCGTCAACATCTGCAACGATCTCGTTCTCCATCTTCATAGCCTCAAGGATCATCATAACCTGACCCTTCTTTACGGCATCACCGACATTAACCTTGATGCCGAGGATCTTGCCGGGCATGGGAGCCTTGATCTTGTTAGCGCCTGCGCCTGCTGCGGGAGCTGCTGCCTTGGGAGCTGCTGCCTTAGGTGCTACTGCCTTGGGAGCTGCCGCTACGGGTGCGCCTGTACCTGCGCCCTCTTCTACAGTTACTTCGTATGCAACGCCGTTTACTGTGATAGTATAGTTTTTCATTTTATTATTCCTCCTATGAAAAGCACTTTAGCTTTCTGTAATGTCTTGTGTATGATCTTGTATCATTTTCTTCTGATGCTTCTGACATAAAGTCCGTTTGCGGGAACGGTACCTGTTGCCTGAAGCTCATACTCGTAAACAGCTGCTGTGATAACTGCTATGAGTGCGTCATCGGACTCAGCCGATGCTGCTTCTTCCACAACGGGCTGCGAAGCTTTTTCTTCGGTAGCCTGAGGAGCAGCCTGCTTTTTCTTACCGCGCGATCCTATTGCCTTAAAGATCTTTCCTTCGATTGCGATTATGATGGAAATAAAGGCAAGTGCAAGGAACACGATTGAAATACCGATAACGGTATTAAGGCCGGCCTCAGACATCTTCTCACCAAGCGATCTTGTGTCTTCTGCGACCGCAGCGAGTATAACCAGATTTGTCATGCGAACCTCCTATTAAACAGTCCCATGCTTTTTTGCGGGAATCGAGTCATCATTCTTCATGCAGAGCATCTCGAAAGCGTAGATGATATTCTGACGAACAGAATCAGCATCGATGACTGCATCAACGTATCCGCGCTTTGCTGCAGACTCGGCAGTAAGAGCAAGTGCCTCGTATTCAGCTGCCTTATCGGCGATCTTAGCGCCATTCTTGATATCGTCGGCGTAGATGATCTGAGCAGCAAGTTCAGCGTCCATAGGACCGATCTTAGCTCCCTCAAGAGCGAACACAAGATCGGCACCGATAGACTTGGAGTTCATGATCACACCGGCAGAACCGAGAGCCTTACCGGTGATGAGGTTAACCTTGGGAACTGTAGCATTGGCGAAGGACTGTGTGAGCTTAGCCGATGCAAGAGCAAGAAGCTTCTCGCCGCACATGCAGTTGCAGAATCCGCCAACGTTTGTAAGAGTAAGAATGTCAATGTCGAATGCATCACAGAAGTTAACGAAACGAATAGCCTTTCTGCAGCCTGCTGTTGTGAGCACGCCGTCAAAGCTCTCCTTCTTCTTGCCATCCTCAAGGATAGCTGTTCTGTTTGCAACGCAACCGATCGTTGCGCCGTTAAGCTTGATAAAGCCAATAACCATGTCCTTGCCGGACTCCTTCTTTACTTCGAAGAAGAAACCGTCATCCGAGATATCTGCAAGAGCAACTGCGGGATCGCAGAACTCTCCGGCAAAACCGGGTGTAAGGCGATTAAGATCATCAGTTGAATCGGTAAGAGGAGCTGCTTCGTCGTTGCATGCGGGAAGAACGCTGATAAGGTCACGTACCGCATTGATGACATCCTCTTCGGACTCGCCAACGTAGTCGATAGCGCCACACTCAGCCTTGAAATCAGCCGATGCTGTGTTGCACTTGCCTTCGTTGTTGCCCTCGATGCTGTCGGGTGTATTAACAAAGAATCTTCCGCTTGTCTTCTCAACGAACACGAAATCGTTCATTGATGCGGAAACAGAAAGTCCGCCGCCACAGCTTCCGAATACTGCTGCGATCTGAGGAATGACACCTGATGCGAGGCTCTGCTTGTACATTACTGTTCCGAGAGCGTCGAGTGCATCGGTAGCCTCCTCAAGACGAAGACCGGCACAATCGATAAGTCCGATGACGGGAGCACCGCACTTGATTGCGAGGTCGTAAACGCCTGCGATCTTCTTGGCATGCATCTCACCGATAGTTCCGCCGAGAACTGCAGCGTCCTGGCTGTACACATAAACAGGGTTGCCGTTAACGGTACCGTAGCCGGTGATCACGCCATCGCAAGGAGCTTCCTTTGTTTGCAGATTAAAATCGGTGTTTCTTTTGGTGACAAGAGCACCGATCTCCACAAAACTGTTGTCGTCAAGAAGGGTAGAAATTCTGTCCCTGGCTGACATTTTGCTTTGATTACTCATGGTTACCTCCTATTTGAATGCGACTGTAGATCGCATCCTTTTCCTTATCATACACAGGTCCGCGAACCGCACCCGCGTATGTATGTATCGTGTCCGTGCCAAAATGGTTTTTGGGCACAAAACCGTTTTTCACCAGCTAGCATTATACACAACATAAATAACCAATGCAACAACTTTGTGGAATAAAAAAACATCGAAAAATCAGACTGTTCACGTAACGTAAACAACAGACATGTTATGTCAAAACCGCCCCCGTCAATGACGCTGACGGGGGCAGCATTTAGATTCAAAAGATCAGTCGCAGTTTTGTTCTTCTTCGAAGAGAGCCAGGCCCTCTTTAATGGTGTCGTACGAGAAGCCCTTGCGTGACAGAGAAGCAAGTACCTTTTGAGCAGACGGGTCCTCGGGATCGTACCTTTTCTTCTTAAGGAAGTCGAGCACAGCACATGCTTGTCTGTTGCGAAGTGTCTCGCTTTCGTCAACCGCTTCCTCAGCCAGATCGGCGATCGCGGTCGCGATGTCGTCACCCGAGATCCCCCTGCGCATCAGCTTAAACTTGAGCTGTGTAAGGCTCTGATCCGAAAGGTGCGAAGCCAGAAAGTGCGAAGCCATACGCACGTCGTCGATGTAGTGCTTGGCTGAGAGCTTAGCAATCGCTTCCGAAACGGCCGACTCTGCAAATCCCTTCTGAACGAGCTTGTCCGAAAGCTCCTTAACCGAACGATCACGCCTCGAAAGGATGTCGATCGCCGAGGAGTACGCTTCTTTCGGGTCGGTCGGATCATTGATCATCGGTAACCTCTTCTGACTGGGTGTTGTAAGGTGCAACATGAAGCTTCCTGCGAAGCTTGTCTTCAACTTCGGCAAGAACAGCGGGGTTGTCATGGAGGTATGCCTTGGCATTCTCACGGCCCTGACCGATCTTGTCACCGTTGTAGGCGAACCATGCACCGCTCTTCATGACGATGTCCTCATTAACCGCAAGATCGAGGATGTCTCCCTCACGCGAGATACCCTGACCGTACATGATATCGAATTCCGCTTCCTTGAAAGGAGGAGCGACCTTGTTCTTGACAACCTTGACTCTCGTCCTGCTGCCGATGCTCTCTCCCGCGTTCTTCAGGGTGTCGATCCTGCGGACATCGAGACGAACCGATGCGTAGAACTTGAGAGCGCGACCGCCGGTCGTTGTCTCGGGGTTACCGAACATGACACCGACCTTCTCACGAAGCTGGTTGATGAAAACAACGATACAGTTTGTCTTGTTGACAACACCTGTGAGCTTGCGGAGTGCCTGTGACATGAGTCTTGCGTGGAGTCCGACATGAGAATCGCCCATGTCTCCTTCGATCTCGGCCTTGGGAACAAGTGCCGCAACCGAATCGACGATGATGATGTCAACAGCGCCCGAACGAACCATGGTCTCGGCGATCTCGAGTGCCTGCTCGCCGTTGTCGGGCTGTGAGATGTAGAGGTTGTCGATGTCAACACCGATGTTCTTGGCATAGGTGGGGTCAAGCGCGTGCTCGGCATCGATAAAGCCGGCGATACCGCCCCTCTTCTGAACCTCGGCAACCATGTGAAGTGCTACCGTTGTCTTACCACTGGACTCGGGTCCGTAGATCTCGACGATCCTGCCCTTGGGAACGCCGCCTACTCCGAGTGCTATATCAAGGCTCAGTGAGCCCGTGGGGATGGTCTCGATGCTCAGAGCGCCCTGGTCGCCGAGCTTCATGACCGATCCTTTACCGTACGCTTTCTCGATCTGGGCAAGTGCCGACTCGAGAGCTTTCAGTCTGTTTTCTTCGATTCCTGTCTTTTCTTCTTTTGCCATGTTACCCTAGTTCCTTTCCCATAAGTCGACCCCTCACCGGGCACGAACACATGTTCTTGATTAAAGATATCAGTTTCCCGGTTTGTTGTCAATATTGTTACGAACAAATTTTTGATTTGTCCCCTCCCCCGTCTGTCACGGTCATCTGATCGTGATCCGTTCTACAGGGCTTCATCATAACTCAAAAACCGGCGAAACGATACTTGGAAATTTGCACAAAAATCAGCCGGTCGAATTGTGCACTTTTACCATTGATTTTTTCAAAACATCAGATTGACTCGAATCCGTCGTCATCCGCTCCTTCGGTTTCCCCGTCCCCGGAAGCCGCGCCGGAACTGCCTGAGAGCAGGAACTGCTCGAACTGTGTAAGGTTCATGATGATCCTTCTGGGCTTGGTTCCCTCTTCCGGTCCTACAACGTCGTCACTCGCGAGATTGTCCATGATCCTGGCCGCACGATTGAAGCCGATCTTGAACTTGCGCTGCAGGAGTCCGATCGATGCCTTCTGGCTTTCTATAATGAAGCGACCCGCATCGGCATAAAGTTCGTCACGATCGTCACCCTGCGATGAAGCCTCGCCCGATGTGTTCTCGGACTGGGCGTTGCCGACGTTCTCGATGTGCTTTCCGAGTGCTTCGCTATATTTGATCTCTTTAGCCTTGCTCTTGACGAAGGTAACGACCTCGGCAACCTCTCTGTCGGAGACGAAGGCGCCCTGAAGTCTGACGGGCTTGGGATAGCCCTGAGGATAAAAGAGCATGTCGCCCTTACCGAGAAGCTTCTCCGCACCGGCCTGATCGATGATAGTTCTCGAATCGACAAGCGACGAAACTGCGAAAGCGATCCTCGAAGGGATGTTGGCCTTGATGGTACCCGTGATGACATTGACCGAAGGACGCTGCGTCGCGAGCACAACGTGTATACCGCACGCACGGGCGAGCTGAGTGAGTCGGCAGATGGAAGCCTCGATCTCTTTGGAGTTGGCTGTCATCATAAGGTCATTAAGCTCGTCGACGATGATAAGAATCTGAGGAAGCCTGTCGGGACATTCACCTTCGTTACCGTCCTCGTAGTACTTCTCTTCGATAACTCTGTTATATGAAGCAAGATTGTTGACTCCGCTGTCCGCAAAACGCTGGTAACGGTCGTCCATCTCGTGGATCGCCCAGTCAAGCACTCCGTTCGCTTTCTTGACATCCGTGACGACCGGCCAGAGCAGGTGAGGGATGCCGTTATAACCGATGAGTTCGACACGCTTGGGGTCGATCATGATCATACGGACCTCGGACGGCTTGGCCTTGTAGATAATGCTCATGATGAGCGAATTGATGCAGACCGATTTACCGGAACCGGTCGCACCGGCTACGAGCATATGAGGCATGCTCGCGATATCAAAGCATATGGTCCTTCCGGAAATATCCTTGCCGACCGCGAAGGTCAGAGGACTTGAAGCCTCCTTGAACTCTGTCGAATCGAGGATGTCTCTGAGGAGAACGGGCGATGTGACAGCGTTGGGAACCTCGATACCGACCGCAGCCTTGCCGGGGATCGGTGCTTCTATACGGATCTCGGCAGCTGCGAGCGCAAGCTTGACATCATCGGCAAGTGCCGTGATCGTCTTGACCTTGACGCCCTGATCGGGCAGGAGCTCGTACCTCGTGACTGTGGGTCCGCATGTCGCGTCGGTAACGGTCACTCCGACACCGAAGCTCTTGAAGGTGGACTGAAGCTTATCAACGGTCTCCTGAAGCTCACGCTTATCTCCGCTCTTCGCAACAGCCTTGTTCTTGGTAAGAAGACTGATGGGAGGGAATACGTAAGGAACTGTCTTGGGCTCCGACTTCTGAACGGTTATGGGCGCCGGTTTCTCAGGGGAGGCAACCTCCTCCACGGGTTCGGAAGGTGCCGGTTCCGGAGCGGGTGTGTTTACGATGATATCTGTAACTCCCGAAGACTCATCGGGTGTATCCTGAACTGTCGCTTCGGGAACGATCTGAGGCTCTTCGGGCGTTGTTTCCTTATAAAGGAACGAACCCATCTCTCCGACTTCCTCAAAGTCTGACTGCGTGTACTCTTCTTCCCTCGACTCGGGGATTCTTCCGACCGCAGTCTCAAAGCCGTCGTCTACCATGCAGTGTCTGTTAGCGCCGCGACGTCCGAGTATCTGGCCGCGCTGCATATGTGATCCGTTCGCGATCTGCGAAGGATCCTCACTGTCACGTCCGGAGAACTTGTTCCTGATCTCGCGTGCAACAATGTCTTCTTCATACTCCTCGAGGGTGAATTCGGACTCTTCTCCCTGAAGGTCAGAATTCTGAGTGCCGTCAACCGTAACGACACCTGATACTGATGATGAAGAGGTGTCTTCCTTGCCCTCCTCAAGGAGCATATCTATAAAGCCTTTCTTTTTCTCTGTCTTGTCATGCGCTTCCCTGACGATCTTCTCGGCTTCCTCTATCGTCATGCTGGCTTCACGTGCACGACGGTCCCTTCTGCTGCGGATACCGTCACCGTACTCCTCAGAGGACTCGCGACGCAACCTCTCCTGCTCCCTGTGCTCTCTGTGATGCTCGATCCCCTTCTTGGTGAGAGGTGTAAAGATCGCTCTCCCCGCGATGAGGAGGAAGAAGATGATCGCAAGTACGACCATGATAATAACTGCTGCGACCTTGCCCATAAACGGACAGAGCAGACAGCAGAGTATAGCTCCGAGAAGACCGCCGTAGGCAGGAGTCTTCCCTGTATAATCAAGTGCGGAATGTGTGAAATGTTCGAAGAAACTAAGATTCTCGTTGTAGCCGAATATCATCTCGGTGAGGGCCGTCAGACAAATGACCAATCCGACGAAGAACAGTATCTTCCTGATGATAGAAGGATTGTGCTTGTTAGCGATGCCTATAAGCGTTACGGCAAACAAAAGGAACGGGAAGATGTATCCGAATATCCCGAAGAGACCGAATATCACGGTATTGACGATCGTGCCGAACGCACCGCAGATCCCGAAATAGCTGAGGATAAGAAGCACCGAAAAAAGAAGAACGCAAATAAGAGCGATCTCATCCTTAAGTGAGGAATCGCCGCGTGCTTCTTCCCGTACAGTGTTGTTTGTCACAGGCTCTTCTTCCGCTACAGGACGGCGTGTGCGACGTCCCTGTGAATCTGCGGGGCGCTTGGCCCCGGCCGAAGTCTGACCCTGTGCGGAGCGGGTTCTCGCTCCGGTTCTGCGCGGATTGCCTGTATCTCCCCCGGGCTTACCTGTTCCGCTGCTTCTTTGTGCCATTTTGTAACCTCTTTAAATCCGGTTATTTCTAATGCATACCACAATATATAGTAGCATAACAGTTTTCAAAAATCTATACTTTGTTTTGTATGACTAAAGAAAGCAAAACCAAACAGAGCCGAAAGACGATTCTTTCGGCTCCTTATGATCAATGATTGAAGTCTGTCAGATTTCGTGACCTCTCTCGCCCTGTTCCCTGAGGGTCTGGGCATCACTGTTGAGACTGTGAACGATATCGTTGACGTGACGAACGATACGCTGGTTGTCTTCGCTGACTTTGTAGGTCTCGTTAGCGTGTGCCGTAACTTCCTCGGCAACCGCGGATGCGGTCTGGATGCTGTTGACGATCTCCTTGTTCGCATCCGAAAGCCTGTCTACGAGGTTATCAAGGTTGGAGGTGTTGTTCTTGATGATGTCAACCTTCTCGGATATCTCCTTGAAGCTCTGTGCTGTCTCGGAAGCACACTTGCCTTCTTCCTCGCCGGCAGCGAGAAGCTTCTCGATGGTCTGTACCATGTTGGCTGTCTGGGTAACAACGCTTCCTATGAGTGTTGTGATCTTGTCTGTTGCTTCCTTGGTCTGTCCCGCAAGATTCGAGATCTCGCCTGCAACTACTGCGAATCCGCGGCCTGCTTCACCGGCACGTGCTGCCTCGATCGAAGCGTTAAGTGCAAGGAGGCTTGTCTGTGCGGCAACTGATGTAATGATATCGGTGATGGAGTTCATCTCTGCCGCTGTCTTGTTGAAGTCTGTAAGAGCTCCGGCAACATCCTTACCTGCAGTATCAACCTGAACGGTGAGGCTGGTCATCTTGGCGATATTGGACTGACCTGTCGTAACAGCCTCGGCTGCGTAGTTGACGTTCTCGGAAATGATCTCGGAAGCCGACTCAACATCGTTGATATAATCGGAGATCTGACCGGTCTGTTTGATCTGAGACTGTGCGGCATCGGCCGATTCTTCCGAACCCTTGCTGACTTCTGCCATCGAGTAGAGTGTCTGATCAACGGAGGAGCTGAGGGAATTCATCTCATTAAAGAGCTCGGTAACGTTCTCTGTAACTCTTCCGGATACTGAGATGATCTCTCCGAGCAGCTCGTTTGTCCTGTTGTATGTGTCGTTAAGCTTCTCTGTACGAAGTCTGTTGAAAAGGTTCTTGGTCTTGATCAGGATTGAAAGGAAGATCGTAACAAGTGCCAGAAGGATAAGCGCGATCTCAACGTTGGCCATAACGATCTGTGAATCTTTCTCGATCCATCCCGAGCCCCATCCCACGACCTGGAGGATGGTCAGCACGAAAGCGGTCGATCCGGTTGCGATGACCAGTCTGATATGGTCGTAAAGTGCAAGAGTTACCATGATCGGAATAACATATGTAAAGCTGAGATCACTGTCTGTTGTGAGCGCGATGAAAGCGTATAACAGACCGAATCCGATCAAAGCAACATATTTGATCCAGGGGAACGACTTGTTGATCCTGTATGCTACGATGATAGCAATGACGGGGATCAGAGCAAGGCAAAGAACAATAGTAACATAACCGACCGACTTGATCTGCTTCACAAGCTCGCCGACGTAACCGCCGGCTATTGCCAAATGCAGGATCGTAACGGCAATGATCATACTTTTGTTGGCTTTCATCAACTCAAAATCGTTTTGTGATTCTTTCATTATGGACCTCCTCCGGTTTAAGATGCTATATTCGGATATTATGAAGTGCGGTTACTGTATGTTCACGATTATCAAAATATGGCCGTACTTACACATATTCTAAAACAAATATACTCGCGTCTTTAAATATTTGTCAATATATTTCAGTATTATTTTTATACAATCCGATAACATAATCAGTATTGTATAAATTGTGTGAAAAATTGCAAAAAAACAAGGGTCGGAATTTCCGACCCTTAAAACGTTCAATTCCGCTTATGCCTGCTCGCCGTACTCTTTAAGCTCACGGGCGTCTTCGTTAAGGCTGCCTACTATCTCGTTTATATGACGGACAATTCTCTGATTCTCTTCGCTGACAGTACATGTCTGGGTGGCATGTGCCGTAACCTCTTCCGTAACGGCCGAGGTTGTCTGGATGCTGTTGACGATCTCCTTGTTGGCATTCGACAGGCTTTCGACCACGCTGTCAAGGTTGGAAGTAAGTTCTTTGATGATATCGACGATACCTGATATCTCGGTGAAGCTGTCGGCTGTCTTGCCTGCGCACTTTCCTTCTTCCTCACCTGCTTCAAGAAGCTCTCCGATCGTAGCAACCATCGTTTCGGTCTCCGAAACGACACCATTGATGAGTGTATTGATCTTGTCTGTAGCTTCCTTGGTCTGTCCCGCAAGGTTCGATATCTCACCTGCAACAACCGCGAATCCGCGTCCAGCTTCACCGGCACGTGCTGCCTCGATCGAAGCGTTAAGTGCAAGGAGGCTTGTCTGTGCTGCAACGGATGTAATGATGTCTGTAATGGAGTTCATCTCGTCAGCTGTTTTCCTGAAGGCCGTAAGAGCGCCCGCAACGTTCTTTCCTGCCGTATCAACTTTGACCGTAAGACTGTTCATCTGAGATATATTACTCTGTCCAGTCTTAACGGCTTCGGCTGCTTTGTCAACCTTCTCTGTGATCGTGCCGGATGTATTCTCAACATTGCTGATATAGTCTGATATCTGAGCTGTCTGAAGCAGCTGTGACTGTGCGGCATCGGCCGAATCTCCGGTACCTATGCTGACTTCCTCCATGGCACTGAGTGTCTGGTCAACCGAACTGCTCAGCGTCATCATCTCATCGGAAAGCGTTGAAACCGAATCGCTTACACGGTCCGAAACCCTGAGGATCTCAGCAAGAAGTTCGGTTGTCTTATCATGCTCTTCGTTGATCTTGCTTGTTCGTATAGCGTTGGTAGCACTGTTGGTATAAACAACGAGTGCAAGGAAGGACGAGATAACGATCAGAACGAGGATCTGGATCTCGATCTTGGCCATGATCATTTCCTGTCCGCCGGTGATCTTGAGGATAACCTGGATGATATTGAGTATAACGATACCGATACCACTGCAGATGATCAGCCTTTTTGATTCATATAACGTAACAGTAATAAGCATCGGAACGGCATAAACAAATACAAATTCGTTGTCACTGGTAAAAAGAACGAATCCGTACATCAGTGCGAAACCGACGATAATACAATACCTGAGTATGAACGACTCACCGTTACTCTTAAAAATAAACCACGAAGCAATAACCGGTACGACCGCAAGAGCGATAACAATAAGACTCTCTCCTACCGGATTTGACTGCTTAACGATCTCAAGCACATAAGCCGCAGCAATGATCGAATTAAAGATCGTAAGCGCTATGATCACGCTCTTGTTGGCTCTGAAAAGTTCCTGTCCCTGCATTTTAACACTTTGTCCGCTCATGTTCATGCATCTCCTTTGCTTTTCGTTATTGTTATACGAGTTATGATAATCGACAAATTTCAACTAAAACACATCATTCCCGCACTCCAACTATCCTATATAAATTATTTAAACAGTTTACTATCGTTTTGTCAATATTTTTTGCAAATATTTTTCTCTGTTTGCGAATATTTTCGTTTTGTTTTCTTGTTTGTGGATTAGCTGCAACTAAAAAGACCCGGCTTCGCAGTGAAACCGGGTCTTATAAGCGTTATTAAGATTCAAAAACGTTTGTTATTTAGCATCCTTGATGGAGAAGCTTACTCTGCCCATCTTGTCCTTGCCGAGGCATACGCAGCGAACCTTGTCGCCGAGTGTAAGAACATCCTCAACATGGTTGATACGCTCGGGAGCGATCTTGCTGATGTGTACCATGCCTTCCTTGCCGGGAGCGAACTCGATGAATGCGCCGAAGTCCTTGATGCTGACAACCTTGCCTTCGTAGATCTTGCCCTCTTCGAACTCGGAAACGATGAGTGTGATGATCCTGATAGCTTCGTTCATCATAGCTGCATCGGTACCGCAAACCGAAACCGCACCGTCATCGCTGATGTCGATCTTAACGCCTGTGGAATCAATGATAGCATTGATAGTCTTGCCGCGCTGTCCGACAACATCACCGATCTTCTGAGGATCGATCTGGATCTGAACGATCTTGGGAGCGTACTCGTTAACTTCGGGTCTGGGAGCGTCGATAGCCTTCTTCATGCAGTTGTCCATGATGAAGAGACGAGCCTCACGGCAACGAGCGATAGCGCCCTCAACGATGGGACGTGTAAGTCCGTGGATCTTGATATCCATCTGGATAGCTGTGATACCTTCTGTTGTACCTGTTACCTTGAAGTCCATGTCGCCGAAGAAGTCCTCGAGACCCTGGATATCGGTAAGGAGAACGAAATCATCGTCTGTCTCACCTGTAACAAGACCGCAGCTGATACCTGCAACCATTCTCTTTATGGGTACGCCGGCTGCCATAAGCGACATACATGAAGCACATGTCGAAGCCATGGAAGTCGAGCCGTTTGATTCAAATGTCTCCGATACGCAACGGATCGCGTAAGGGAACTCTTCCTCTGTGGGAAGTACGGGAACAAGTGCACGCTCAGCGAGTGCGCCGTGTCCGATCTCACGTCTTCCGGGTCCGCGGCTGACCTTGGTCTCGCCAACGGAGTATGCGGGGAAGTTGTAGTGGTGCATGTAACGCTTGCTAACTTCGTTCTCATCGAGACCGTCAAGCTTCTGCATCTCGGAAAGAGGTGCGAGCGTACAAACATCGCAGATCTGTGTCTGTCCACGTGTGAACATAGAAGAGCCGTGAACTCTGGGGATGATATCAACCTCAGCCGCAAGAGGACGGATCTGTGTGATCTCACGTCCGTCGGGACGCTTATGGTCCTTGAGGATCATCTTACGAACTGTCTTCTTCTCGTACTGGTAAACAGCCTCACCGAGAAGTGCAAGCCATTCCTCGTTCTCGGCAAATGCCTCTTCGAGTCTCTCGGTGATCACGCGCATGTTCTCTTCGCGCTTCTGCTTCTCATCTGTGAATACTGCCTCTTCCATCTCCTCGGGGGGAACAAGTCTCTTGATCTCTGCGAAGAGCTCCTCGGGGATAGCGCAGCTTGTGTATTCATGCTTGGGCTTTCCGACTTCCTTAACGATGTTGTCGATGAAAGCGATGATGGTCTGATTGATCTCATGAGCCTTATAAATGGCCTCGATCATCTTAGCCTCGGGGATCTCGTTAGCGCCCGCCTCGATCATGATAACTTTCTCACGTGTCGAAGCAACCGTAAGGTTGAGGTCTCCGCTCTTCCACTCTTCCTGAGTGGGGTTGATAACGAACTCACCGTTGATCATGCCTACCTGTGTCATAGCGCAGGGGCCGTCAAAGGGGATATCCGAAATGCATGTAGCGATCGCCGAACCAAGCATACCTACAAGCTCGGGGCGGCATGTGGGGTCAACTGACATAACCATGTTGTTGATGGTAACGTCGTTGCGGTAATCCTTAGGGAAAAGGGGACGCATGGGTCTGTCGATAACGCGGCTGGTAAGGATAGCGTTCTCGCTTGCTCTGCCCTCACGTCTGTTAAAGCCTCCGGGGATCTTGCCTGCTGCGTAAAGCTTCTCTTCAAACTCAACGCTCAAGGGGAAGAAATCGATGCCGTCTCTGGGCTTCTGTGATGCAGTGGCCGTAGAGAGGACAACTGTGTCGCCGTAATGCATGAAAGCGGCGCCGTTTGCCTGAGCAGCTACACGTCCGATATCAACGGTAAGTGTACGTCCGGCAAGTTCCATTGAAAAACTCTTGTACATCATGTACCTCCTATTTGCAGTCTTGTTTTACAGACTGCGATTCCTCGACCTACACTTCAACGAAGCAGTAGGTTATATAATTAATTTCACGAAGATCCCGAAACCACTGAGAAACGCGGATACATGCCACTCCGCCGCTCACTCCTGCGATGCGGAACGCTCATCTGCCCACACGCTTATGTGGTCGGCCGTGCCTTACCCACTGCGCATCTGCGCTTTTCAGAAGTCTCGGAAATGGTCCTCGCAACTCCCTATACTACCATACTCCCGTGGTAAATGCCACAATTATTTATGAGATGATGGTATTTTAGCCTATGTTTGGTCATTTTCGGGTCGTACGTCCTATTCCATGTGAGTCACATCGCATGGAAGTGTTGACGCATTCTTTCCCCGGTAGTAATCTAAACACGCAGTTCTTCTGTTCCGGAAAGTTCCGAAAACAGATACATATTCACACTGTTTCGAGTAATGAGGGGACACTCTTGTTTTGTAAGATATAAGGCGGAGGAACTCGTAGAATATAAGGAATAACATGTTTATTATCACAAAGTCATTTTGAACGGAGAAATACATGACATATAAGGAAGCTTTAGACTTTATCAGTACAGCCGCAGCACCGGGCTCCGTGTACGGACTCGAAAGGATCCGTGCCCTTCTTGACGCGCTCGGAAATCCGCAGGACTCCCTCAGGTTCATACATATCGCAGGCACGAACGGTAAGGGTTCTGTATCGCGCATGCTCGCTTGCGTCCTCACCGCTGCCGGTTACAGAGTCGGATGCTTCAACTCTCCCTGCCTCGTATCACCGTGCGAGTACCTGAGTGTATCTGACCCCATACCATCCGATCATATAGAATCAAGCCGTGAAACCCCTAACAATAACACATGGGGGGAAAATATATGTACTGACGGAAAAGACAATGCCCTTGCACACAATTATAACCCTGTAGCTGCAACCGAAGAGGAATTTGTCGAAGAAGTCGAGCGTGTTCGCGCTGCGACCGCCGTTCTTGATACTGTGGATGCTTCACAAGACTGCTCCTCCGCTCTTCGACCCACCGCCTTTGAGTACTACACGGCGATGGCGATCGACTTCTTTGCCCGCAGGAGTTGCGACTTCGCGATCCTCGAGTGCGGACTAGGCGGTAAGGACGATTCGACAAACGTCATCCCCTCCCCCGAGGTAGCGATCATCACAAGGATCGGTCTCGACCACACCGAGCTTCTGGGTCCCGATATCGCTTCGATCGCCGCTGCCAAGGCAGGTATCATAAAGAAGGGTTGCAGTGTTATCGCCTACCCTTCGGACGAAGAAGCTCTGAACGTCATCAGGGAGACGTGCGTCAAAGAGGCGTGCAGCATAAGCGTTGCGGATCCCGCGAAACTCAGGATCGTGCATACCGGCATTCTCGAGGGCGACAGCGTCACGTACGACGGTTCACCAAAACTCAGGCTGTCGCTTATGGGCGCTCACCAGGCGCTTAATGCCGCTGTCGTGATCGAAGCGGTCAAGGCTCTCAATGATCGCATTATGATCAGTGACGAAGCTCTCCGCCGGGGACTTGCCGGCACGGTATGGCCCGCAAGACTGACGCTTATGAGCACCGACCCGCCGGTCATCCTCGACGGGGCACATAACCCGCAGTGTATGAGTGCTCTGTGCCAGAGTCTTGAATACATATTGTCAAATATGACATCACAAGACGAGCATTCTTCCGATTTACAAACATCAGACAGTGACCTTGATAATACCCAAATTTGTCAGGGAAACAGTTTAAAACGTAAATTTCTTGTTATCACGGGTGTCATGGCCGACAAGGATTACAAGGATATGTACAGAACGCTTGCCCCGTACGCGGGAAAGGTTATCGCGGTGCGCCCCGATAACCCCAGAAGTCTCGAACCCGCGGAGATCGTCAGGATCTTTGAGGGTTACGGTGTGCCGGGTGTTGTGTCGGATTCCGTGGTCGAGGCTCTCAAGCAGGCGAAGAAAGAGGTAATTGCCTCCCAAGACAAAAAGGAACCGGGTGCTCACACCCCGGAACCTCTTGCGGGAGTGGTTGTCACCGGCTCACTTTATATGATGAAGCCTCTGCTTGAACAACAGGATCTTTCCTGATGTCAAGCATTTCATCGATCACCTGTAAATGCTGACTCTGCAATTAAGCTTGCCTTTCTTACTGAGACCCATTTCTTCCGAATACTCAAACTTACCTTTTCCCCTGACGGATATCACATCGCCGGGGCGCAGGGTGCGGGCGTTCTCGGTACAGTTCCGCCCGTTAAGATAGACAAGCCCTTCAGGGAAGAGCGAAAGCGCTTCCTGTCTCGAAAGGTTGTACACCTTGGCGATGACGGCGTCGATCCTCTGCGAAGAAACCTGTATCACCTTGTCCTCAAGATCGGGTGAGGTCAGTTCCTCCGTTTCGTCCGTGACTTCAACCTTCACCGATGTGTGCTTGACTCTGGTCAGGTTGTCAATGATGAAATCCGCGATGCTGTCCTTGCAGAACACGCATGCTTCCTTGTCTTTCACAAAGATGTCACCGAGCATCTCTCTTTTGATCCCGAGGTTCATGAGCGCTCCCAGGAAGTCGCGATGATTCAGATCGTCGGCGAATTTACTTGCCAGCGGCTTGATAAGAAGCGTCCTGATCGGGAAATCCTGTGAGAATCCAAGCTCTTCCTCGCTGCCGAAACGGATCATCATTCTCTCAGACAGATCACAGCCTCCGAACAATTTGGGGCAGGTGAATCTGAATGCGGCTTCGTTCTCGTAATAAACGGCAAGCTCCGCGACGGACATAAAATCCGTGAAGGTGAACTGGCCGCTGTTATAGCTTCTGTCAGCCAGTTCGGTAAGTCTTTTCAGCTCAGTTTTCATAACCCAAATATTTTAAGAACCCCTCAAGTCCTTCCACAATATCCCTGTATGTCGTATCGAAATCCCCCGTGTACCAGGGATCGGCAACATCCCTCTGCGAGCCGACGAATTCGAGCATGCGATAAAACTTTCCGTACGGATCTCCGCCGCATATCCTGCCCATATTCCTGATATTGTAGCTGTCCATGCCGATGATGTAATCATAGGCGTCATAATCGCTTCTGCGCATCTGCACAGCTCTGTGCGGAACAAGCGGAATGCCCTCTCTCCTGAGCTTGTCAACCGTTCCGTAGTGGGGCGTGTTCCCGATCTCTTCCGTGCTTGTCGCCGCCGAAGCGATCTCAAAATCGCGGTCGATACCCCTCTCGCGGACCATATGCGTAAACACGCTTTCCGCCATCGTACTGCGGCAGATATTGCCGTGGCAGACGAATAAAACTTTTATCGGCATTTTTACCTCCAAACATAATCTTTTTATTCTTTTCTTTTTGTGGAGAGTTTAATAACCGATTTCGGCGACTTGACATTTCCTTCTCTTATTACGATACCGTCCGCTAATAAAGGATTGATAAACTCATAATCCACGTTTTCATTGATCACGTCATTATATATTTCTGTTATCTTCACCTTCCTACCTCCAGGTTGTTCTTCCATAAACATATCATACATTGCGGAACATTGCAGAACATTTCTAAAACATTGCAAACTCACAAATAAACTATCTTTGGCAAGAATTTGCTATATTTGTTTTCAACCACAACATTATGGAACATTACGATTTTTGCAATGTTTCCTCAATCACCAGATGTTAATAAAAGCACCCTGCTTCTACAGAATGCATTTGTATTAACTGTATTAGTACTCCATAACATCTATCTTCTTTTTAAGAACTGCAGCATAATCATGATTTTTCTTTGTAACCATTTCAGGATTCATCTGATAGTGAATATTGTAAAGAATTCCGTTTTCTCCGGTTCGATCGGCCATATGATCTTCATCAATATGAATACCGACTACCTCAAGGCAGAGCATAACATGATCATCACCCGGTACGATCTCCTTTTCCCAGACGTACTTGCATTCAAGGTTCATAAAACATTCCGAAACCATAGGAGCATTAACCCATGACGCCTTTTCGACAGTCAGGCCGGAAGCAGTGATCTCATCTGCTTCAAACTGATTGTTCTTAATCGATGCCATGCACGCAGCATGGTACTCTTCAGACATAAAATTGATAACGGCTTCTTTTGTCTCGTTCACGCTTTTGTACAGGTGTCCGTTTTTATTTACGCTGGCCAGGACAGCATAGAATCCGTTACCACGATCGGCACTCGTAAATGTTGCCCACGACTGCATGCAGGCATTAGGCATACCATTGGACTTGTATGTGGTAACAAGAAACATCGGAGACGGAACAGTCGCCACGAATTCCTTCCATGAGAAACCAAAATTTCTGGAAAAATCTCCGTATGTTCCTTTCAAGCTTTCAGGCATATCTTTGTATTGATATTTCATATTCTTACTCCTTTCTCATAATTTTATTTGAGTTCCTCATAATACTCAAAAAGCATTTCCTTAGATATCGGCACACTGTTTCCTTCCAATTCCTTATATACCAAGTTCGTCAGATTAATTAGACCGGTCCATAATATCTCCCTGCTCTCACCGAAAACAAAAGTACTCTTGATAGCTTCTTTTTCAAAATCAGGCAACTTATCTATCTCACGGTTCACAGTACTCTCAAGCTTGTATCGGTCTCCGACAAGATCAATATATATCTTTCTGACAAATTCAAGTTCACCTACCACACGGAAATAGTTGTTTCGATAGATAGCAACTGCCGCATGCATCAAGTGCGTCCAGACATAATTACAGGCTGTTTCAAGGTCTTTCTTTTGCTTGTCACCATATATGCGTTCATCCATACCCTCTCGGGACTTAACCATTTTCGATTCAACCATTCCGGAATTATCAAAGAGAACCTTAAATGCAGGTTTTAAAGCCGCTGCATGTTCATAACAGCCAAAACCGATATCTATTTCCAAAAGATTGTCCAAAACATATACCTGAAGATGTCTTTCTTCAGACTGTGTGAAGAACAAAAGGTTATATTTCTCGGTAATCTTCCGATGCATATATTCCATAACATAGGTCTGTGAATCGTTGGAATCATATGCCACAACAAAATCCAGGTCGGATTTCTCATCGTGAAATCCTTCGGCTCCGGAGCCAACCTGAACTAACGATACTATCTTAGAACACTCGTCGGCAGACGAAAGAATGTAATCCAATGTATTTTGTCTGTCTTCTACATTAAAAATCTTACCCATTTCTAGTCTCCAATCTTAAATATATAGAATAATAAACATATGATCTTCATCAATATGAATACCGACAATCTCAAGGCAGAGCATAACATGATCATCACCCGCTACAATTTGTTATTTCATCATCCGCGAAATCTGCCATTGATTCCTGCCACTTATTAAGCCACCAAAGCTGTCCGTCGATAAAACCTTCATCTATGCAGTCGATACCATATATCTCAAGTATCGTGGCCTGAAGCTGAAAATGTCTGATTGCAACCCAGTACGGAAAAGAAAGTATTTCTTCACGACTGAGCGCATGATATTCCAAATATCCGGAAAGAAACTTCCGGTATACTTCTTTGGTCAGTTTAATATCTTCCTGCTTTAGATTAAAGTAATCCGTCATGTCACACATGACCATTACATCAAACATGAACGGGGCACGGCAAACGGTGTCAAAGTCCACAAGGGAAATCTGTCCGTCACTATTTTGCAACAGATTTCCTCTGTGAAGGTCTCCGTGACACTTACCCTGAGGAAGATTCTTAACTTTATCCCAGAGTCGTTCTCCCAATTCTTCATACTCAGCAATACGCGGGTAATTCTTTTTACGAAGGAACTCCAGATATCGTCCGATGAAGAATTCTTTACCCTTTGATATAGCTTCTTCAGGATACTTCTCCATCAATTGATGAAACCTTCCCACCAGCCCTCCGACTTCGGATGCACAGTTTTCAAGTTCCGGCTCATCACCATCGATGAATCCCATGAGCACTATCAGATTCTTCTCACCCTCAACTTCCGTTTCAAAAACGGCTTCTCCGCTCTTTGTCAGTATCGTTTTAGGCACCGGGAATCCATTTCCTTCAAGATATCTCATAATAGAGACCGACTGCCTTGCAGTATCTGAGAAAGCAGGGCCAATGACCTTAAGCAGATATTTATTCTTACCGTTCACAGCATATGTATGGCTACCGCCTTCCCTTAAAAATTCCAAAGAAGGAGATTCTATTTCATATTTTTCCGTCAGTATATCTTGCAGTGATCTTTCATCCATGATTGTCGTTCCTTTAAACCTGTCTCAAATTAACAAAAACTATATTTTTTCATACCCTACTGATCATCAGTCATCCAAACATTTCTGCATAACGATCGCGTCGCTGTATACATCGTTCACAAACCACCAGTTTTTGTAGACTCCGACATCTGAGAATCCCATTTTATGGTAAAGCGCAATGGCCGCCTTATTGTCAGCAATTACTTCCAGCTCAATATTATGCAGATTCATTTTTTTCGCGCGTTCAATGATCTCTGTCATCAGAATTGTGCCGATCTTCATGTTCCAATGATCTTTTCTGACCGAAATTGAGAGCTTGGCATTGTGATGTAATCTTGCAAAAGGATAGCCGTCGAGCTCTGCCCGGGCTATGATCTTCCCATCTTCCACAGCAATCAAAATAACACAGTTATCTGCGTCATGAAAAGCCTGAATACGTCGTTTTACGCCCTCGATCGGTACTTTAAACCCGTCAGCCCCATGCATGAGATTATCGGATTCGCCCCCGACGATGTTCAAATATGAGATCATTTCCTCCGCGTCATCCGCTGTTGCTTCTCTGATTACCGGTGCAGTGATATTGTGTTCCATATTGATCTTGCTCCTTTCCTCTCTGTGGATTACCCCCGGTTGCTCTCCAGTATCTTTAAACCTTCGCAGAGTTCGTTTCCGAGGACTTCCTGGATCTTATCGAACTCATACTTCTCATGAAGCCGATCCATGGTTTTCAGAAGCTCCTTTTTGCCGTACTTTCGTATGAACATGGCCATGGCCTTTATGGCCTCAATATCATCGTACGCATAGAAGCCCTTCTTGCAATCCTTCATCTCGTCGCACTCGTAGCAGCCATCGATGCCTTTTCCCGCGCAGCACGACGTATTCGGGCATACCCTGTCCGGGGAGTTTAAAGCATCGGAACAGGTGTTATAGGCAGTTCTGCAACCTCCGCACCATTCCCTCAAAAAGCAGTGCCTGCACGACAATCCGCATCTCGCGATAGGATCCGCACCCTTTCTGGCTATGCTGCACAGCTTATCCTTGATCCTGCACATTGCTTCGATATGCATGATCCAGTGTCTCGAGAAAGGCATCTTGATGAGTCCGCGGATGTCTTTTTCGCACCAGTAATCGATAAGCCAAACAGCATCGCTGTCATCGCTCACACATCGACTCTCCTTCACCCTGTTCTTATCTACTTCGGAGAACTTTCGTTTCAGATCAGCGTATGACAGGCTTTGCAGCAGGGCATCCGTTGATTCTTTCACCGCTTTGCAGTACTCAAACAGAGCCTTGGCATCGAGTGCTTTTGAAAACTCTGCGATCTCTTCACCCTTAAGTTCATTGCCCGTAGTGATGATGGGACTTCCCGTTTTCTCCTGCCATCCGCCGGCAAAAAAGACCTGGTCGTCCCCGCCGATCAGCGTATGTGCCACAATGTCTTCAATCCTGAAGATGTGCCACATGGAGTAAGCGAGTGTCTTGCTGTGATACCCCGCTGCTCCCGCAAAAGGCATTTGATAGAATGCCTCCGAGGGATACCCGTACACAATGTACGATATCTGCGTGAGCAGATCATTTCTTAAGTCGATGAGCACGCTTATGCCATCGGCCAGGGTTGCCGCCTTGCCGATAAGAGCCTGCATTTCTTTATTCTTTTCCGACCAGTCTTTATTCATGGCTTTTTCCTTTCAAGTCCTTATATCCAAATAGATATACTCTTTCCCCGTTGTATGCAAGTGCTGTTTTGACAGATATCGCAACCGTAAGTTGCACTACCCTTTATTATACCACCAATGCCTGATTCTTGGGAGTGTACGGCAGCGAATGATCATCATATACGCCAAACGAACCCTGACTAAAAAGTATTATCCTTATTCATATCTTTTATGATATACTTTTATGCAAATAAAGTTACAGAGGGGTAAACATGTCAAATACAGAATCCGCAATCAATTCCATCAGGGTCAACCAGCTCGGCTACGGGACTCACCTTCCCAAATACGCAGCCGTTCTCGAAGCCAAGCCTTTGGCTTTGTTTGACAGCGAAGACAGACAGGTCGCCGGATACGAAGTTCCCGAGCTCTCCTTCGACGAGGCTTCGGGCGATAACGTTTATGTGATAGACCTTGGGGATATTCCAAGCGGAACGTATACATTAAAAAATTCTGACAGCTCCGCCACCGTCAATGTATCCGACAAGCCCTTCACCACACTGGTGAACAGTCTCATCAAAGGCCTCTATTACCAGCGTTGCGGTTGCGCTCTCGAGGCTAAGCACGCCGGTATCTTCACGCACAAAGCCTGCCACACCGCTCCCTCAATAGATTGGGAAGACAGGTCAAAGACCAAAACTATCACAGGCGGTTGGCACGACGCAGGCGACTACGGTAAGTACGTAAGCCCCGGCGCAGTGACCGTTGCCCACCTTCTTTATTCTTATCTCTTGTTCGGCACGGGATGTTCGGACGACCTTAACATCCCCGAAACAGGCAACGGTACTCCCGATATCCTGAACGAAGCGCGTTTCGAGCTCGACTGGATCCTCAGGATGCAGCGCGAAGACGGCGCTTTCTACCACAAGCTTACCAAGGATCATTTTGCTCCTTTTATCATGCCCGAGGACGACACCGACCCCGAGTACATCGTTCCGCCTTCGCACACAGCCACGGCGGATGCAGTCGCTGTTCTCGCACTCGCGTCGAGGACTTACAGGGAGTTCGATCCCGCATTTTCGGACAGAGCGCTTGATGCTGCCGTTAAGGGGTACAAGTGGCTTGTCGACAATCAGGACTTTTCTCCTTACATTAACCCCCACGGACTTAATACCGGTCCTTATACCGACACGAGAGTCATCGACGAATTGTTCTGGGCGTGCTGCGAGCTCTACCTTGTCACAGGAGAAGGATCATATATAGAAGAGGCCGAAAGGCTTTATAACTTTGCGAAAGACGTGGATTCCGTTCCCGAAGAGGACATGATCTTCAGACAGATGATGATCAAACAGGAAGAAGCCGTTATGTACATCAACAAGAAGTATCCCTTCTTCCACACCCCGAAGCTCTCGGGTCTCGATATCGCGGAATTCGGCTGGTCGAATGTGGCAGGTCTCGGAGGACTCTGCTGTCTCCTGTTCCTTAAGAAGAAGGCAGGAGAGGCCTTTTACAACGAACTCAGGGAAGATTTACTTAAAAGAAGTAAAGACATCCTTCAGAGAGTCAACAACTCCGGCTACAGGACTGCGCTCAGGGTCGAAGATTACGTATGGGGCAGTATCATAAACGTTATGAACAACGCCATGGCCATGGTTGTAAACTACCTGCTCACAGGCAGGGAGGACATGCTAAGCGGCGCGCTTAGCCAGATCGATTACTCGCTCGGGCTCAACGCTCTCGATCTCTCCTTTGTGACGGGTCTCGGGAGTCGCAGCGTCCAAAATCCCCACCACAGGCCCTCCGGTGCCGACGGGATCGACGCGCCCGTGCCCGGATTCATCGTGGGTGGCCCCAACAAGCGTTTCACATACCCCTTTACAAAAGAAAAACTCGGCGAGACACCCGCTGCCAAGTACTATCTTGACGAGACGCCGTCCGCCGATACAAACGAGATCGCGATCTACTGGAACTCCCCCGCGATCTTTGTTGCCGCTTTCTTTAATACATTGTAATGATCAGTCCATTCTTTCGTCCTCGTTGGTGAAGCACTCTCTGAAGCGCCCCGAGAACGAAGGCTCGATCCCTGCCGCGTAGAGATGCGACGTATCACCGAACGCGTTCATACGGAACTGCGCTACCCCGTCACGTCTCTCTTCCGTGGCAACTGTCGTAACGGAAGTGGGTGTCGCGATGGTCGCATGCCAGAGCACGAAGGCCGGGATGTTCAAAAGGTACGAAAGAAGGATACATTCAAGTCCGAAATGACAGAAGAACACGAGTGTGTCGTTGTTGGGGTGTTCTGCCTTAAAGTACTTCCCTTCCTTGCGATAACCGTGTTTTTCGAGCAGTGCCGCAAACTCGCGGCAGATCCACTCCGCTTCCTCTTCAACATGTGCGGCTTTAAGCGCGGGATGTTCCGGCCACTTCTCAAGGTCGAACGCGTGAGGCATCGCGGTCCAGTCCTGAGGGAGCCAGTCCCATGCAACGCCCTTTTTCTGGGGTCGTTCAACTATCGGAGCGAACTCTCGCAGCCATACCAGCTCTTCAGCCTCCATGTGCATCTTCGGCAGGCATACCGCTGCCGTCTCCTTTGCTCTTCCGAGCGGGGAAACGTAGCAGTAATCCGCTTTAACGTTCTTCATCCTCTCCGAAAGAGCTTCCGCTTCCTTTTTGCCGCGCTCCGTGAGCGAATCATGCTTATAATCGGGATCGCCGTGGCGAACAATAATTATCTTCATATCAGATCATATAATACCAGGCTTCTCCCTGCTTGAGCTCCTCGCTCTTGTGGAAACTGCCGTGGGTCTTAAACTCCATCTCAAGATTCTTCATGCTGACCCTCGTGTCGGGGTCGATCGAGCACGTGATGAACGTGTTGCCGCCGATCACAGCGTTCTCTCCGATCACCGTCTCGCCGCCGAGGATCGATGCATTGGCGTAGATCGTGACATTGTCGCAGATCGTGGGATGTCTCTTCTTACCCGAGAGCTTCTGACCGCCTCTCGTTGAGAGCGCGCCGATCGTAACACCCTGATAGATCCTGACGTTCTTGCCGATGATCGAGGTCTCGCCGATAACGATACCGGTTCCGTGATCGATAAAGAAGTACTTGTCGATCGTTGCGCCGGGGTGAATGTCGATACCTGTGAGCGAGTGCGCGTACTCCGTCATAAGACGCGGAAGAACGGGCACATCCTCAAGATAAAGCTCGTGCGCGATCCTGTAGACTGTTATCGCGAAAAGTCCGGGATAAGCCAGGATGATCTCGTCGTAGCTGCCTGCAGCGGGATCCCCGTCAAGCGTGGCGAGCAGGTCCGTTTCGATATACTCGCGGATCGTGGGGATCTTGGCAAAGAAAGCCTTGCAGATACGGTAGCTCTCTTCCTTCCTGCCCTCTTCGGTAAGCGCGCCCTTCTTCTTGCCGTAATCAAGCGCACGAACGAGCTGCTTGTTAAGGTGGTAGAAAGTGTCCTCGATGATGACCGAGAAGCTGTTCTCGGGCGTGTAGATCTTAAAAGTCCTGTCCCTGAAATAGCCGGGGTAAACGATCTTGAAAAGATTCTCCACCAGCTCCTGAACCTCGGACTTGTCGGGTTTGTTGAAAAGATTCATCTCGTCGATGTTCCTGCCCTGAGCGTAATCGGCGATGATGTCCTTCACGATCTTCTTTACTTCTTCCTGTTTTACAATCTCTTCCACGTGTTGATCCTCTGTTTTTTAACGCCTATGTGATAATGTGTAACTCATACATCAATTCTGTTTTTTAACGATATTGCGAATGCCCTCGCAGATTCTTCTCGCAACCTTGGGGTTGTTCATGGTGTAGAGGTGTATGCCCGGGATATCTCCCGCGAGGAGGTCGATGACCTGGCTGAGTGCGTAGGACATGCCCGCATCAAAAAGTGCCTCTTTGTCGTCCTCGTACTTCCCGACTATCCTGTTGAAGCGGTCGGGGAAGGATGCGTTGCAGATCGTAAGCATACGCCTGATCTGTGCGGCGTTGATGACCGGCATGATTCCGGGGATGATCGGAACATCGATCCCGGCAAGCCTGCAACTCTCGACGAAGCTAAAGAACTTCTCGTTTTCAAAGAAGAGCTGTGAGATGAGCACCGAAGCACCCGCTTCCACCTTGCGTCTGAGGCCCTTGATGTCGTTCACCTTGTCCGAAGACTCGGGATGACACTCGGGGTAGCAGGCTCCGAGGAAGCAGAAATCATGCTTTTCCGAAAGGTAAGCGATCAGATCCGAAGCATGCTTAAAGTCGTCCTTCTCTGCGATCTTGGGAGTGCGGTCGCCCCTCAAAGCAAGGATGTTCTCAATACCCTCGGCCTCAAGTACTTTCGCGAACTCGTCGATCTCCGACTTGTCGTAATGCAACGAAGTCAGATGTACAACAGGCTCAACGCCGTACCTGGTCTTGATATTCTTCGCGATCTCGATCGTACGGTTACGGTTGCTGCCGCCGCCCGCACCGAAGGTCACGCTGATAAAGTCAGGCTTCAGCTCGCAAAGCACCTCGAGCGTCTCGTCGATACTCTCAAGCTCAGAGTCCTTCTTGGGAGGAAAAATCTCAAATGAAAGACTCTGTTTATTCTGTTTGTAAATCTCTGCGATCTTCATTTCTCTGTTCGAAAGCCACCGCTTTCGTATCCTTTCCGGAATAATGTTCTAATCAATTTTCTTACTTATTATCTCTGATAATCCTTGCCGCTGCAACAAGATTTTTCAGACTCTTCACAGTTTCTTCCTCGCCTCTTGTCTTGAGACCGCAATCGGGGTTAACCCAGAGCTTGCTGTCCTGCGTCTTCTCGCGTATCTTTGTGAGCTGTCCGACAAGTTCATCGACCGAAGGAACGCGCGGGCTGTGGATATCATAGACACCGGGGCCGACCTCTGTCTTGAAGTTGTTCTCCTTGAGAGCGTCAAGGATCTGAAGGTCGGATCTGGAAGCCTCAAACGTGATCACATCGGCATCCATCGAGTCGATAGCGGGGATTATGTCCGTAAACTCGCTGTAGCACATGTGTGTGTGGATCTGGGTCTCGGGCTTCACGCCGCTGTGCACGAGACGGAATGCGGGGATCGCGAAATCAAGATACTCGCTGTACCAATCCGACTTACGAAGCGGAAGCTTCTCGCGGAGCGCAGCCTCATCGATCTGGATGATGCCGATCCCGTTCGCCTCAAGGTCAAGCACCTCGTCGCGGATCGCGAGCGCGATCTGAAGCACGCTTTCTTTGATGGTGATATCTTCTCTCGGGAACGACCAGTTAAGGATCGTCACAGGTCCCGTGAGCATACCCTTGACAGGCTTGTCCGTGCAGCCGGCCGCGAACTTCGACCACTCGACGGTGATAGGCTTCTTCCTCGAAACATCGCCCCAGATGATCGGAGGCTTCACGCATCTCGTACCGTACGAAAGCACCCACGCCTTCTCGGTGAACACGTAACCGCTGAGATTCTCGCCGAAGTACTCGACCATATCGTTTCGCTCAAACTCGCCGTGAACAAGAACATCGAGCCCAAGCTCCTCCTGAAGCGCAATGCACTCTCTGATCTTCTTTTGGTTAAATTCAACGTATTCTTTAACGCTTATGTTACCCTTTTTGAAGTCGCTGCGATTCTTTCGAACGTCCGCGGTCTGGGGGAACGAACCGATCGTCGTCGTGGGGAAGAGAGGCAGCCCGAGCTTTTTCTTCTGGATCGCTTCTCTCTCTTCAAAGGCGGGCAGACGAGTGTAATCCGAATCCTTGAGAGCGGCAACCCTGGCACGTACGGCACTGTCCTCACTGTCGGGTCTGTTCTTAAAGAGTGCCTTGTTCTCCGCAAGGTCTTCCTCCTTCAGATCAGCGAGGGTAACGAGTTCCGCAAGCTTTTCGTACGCGAAAGCGAAATGCTTCTTGTACTCGGCGGGGAGCTTAGTCTCGCTCTCAAGAGTGTAAGGAACATGGAGGAGTGAGCATGAAGTTCCGATAATGAGCTTCTCGGAGTCGCCCGTGATACCCTCAAGTTCTTTGATGATCGAAGCGGTATTCGCGTAGTTGTTCTTCCAGATGTTTTTGCCGCACACAAGACCGGCCACGAGAACCTTATCCTTCGGGAAGCCGTTTGTCTTGACAAGCTGTAATGTCCTGATCCCCTCAAAGAAGTCAAGGCCGATCGCGTCAAAGTCAAGTGCGACCACATCGCCGTAAACGTCACGTATATCCCCGAAATATGTCTGCAGAAGAACCTTGAGTCCGTTCTTATGCCCTAAAAGCTCGCCGTAGATCCTCTTGAAAAGAGCGATATCGGCAGCGTCAAGGTCGCGGACAAGGTAAGGCTCATCAACCTGAACAAGTGTCGCGCCATTGGATGCAAGTTCCTTAAAGAGCTTGCCGTACTCTGCCGTCAGAGCGCCGGCAACATCCTCTGCTCTTTTGCTTCCCACAAACTTGGTGAGTTTAAGGAAGGTAAAGGGTCCGACGATCTGAACCTTGGTGTTCACACCGAGTGCCTTGGCCTCAAGATACTCATCAACGGGCTTCGTACCCACGAGACTGATTTTCGTGTCATCCTCAAACTCGGGAACGATGTAGTGGTAATTGGTATTGAACCATTTCTTCATCGCCAGTGCTTTGACATTATTCTGTTCGTCCTGAAGTCCGCGCGCCGCAGCGAAATACTTCGCGAGAGGTGACACATTGAGTTCTCTGTACCTTGCGGGGACGATATTAAAAAGGAACGCCGTGTCGAGCACGTTATCATAAAAAGAAAAGTCGTTCGAGGAGATAAGATCCACTCCCGCGTTGTTCTGAGCCAGGATATTCTCCCTGCGGATGGTGCGGGCTACCTCCTGAAGCTCAGCCTCGGAGATCTCCCCCTTAAAGAACTTTTCCGATGCAAACTTTAATTCTCTGTTTTTTCCGATCCTCGGAAAACCAACAACCGATGTTTTCATAGTACCCTCCTCTGTTTCATCACGTTTATTTGTTAATGCGAAGTATAAACCGACCGTAATGATAGGTAAAATACTAAAAACATCGTCTTGTCCATAGATTTTTTCTATGTCTTGTGATATAATGATAGCTGTCGTCTATCGTCAGAGATAACCGTTATTTATCACCCCATAACCAAACCGGGCTAACAATACCCTGTTCCCGGAAGAAGGAGAGGACCCCATGACCTTAAAACAACTCAGATACGCCGTTACGGTCGCGGATACCGGCAACATGACCGAAGCCGCCAAAAGACTCTTTATCGCCCAACCCAGCCTTACAAGTGCGATCATCGAACTCGAGAAGGAGTACGGGATCACCATTTTTTCAAGAAGTAACAAGGGGATCGAGATCACCAAGGAAGGCGAGGAATTCCTCGGCTACGCAAGACAGGTCCTTGACCAGACGGACCTGATAAACGAACGCTATACGGGCAAGACTCAGGGAAAGATCAGATTCTGCGTTTCTTCCCAGCACTACTCTTTTGCTGTAGAAGCTTTTGTCGAGCTTCTGCGTAAGTACGGGGGCAGTAAATACGAGTTCCATATGCGTGAAACGCAGACCTACGACATAATCGAGGATGTCGCGCACCTTCGCAGCGAGATCGGCATCCTCTACCTCAACGAATTTAACGAGACGGTCATCCGCAAGACGCTTCGCGATAACGGGCTTATCTTTGAACCGCTCTTCACGGCGACCCCTCACGTTTTTATCGGTAAAAGCTCTCCTCTCGCAAAGAAAAAGAGCCTGAGTCTTTCGGACCTCACGCCCTATCCCAAGCTTTCCTATGAGCAGGGAAGCCATAATTCGTTTTACTTCTCTGAGGAGATACTGAGCACCGTCGACTGCGACAAAGAGCTGATCGTCCGTGACCGTGCCACACTTTTCAACCTTCTGATCGGTCTGAACGGCTACACGATATGCAGCGGTGTGATCAGTGAAGAGCTCAACGGTCCGAACATCATCGCCAAGCCGCTCGAAGTGAACGATTATATGCAGATCGGTTACATCCTGCCGGCTCAGATCCACCCCTCTACTCTCACCGAGGAGTACATTAACGCCCTCCGGAGGATCTGCGAGGGCCGCAGCTGAGAGCTTACGGTCTTATCATAAGGAAAGCGCACATCCCACCGCGCTTCCCGCCTGTTGCGCGGTGCGAATGCAGGAGATCGCTGTTGCAGGCCGTACACAGATCGGGCATATATATGTTTCCGGGCGCCACTCCGCAGTCGACGAACTGCTCGTAGTTGGCCAGCGGCAGATCAAGCAGGTACTTGGAATCCGTACCCTCACGGGGTGCACAGATCATCCCGTACTCCTGCGGTTTGTACGCGGCTTCAAATTTCCTCGCCACGTCCTCACTAACCTCGTAGCACTCCCTGCCGATACAGGGTCCGATACAGCAGACCAGATCTGCGGGATTGGTGCCGTACTTCTCATGCATCAGTTCTATCGTTCTTGTTCCGATCTTCGCAACGGTCCCGCGCCAGCCGGAGTGAGTAAGCCCGATCGCGCGGTGAACGGGATCCGCGAAGTACAGCGGAACACAGTCCGCAAACGAAGTGACCAGGCAAACACCCGGCTCGTCGGTCACAAGGCCGTCCACACCGGAGAAATCACGCTCACGTGTCACGCCCATACCCTTGTGTGCCGCACCCGCGACCATCACATGATCGGTATGCTTCTGGTCCGCGTAGACCATGTCTTCGGGGCGTACGCCGATCGCCTCCCCGAAGAGTTCAAAGTTACGGGCCACTCTCGCCGGATCATCTCCCATGCTCACACTGAAGTTCATGGTCGCGTACTGCCCTTCGCTCACGCCTCCCTCGCGTGTCGAGAAGGCGTTGACGAGCCAGTCGAATCGGTTGAGCCCCTTGTATTCGAGCAGTCCCACCTGCCCTACTCTTTTATAGACCGTAGTCTCGGTCATGTCTTTCTTTTTCAATTTGTCCTTCCTTGTTTTTCATCCGTATTGGGTGTAAAATCTGACCATACCCTTTGATTTGAATTATACCTCACTGTTAAGGATAAAAAAACATGATTTATTACCTGACCGTACTTCTGATCTCGGTGCTTTTGACCATTATTTACATTTTTAAATGGAACAAGAGCTACAACACCTACATAACGATCATTGCCATCCTCATTCCCATTGCCAACACCGGAGCTCTCCTCGCGTCCATGAGCGAATCTCTCGAAGGTGCTCTGATGGCGACCCGCATCTCCTACATCGGAGGCTGTTACCTGAGCTTTTTCATCATCAACAGCATCTTTGATCTTTGTGAACTGAAGGTTTCACGGTGGATCCGCGCCGCGATCTTCGCGCATTGTACACTGCTTTACGCTTTCGTCATCACCGCCGGAGAAGGCACTCCGTTTTATAAGCACATTTCCTTTTCGATCGTTGACGGTGTTCCCGTCTTTGAAAAAACTTATGGTCCCCTTCATACCGTCTTCGTTATAAGCGTCATCGCCTATGCGATCGCATCCTTCGTTGCGATCATTTATACGGGACTTAAGAAGAAAAAAGTATCAAACCATATGCTTCGACTTCTCTATATCCCTCAGCTTATCTGCCTGATCAGTTATCTGTTCAATAAGCGTTTCGGAATTCAGATAGAGCTTGTGAATGCCGGTTACACCATAGCACTTTTCGTGTTCCTTCTGATCTCCGACAGACTCAGACTCTATGATGTCGAAGAGACCGCCGCCCATGCCATGATCAAAGGAACCGGTACGGGCATAATCCTGCTCGACAACGAGCGGCTTTACCTCGGAAGCAATCAGGCCGCCAAAGAATTCTTCCCTTCGCTGAGGGATCAGGAGATCGACAAGTCTTTCGCTGACGGCGATGTTAAAAAAACCGTTGATGATTGGATCAACGATTATGAACAAAACGGCAGATCTTCCCTCTCCTACGAGACGGGAGAAGGTGACGAAGAAAGATTCTTTAAGATTCACATCAGCCGTCTCCGCGGGGGCGTGCGCAAGCACGGCTGGCAGATAACGGCAGTCGACGAAACAAAGCACCGCAAATACATTGCCCTGATAAACAACTACAACGCCGACCTCCAGCACGAAGTCGACGAAAAGACGCTTCACATAGTTGAGATGCACAACAACCTGATCCTTTCAATGGCTACCATGGTTGAAAGTCGTGACAATTCGACCGGTGGACATATCAAAAGAACGAGTGAGGGAGTCCGCATCCTCATCGACGAGATGAAAAAAGACAAGACCTTTGATCTTCCCGAGAAGTTCTGTGCCGATGTCGTCAAGGCCGCGCCCATGCATGACCTCGGTAAGATAGCCGTTGACGACGCGGTTCTGAGGAAGCCCGGCCGCTTCACCGACGAGGAATTCGCCATCATGAAGACTCACGCAGCCGAAGGTGCCAAGATAGTCCACGAGATCCTTAAGCTCACGGACGACGACAGCTTCAAGCAGGTTGCCGAGAACGTTGCTCATTATCACCACGAGCGTTTCGACGGAACCGGTTATCCCGAAGGTCTCAAAGGCGACGAGATCCCGTTCGAGGCACGTATCATGGCCATAGCCGATGTCTACGACGCCCTCGTCAGCAAGCGTGTTTACAAGGAGAGCATGTCCTTTGAAGCCGCCGACAAGATCATCATGGAGGGCATGGGCAAGCACTTCGACCCGAAGCTTCAGAGCTGCTACGAAGCCGCAAGACCTCACCTCGAGGCATACTATTCTTCTATCGACAAATAAGAACCGCACCTGTCGATCATCTGACGGATCTTACAATACAGACTGAAAAAGACTTCCGCGCCATGGCACGGAAGTCTTGTATTTTACTGTTCTTAACACTCGAAGGTGATCTCACCGTCAAATCTCGTAATCGATGCACACGCGGCTTGCGGTGAAAGGTCTGACCTTAGTGTTGGCCACTTCAACGTGAGCGGGATGAACCGAGTACGCCTTAAGGGATGCCTCATCCTTAAAAGTCGAATCGAGCATGAGGTCACAGTTTGAAGACCCGAGCGGCTTGATGTTGACCTTGATGTCAACAAGTCCGGGGATCTGTCCCCTGAGGCCTTCGAGACCGGCTTTGATACCGTCCCTGATAACGTCCATTTCTGCCCCAGAATACTCTTCCTTTAAAGTCCATAAGATAACGTGCTTTACCATGTTGATTCCTTCCCGTTCCCCTGTCCGCTGATCGCGGTGGGATCCTATAACGCTTATGTGATCGCCCCGGGTTATCTGCCCGACCCGATGTTCACACACTGATTTTATCACAAACCGCTTCATATAGCATAGACTTTTTTCACTGAGCACAAAAATAATAGCCCGGAGCAATTCCCTGCTCCGGGCTTGAAAGCTTTACTCAGGCTCTGACATCCGTATCGTCTCAGCCTTCGATCGCGATGAACTTCTTCTCAGGCACTTTCGCGGGCTCCTCCTTAGGCACATGGAGTTTGAGCACTCCGTCCTCGAACTTTGCCTTGATGTTCTCTTCTGTAACGTTGTCTCCGACAAAGAAGCTTCGTGCCATCGAACCGGCGTAACGCTCCTGGCGGATAAGTTTACCCTTCCTGTCCTTCTTATCATTGTCGAGCGACTTGGAAGCGCTGACTGACAGGTACCCGTTGTCGAGTGACAACTTGATCTCGTCCTTCTTGAAGCCGGGCAGATCGATATCAACCTCGTATCCGTCCTCTACTTCCTGCACGTCGGTCTTCATCACGTGAGATGCGTGCTTTCCGTAGAGCTTGCGGTCGATGTTCGGGAACTCGAACTTCGGGAAATCCATCCAATCATCAAGTAAGTTTTCTCCAAAAATGCTAGGTAACAACATAAGTCATTCCTCCTTCTCAAGAAATATTTTTTTCGTGAGCAAGGGAAGCGCATCAGGAATCTTTTTGAAGATCTGCTCTTTTCCTTTGTTCTGACTACGTTATACCACCATTTGTTAGCACTGTCAAGAGGTGAGTGCTAATATTTTGTGAAAACTTTGTGAATTGTGTCCGGATATTCCGTCATTTGCTCTTGTTTTGCGGATTTTCGGTAGTTTTGTTTCTTTCGGGGATCACGCCGTCGATGATCTTGGAGATCCTTTGCGCCGCTTCTTTGAGAGAATTTGATGCGTAGCTTCCGTCCTTGTACTTAAGGATCGGGATCACTACGAAAGAATGCCCCGCCTTCGGAGCAACCCTGCACGGGATATAAGACGCACCCGTCATCCTGACGTCCGTCTTGTCCTTGGTCTGTGTGCTTGTGAGTGTGACCTTAAGGATCAGTGTGTCGTTGTTGATGTCGCGTGCCATGCTCGAGACAAAATTGCCCATTGAATACATACAGAGCACTTCTCTTCCGTCGGAAGTGTTGATGTAAGCGCACTTCTGAAGGCAGTGAGGGTGCGAACCGATGATCAGATCGGCTCCCGCCTCGGCCACGAACCCGGAATCATCGATCTGAGTTTTGGTGAGTTCCTCGGTGTTCTCTGTTCCGTTGTGAAGGTAAACCACAACGAACTGCGCACCGGCTGCCTTGGCATCGGCGATATCCTTCTTTACAACCTCGGGGTCGTATAGATGTACCATCGTGTCCATCTGCTCCGGTGTCATCTTCTGTCTTTGATTGATCAGATGCGTATATGCCAGGATCGCGACCCTGATCCCCTTTGCGTTGTATATAACAAACCGGTCTTCCGTGCCGGGGCCTGCTTCGGAACCCTTTTTACCGGTACTCTTGCTCTTCTCGAAATGAGTACCGACATTCAGAAATCCGTACTCGTCAAGGTGCTTCTTTGTCTCGTTTATGCCCACCGCTCCCCAGTCACAGGTGTGGTTGTTGGCCGTCACCAGGACATCGAAGCTTGCTTTCCTGAGCGCATCAAGGTACGCAAGGGGACCGTTGCACTGCGGTTCATTGTTCTCATAGACTTGATCTTTGGTTAAAGGATTTGACTCCGAGATAAGAGACTCAAGATTGCCGCAGACCATGTCTGCTTCTTTGAAGATCTGGGCAACGTACCTGTATGCGGGGTAGAAATCGAAGCCCTTCTTAGTGGATGCGTCGTACTGCTGGCCTTTGAGGCACATCAGATCCCCCGTGAACATAAGCGTTGCCTTGGTTTTAACCGATGCTTTGGAAGCGCCCCGAACGCCCGCCGGCGCAAAAGAACAGAGTAAAAGAGCACAGAGAAAGACTGCCGTAACCGCCCTTCCCGCAAATAAACCGGCCCTGTTGTTCACTGTGTTCTTTAGTGTCATATCTTCATAAACGAGCTTTCAGCTCTTGTTGTTTCTGAACTCAAGGATTTCTTTATTAATCCACTCCCTGACTTCTTCGACGCTGCTTTTAACATTCTTGTCGGGTCTGACCTTGTCCTTAAAAACGAGGCCTTCCTCGTCGGCACTGACGATCTGTCCGATTCCCATGTACTGCTCCTGCCCTTTCTTTCTCGAGTAGGTGCACAGGAAAAGCGGAGCTGACAGAGCCCTGGCAAGCTTGATGGAAGCGACCCAGGTCTTGTAGTCCCTGCCGAAGTACCTGTTGGTGTTGTAGGACTTGACCTTGCACTTGTCGGCGATCCTGTTTTCAATCAGAGCACCGATCACAGTGTTCCCTGCTTCGTCCTTCGAGGTGATGAACCCGTCAATGCCTGCGGGCCATGAAGACCCGTTGCTTTCCAGGAGATTGTCGAAATACTTTTCACCGGTACCGATATTGAGGTCGTTCCTGTACGAGTTGATCTGCTTGCCGTACTTCCTCTCCTTCCACCATTCCATGAAGGACTGCTCGGACATCTTCTCTTCCGTCGTACAAACAGCTCGTCCCGCAGCACGGTCGGGTGCATACTGTCTTACATAGACAAAGCTCTCACCCGCTTCGTCCTTGTGGATGAGAAGTGTGAAGACCGCACCGACCTTCTCGGCAAAGCATGCCTTAACAAATATCTCTTCCTCACCGATCACGCTCGTAAAGGAATCTACCGGGTCGTTCTCCATGTCGACCGCTTCGACTGCGATCGTATAGTCTCCCTGTTTGTTCCTGCACAGCCCCTGCAGCCCATAAAAACCGCACTCTCGGCTGATCTGTGTAGAGAACTCGGTGGTTCGTTCAATGTTTCGTCTTTTCATCAGAAATTGCTCCCGTTCCAGCCCCAATCCTTGGTCGTGTCGTACTTGATGTATATCCTGTCGGGACTGATGCCGAGAATCTCGCTATAAATGTTGCAGATCTCGCCCGTCATCTTTGTGAAAGATGCGGAGTCGGGATTGCCGAGTATGCTGACTGTGATGTACGCGCTGGGCGCACTGTCATCACCGCCGAAATACAGCTTCTTTTCGTCTTCAAGCTCGACCATGAGCCATCTCTCGCTCTTGCCGGGAAGGATCGCGATCGCCTGTCCGAGGCGCTTCTTGAGCTCTTCCTTCTGTGTGTCTGTAGTCTTAACGCTGACTTTTGATCCTATAAACGGCATATTGTTGTCCCCCTTTACTCTCTTTCTTCCGATATGGCGGTCCGAAAACCGACCTTTATATCAATTAATTATAGAGATTGAAGCTGATAAATGCAACACAGCAAAGGGTTTCGATTTCTCTGTAAACTTTGATTTTGCTAAAAAACTCCTTAAGCGGTCGAGAAACTTGTTAAGCGGTCATCCGATATCTGTATTGTAATAGTATGACATACAGATATCAGATGTTTTATTCCTTACAAAATGATTTTTCACAGCCCCAGCTTATCCAAAAGGTACCTGATTATCGTTATCTCCTTTGTTACGATCCTTGCTTCAAGCTGCATTCCGATCGCGATCTTGTCCCGGTTTCCTTCGGAGTCGGTAAGGGTGTCCTGCTCAAGGCTTCCTTCCACAACATAATATCCTGAATACTGCCCCTCGTTTTGTGTTACATCTTCCGAAACACGGGTGATCGTTCCCGTCACCTCTCCGAACTCACTACCCGGAAGCGCAGCTATGTTGTATCTGACCCTATCTCCTTCTTCGATATTTCCTATGTCGGTGTTCTCTACATAAAGGACGACTTTTGCCGATCGTTCCCTAGGCGGGATTATCGTCGCCACAACCGTTCCGGCCGAAATGATATCTCCCTTTGCCAACTCTTTGATGCAGTTAACAGTTCCGCTTCCCGATGCTCTTATCGTTCCGTACTCTATCTCGAGCTTTGTCTGCTTGATCTGTTCTTCAAGCTCGTTTATGTTGTTCTCCAACGTTTTTCTTTCATTAAGTAGGGTTAATTGCGTTTCGTTCGTATATGACGCAGAGGAAAGATCCTCCCTCTCCCCTTCAAGAGTAAGCAGGGCTCTGTTTCCGGCATCAGAAAGAAAGCGTTCCTTTAACGACCCCAACCCATCCTGCGTAGATGTGAGTGTTTTGAGGTACATCGTTTCCAGATTGTTGTCATATCTTTGTATAACACTGAGCGTCAACTCCTCAACAGAGATCGCCGCACCCGAAGCGATCTGCAACTCGTCAAGTTTTCTGTCAAGTTCGATTATCTTTCCCGAGTATTCCGATCTGACGCTGTCTTTGTACGCTTTCTCGGCTGCTTCAGCACTTTTTGCCTTTCTCTCATATTCGTTTTTTTCAACTTCGTAAGCAGAGTACAGAACCCACATAAGGCTGTACTTTTTTTCATCACGGAATAAAGATTCTCCTTCTTCGATAGAGCTGACAAGTATGTCATAACCGTTGTAGAGCTCGGTGTAGAGCTTTATGGCAAACTCGTTGTTTTCTTCCGAGCGGTCTGCCTCGATCTGCTTCTTCTTTTGAATATAGTCAGCGGACAAAGCCTCTAACTCCGAGCGATAGAGGAAATATCTCCGTTCGTACTCCGGAAAGTCACTTGCCTTGTTGTATCCGGATTTAAGACTGTCGAGGAGTGCTTCCAGCCCGGAGAGTTGGCGATTATAATCACTTATTTGAGAGTCCAAACTATCCATTGACGCCTTCATCTCAGGCGTAGGCTCCATACCGGGGTTTTCCGAAAGAGTATCCGAATACATTCTTCTTTTTATTTGAAGAGCGTCTCTTTCCGACTTGATCGTACGGATCTCGTTTTCAGTAGATGTTACCATTTGATAGTACTTCTGGTTTCTTGCTGTATTATAAACATCATTCAGATCGTTCTGCATATCGGTTCTCGAAAGGATCGATGTTTTGGCGATCTTGAGTTCTTCGAGCTTCGAGCTGTACTCTGAAAGAGTGCTCTTATATTTTCCAAGGGTCGTAAGCTTATAATCTTCAAGCGAAGCCCATGCGCTTTTTGTGTTACGGGTGTATTCCTCCTGCTCGTAGACTATTCCCGAGTAAAGAAGCTCAGCCTGTGGATCGAGCGCCAGTTCATCCTCATCTATATCCCCATTGAGAGCACAAAGCACTGTCTCGTACCTGTCTCTGTCAGTTTGATATATAGAAGTGTACAGCGCATTTTTATCATATGTTGTGTCCGCCGACAGTTGTCTGAGGCTTTCCTCCTTTTCGAGATCCGCGCTCTTTTTCCCTTCGAGATAAAGCTCATACTGATCTTTATATAATGTATATGCCGTATCCCCTGCTGATCCCAGGAGTTCCGAAGAGAAAAGCTTTTCCTGAAAAAGCTCATTTTCGAGTCCTTCGGCGATTCCTTTTGCCATGGTGTCAAACGCCGATCTGCCCATGACCGCCGTCCTTCCGTCCCGAACCGATTCATTATATGCCGCAAGATAAAGGTACTTGGTTAGGCTCTCCTTTAACGAGCTTTCCAGACCTGTCCTTGAAAGAGTATTTTTCTTCCCTGTATATTCCTCCTGTTGCGACATATCGCGTGTGTTAAGCATGTATCTTTCAAAACTCACATGATAATAATATTCTTCCGATCGAGTATCATTCAAAAAAGGATTAACCCCGGTTCGGATCCCGGAGAGAAATCGATTTTGACACTCCAGATCAAATCTGAGCTCTTCCAGTTTTCCTTCACATGCAGACAAAACGCCTTCTTTTTCGCTCGTATCAAGGACAAGGAGCACATCTCCTTCCTTTACATATGCTCCATCTGTGATATAGATCTCTTTCACCTTTCCCGACATCATGCCTGCCACATTTGACACGTTGTCATTAGGGCGAACTATTCCCCCTGCTGTCGCAACGATCTCGATCGTTCCGAAAAACGCATACACTATTGCTCCGACAAAGAGCAAAACGACCACATACACAAATACAGTTACTGCCGGAGTCGGTCGACTTCCGTATACCTCTTTTGAATCCGAGCATTCCGATATATCATAAACCGTTTTCTTCATTACTTTCTATCCTTCGCGCTTCGAAAAGCGATACTTTCAAGCTGTCTGTGCTTCATAGAGTCCTCTGTAGAACCCACCGTCCTTTGACATAAGCTCTTCATGACTTCCGCATTCTATTATCTTTCCTTTTTCCATGACAAATATCCTGTCGCAGCGCCGTATTGTGCTGAGCCTGTGCGCGATGATAATGGTCGTCATGCCTTCACTGTAGGCGTCGATAGTATCCTGGATCGCGCGTTCCGTTACTCCGTCAAGATTGCTTGTCGCCTCATCGAGTATCAGAATGTCCGGCTTCTTTAAGATCGCTCTGGCTATTGCAAGGCGCTGCCTTTGCCCGCCCGAAAGATTGCTTCCGTTCTCATCAAGGTGAGTTTCGTACCGCAGCGGAAGCGCATTTATAAACTCGTGTATCTGCGCCAGCTTCGCTGCTTCAACGACAGCTTCCATCCGAGGATCCTCAAGTCCGAAGGTAAGATTATCGTAAATGGTTCCGCTGAACAGGAATGTTTCCTGTGGGATGTACGAGATCTTTTCCCTCAGACTGTCGAGAGCAATATCATCTATTGAGTTTCCTGCTATAGTGATAGTCCCGGCTTCTCCCTTGTAAAGGTTCAAGATCAGCTTTGCAAGCGTAGTTTTCCCCGCTCCGCTCTCCCCGACGATAGCGATCCTCTCCCCTTTATTAACCTTCATCGAGAAATGTTCGAGTACCGGCATCCTTGTTCCGTAACGAAAGGTTATATCCTTAAGCTCAATATCGCCCCGAAGACTTGCCGGACGCATCTTATGAAGCTCACTGTCGTTTTTTTCCACCTCCAGATCAAGGATCTCTCCGAGCCTGTCGGATGCCACCATCGCGGTTTGAAGAGAGGGCTGAAGATTGATCAGGTTTTTAACGGGATCAAGGAAATATACAAGAAGCGCGTTAAACGAGATCAGACTTCCCATCGTCATATCTCCGGCAAGCACCGAGGACGCTCCGACCCAGACGATGACTATTCCTCCGACCGCCTCGACAAGTGCCTTCAGGCCGGATTGCGCATTGCTTATACCGGCAAGCCTGAAGATGCTCCTGAGCAGTTTAACAAATCTGAACTCTGTTTCGGTCTCAACTGTTTTTTCTCCGTTAAAGGCCTTTACGGTCTGAATCCCGTTAAGTGACTCAACAAGATAAGAGGTCAGCTGGGAGTTGTCCTCCATCTGCTTTCTGTTCGCTTTTTTGTAGGGTTTATTAAATGCGAAAACCAATGCCGCATACAAGACAACCATAACTGCGGCAATAGCGAAAAGTACCGAATTCTTGAAAAACAGGATTATCGCCCCTGCAATCGCCATGATGGTATCGATCATAACAGTCAGGGTCGCATTTGATATAGCGTCACGGATTGAAGAAGCGTCCTGAAACCTGGAAATGATCTCTCCTACTTTTCTTGTACCGAAGAAATTCATTGGCAGCTTCAGAACATGATCGTAATACCCCAGCAGCAGTGCTATGTCCAGCTTTTGACTGAGGTACATCAGCAGATGCGTTCGCAGTACCGACAACACAACCGAAAACAATTTGAGAAGTATCACCCCAACGGATATGATATGAAGCGTTTTCTCTATTCCCGCAGGAAGGATATCATCCATTATGATCTGGAAGTAAAATGCCGCCAGAATCCCAAGTGCGGTGATCAGAAGTGACGCTATGAATATGTCAAAAACAAGCTTTTTCTGCGGAAGAAGAAGCTTGAAAAATCTTTCAAATATGCTTTTGGTCTCTTTTCCTTTTTCAAAGGTAACTGCCGGAACAAGCAGTATCATGACCCCCGTCCACTGTTTAAAAAACTCCTCGGGAGTTGTCTTTACGATCCCTTTTCCCGGATCTGCAATGATAACCTTGTCCTTGGTGATCTTGTGAATGACCACATAATGAAGAAGGGTTCCGTCCACGATCACATGAGCGATTGCGGGAAGCGGGAACCCCGAGAAGAATGCCTCCTGATTTCCCTTTACTCCTTTTGCGGTGAACCCGAGCTGCTCCGCTGCCGTTACCATGCCAAACACGTTGGTTCCCTGTTTATCAGTCCCCGCCACTTCCCTGATCTTTGTGATTGAGAGCGACTTCCCGTATTGCTTGGCGATCGTTGCAAGGCACGCCGCCCCGCAGTCAGTGATATCGTGTTGTTTTATGCAGTAGTAACGCATGTGTGTCCCCTTATACTGTTTTTTGAATACAACAAGAACAGATTACATCAGCGCCATTTCAAACCACCAAACGGCGCTGATGCTACAGAAAACGTCTTGCAATAGTCGATATTAATACTGATATGTGCCTATAAGACTTCAGTTACTCCGCAACTGAAAAAACATCTTTTTCTTGTCAATCAATAAGTTTTCATACAAATGTTCATTCCTGATCTGAATATAATAACTGTTTTTTCTTTCTCGTCGAATAATACTGCTTTCTGACAACTGTTGTTTTGAAATATACTTCCACTTAATCATCACCCCATCATCAGATACCAGCACAAAACTCTTTGCTCCAAATTCAAGGAGAAAGAACACTAAGAGCGTTTCGAGAATTAATGCTCTGTACAGATCAAAAAACAAACTGACCACAATAGCTCCTTGATACAAGACTATTCCGACGAAAAACAACACTACTGTAATCTTGGGATATACAACAATATATTTTCCGTTTTGTATTTTTTTTCTGTTAACAAAATACTTGACACCAAAAAAGACAATATTCGCCACGGATAACACTATGCATATTAAACAGACTATTTTCATCCACATTTCTGTTCCTTCCCTGTCAATCAAATATTGAGCATATTAGCGAAACCAGTCCGGCCACTGCGCATCCCACGCCAAGAACCGCGAGTGCTGCGCCTCCTGTAACTAAGCATCCGCAAGTGAATATTTCAGTCGCAGGTGTAATTGCTCCAAATGCGAAAGATGCCATTCCAAAAGAAGCAGCAGATGCGGAACCGTAACCCACTCCGTGCACAAACTCTCCGCTATTAAAACCTCCATTTACGAGCATTGTTTCATCAAAGCTCAATTCCATAAAGCCATCCATAATGATTCACTCCTTATATAGTTAATAATGCTGCCGTTAATCCAGCTGTCAATTTTGCTCCCTTAATGGCAACGGCACTTTTTCCTACTGGTGTTGCAGCAACTGCAAATATAGTTACTGCAGTACCAATTACAGCTCCTATTGCTGCAAGAATCCAACCACCAGCTTCGGCTTCAAGCATCTCCGAATAATCCATCGGATCAAATTTCCCGATTTCAAGAGTAGCCATCTTTCTTTTCTCCTTTCAATTCTATTACTCTTGTGAAATGCGCATTTTGGTTAGAGATCTATATCAAACCAGACTATATTCGGCCGTTTCATAATCTGATTTAATATCACAGTGCATTAGGACTTACTCCCACATAAGTCTCAATCTCCATTTCATCTATTTCTGCCGGTGACTTCGGTTGTTTGACTGTAACGTTGTATCCAACCGTGATCGGAACCAGCTTTTTCTCTGCGATGTACTCATTTAACACATTCAAGCTTTCCTGTATACGCGAAGGATTCCCTTTGTGTTTAATCTTCACCGCGTTAGTAAGAAGGAATTCCGGCAGAAATCTCACGCCCTTATCAAGTACGTTCTGTTTCACTCCCTCAGACACTTCCTGTGAGATATCCCTATCAAGGGGGATCAATAACTCCATGTCAATTTTTTGGCCATCACTACTGTTTTCTATAGCATATGTTGCTGTAACAGGTAATCCTGTAGAAACGGCGCCGGTACCCTTTATGTACTTGTCAAGCTCCTGGCTCTTCTCTTTTATTTGGAGTTGCGATAGTTTGGCACGATATGCCAATACATTTCGCATCCGATATTCTTGTTTTTCTAAAATGTCCATAGTTTCATCTTCCTTCCTTGTACTTGTAATCTTACCCAAACAACCATTTCCAAACAGCCCAAAAATCTAAGCCCCAAATACTCATCTCTTGCTCCCTTCCTTACATTTTTTCACTGACAAGATAATCCGCTGGTTTTCCCTCTTCAACACGCATTTGTTATAACGCCGTTTCATTTGTTTAAATGATTTTTTTTCACTTTTTGTGAAAATCGCTTGACTTTTTCTCTCCCCCCGTTTAGCATTATCATGTTCGATAAATTTGATATTTGCTTAATACGTTTTTACAAGTCAGCATAGGATTTATCACGGAGGAATCCTAAAATGTACGACAATCTGATTACCATTGCAATTTGCGACGACATTGTGTCCGATCGGACAGCTATCAAATGTCTTTGCGACGATTTTCTCTCTTCCCTTAAGCTTAAAGCAGAATACTTTGAATATGCTTCCGGCCTTTCGTTTTTAGAAGGTGAAAGCTCTGTTGATATTCTTTTTTTAGACGTTGAGCTCGGAGACATGAATGGTATAGATGTAATGAAACAGCTCGAAAACAAAAAGAATGTCTGGAAAATCATCTTTACTACTTCCCACGCAGATTATATGCCGGACGCATTTGGCTCAAGAACTCTTGGGTTTCTTGTGAAACCTGTAATCAAGTATAATCTTGAGAAGTGTCTATCCTTAGCTATTAAAGAACTACTCCTGATTTCTCAACCAACAATACCGATTCCGGGTCACAATTCTGTAGCATTGTCGGAGATCGTCTATATCGAGAGTTCAGGTTCATATTATTACTTGATTATGGTTGATACAGAAAAGATCATATGCAGCGGGTCAGTGACCAAATTCATCGACTCGCTCAATTCATTCCTTTTTGTTTGTATAAACAAAGGAACATACGTTAATCTATACCATGTCGTAGGCAACACCGATTGTTCGGTAACCCTCAGCAACGGAGAGACAAAACCGTTACGCTCATCATACAAGGACGTTTTTATGTCCAAGCTAACATACTATATTCGAAACTTTCGAAGGTAAACTGCCCTATGATTATGACAATCCTTTACATTTTTACCGAAGCAACTCTGGTGCTTACACTTTTACTGTCCATTTTTCACATATCGTTACGAAAAAGCAACGGTAGAATCCTTGCCTTTTTCTTTTCCGTCATAGCATTAGGGATCATTACAAATTACCTCCCCGAGAACTATAGTGATTTTATGCTGGGAACAATTGCTCCCTTTGCGGCTGTCATCGTATATAAAGGTCCTTCGCGTCGCAGAGCGCTTGCTTACGCCCCTCTGATCATCTTTGCCTTGGATATTTTTGAAATATCCCTTTTGGACCTGCTCATGTATATCCTTCGTTATACAGTTATAGCATCCTTCGACAAAGTAACTCTGAATCTAATCCTAAACTTGATTCTGATCCTGCTTTGGGGGTTGATAAAAATATTTCATCGATCAAAAAAGGCTCCTCAAGAAGAGCTGATACTCACGCGAAGTCAGTACTGTCTTGCTTTATCAGGAGAAATAATGTCTGTTCTTTTATGCTCTTTTATGCAGTACATCGCTGAATGCGGAGCTAACAATAAGGTAATTGAGTTCCTGCCGGTTATCAGCAGCATGTTTGCCTTCCTTGCTATTCTCTTTCTCTTTGCATGTTTTCGGCAGCAAATAGCAACAAATCGTTCTTTACAGCTTGAGAAGGAAAAAAACGAGTTCTCTCTTTTCGTTAAGCTTCAATCTGATCATTATGATGAATTGATAAAGAAAAATGATGAACTTCGCAGATTCAGACATGATTATAATTATCACATGCGTGTTTTGGGTTCCTACGTTCATAAAGGGCAACTAGAGGACGCTTGTACCTACCTTGACAGTATCTCAAAGTCATACGAAGCGTCTGAAACACATTTATACTCAGGAAGTCCTTTCATCGATTCCATAATCGACGATTTTAAAACAAAAGCTGTATCAGAAAAGGTCTCATGGACTTTTGACGGACGCATTCCCAATCTTCCCGTAAAAGATTGCTATGCCCTCTGCACAATTCTTTCAAATCTGATCAAAAACGCTATCGAAGCCTGTCAAAAAGTTGATTCCAACCCTTTCGTCGACATTTCGGTTGGCTGGCTTGGTAGTTATATTTCTGTTACGATAAAGAATTCTTGCAGCTCTGACTCATCCCTCTCCGAAACCTCCAAAGGTTCTCGAGAAAACCACGGATGGGGGCTGAAAAATGTCCGGAGAACAATAGAAAGCAATAACGGAGTCCTTGATATTTCTATAATAGACTCCGTTTGCACCGCAGAGGTTATTTACCAAATCCGTTGATCCATAAGTCTACAAATGGATGTTATAAAAACTATATGATGACTCATCTGAAAACAATATAACAACTTGTTTACACGGTCTGTTCAAACAAGTTGTCGTAATCTGATATTGACCGAGTCTTCCGAAGATGAACAGTATCTTTGAGTATAATCTGCTGTCCGGAACATTAAGTTCTTTTATCATATTCTGTTTCTCATCCTCTTTTACGTCTCTCACAGAACAAGACTGAACAGTCTTTCAAAATCAGGTTCAATGCCGAGCAAATCACAGACCTTATCATATACCGGCTTGAGGCTTTCTGTCCCACTACTTGTGTTTAATTTGATCGAATAGACGGTTTGACCGCT
>JAFRSH010000051.1 GCA_017427685.1 Lachnospiraceae bacterium | reverse complement strand
GACGCAAATATTATACCTTAGAGGATGTTCACTCTCATTCTTTTTTCTTATTCAACTGACAAATACTTTACTCTATAGAATTTTACATACGGCTGTGACTGCCACGTCGTACTTTCCTCGAACGCGCTCTCGCTCCAGTATTCGACGTAGCGGTACATAAGCGGCTAAAACACAGCCGCTAAGTACCGACGTCTCATATGGGTTCTCGGAAAGCAGACGGGCGCGTCACAGCCTATCTCTGTATCTAAAGGTTATAGAACTATCCTTATCAAACAGTGCAAATGTTTAAATCAAAAGATCAGTTTTTTCAACTGATATAAACACTAATTCATATTAGTAAAACAGCAGACGGAGAGCGTACAGCATATGTTTTTCGGACATTGCGGGTCTCTTCGCTTAGCGATTCACGAGTACATAAGTACGAAGTGAGAGCTTAGCGAGGCTAGGGGTACCCGCAAATGAAGCGCGAGCGGTGCCGAAAAATATATGCTGTAGGCTAGGCCGGCTGCGGTTGTAGATCACCGGAATCGCCGACTTCTCACGACGTGGCAGTCACAGCCGTAATAGGAAATAAATAAAGAGCGTATAAAGCATGACGTTTATACGCTCTGAATATACTTCGTAATAGTTCACCTCGCGCATCCGGATACGAGCAGCTGCCTAAAATCCGCGATATTCACAGGTTTAGAGTAATAGTACCCCTGCTGCTCATCACATCCTATGCCGGCCAAAAACGTACTCTGATCACTCGTCTCCACGCCCTCGCACAGTGACCGCATCTTAAGTTCCTTGGTCATATGCACGATATTGGTGATAATGATCTTCTCCCTGTCCCCGAGCTCGCGTGAGCGGAGGAAGCAGCGATCGAGCTTGATAACATCGATCGGGATCTGGCTGAGGAGCTTGAGCGACGAATACCCCGATCCGAAATCGTCCATGGAAACCTTCATCCCCATCTCGTGGAACGCGGTGATGAACTCCATGACTCTCTCGGTACGTTCGGTGCACATCGTCTCGGTGAGCTCGAACTCGAGGTACTGCGGCGGAACCTTGTAGGTATCGCAGAGGTCTCTCACATAATCGATGATCTCGAGGTCCTTCATGTGCTGACGCGACACGTTCATCGAAACGGGAACCACGCTCTCTCCCTTGTCGAGTCTTCCTCTGAGGAAGGAGAACACTTCATTGTATATGTAATAATCAACATTGATTATCTGCTTGCTCTTCTCAAGGATCGGAATGAACTGGTCGGGGTAGACCATCGTTCCGTTCGGTTTGATCCATCTGACGAGTGCCTCGGCTCCGATGATCCTGCCCGTTCCGGACTCGATCTTGGGCTGGTAGTAGGCTTCAAGCTCGTGATTGTTGATAGCTTCGTCGATGGTTGAGATTATCTCAAGCTCGCTGTCGATCTTGGAAGCCATCTCGGGGTGGAAAAGAGTGACCGAATCGTTGCCGTCAAGCTTCGATTGCTTACGTGCAAGGTTGGCATTGGAAATAGCGGTCTCAACGTTGATACCCTTTGCTTTGGCATCGATAAAGAAGACGCCCGCCGTCATACGGATCCTCTCGCATGAGAACTCCTTGCGAAGGATCTGCTCGATATATGAAATTGATGCTTTGATCTCATCAAGGAAAACCTTCTCGTCGCCGTCGGCACAGAATCTGGCGCAGACGATATTATCGGACACGACTCTGGCGCCTCCGAGAAAACCTTCTCCACCCGACGAAAACATCTCGGACATCCTGGCAAGCAGCTTGTTACCTCTCCTGTACCCGTAGGTATCGTTAAAGTACTTGAAATGCTTGATATCCGAATAGACAATAGCTATAGAAGCTTCCTCCGGCATGTCACTGACAGCCTTCTTAAGCTTTGGAACGAACTCCTCGTAGCTTTGTAACCCCGTTAACTGATCACTCACAAAAAACCCCCTCGCTTTTTGTGTATTAATATTGTACTAATTGTATATTGAACCAAGACTTTAGTCAAGCAAAAAAATCGCCAAATATCAACTATTTCTGCAAAACCCATTTCTTAAGCCGTTTTTTTGCGTTACGTGATATTGGCGATTTTTACACTTTTTTGTGATTTTTTAACCGTTACTTGTTGCCCGTCACCCCTGTCGTCGGAGTGTATCAAACCTCAGTATTATTATCATTTCACCCGTGAATTATCAGATTGACACACAAAGCGATCACTGCCGAAAGAGCGATCAAAAGTATCGGAGATATCTTTTTCTTGCGGTACTTCTTGTAGAGCACGCTTACCGTAGCCACTACCGCAATGATCGCCAGCCCGAGGATATTGACATAAAGCTCTCCTCCCACTCCGAAGAGTGTCGAGAGTCCCATCGTCACAGCCGTCGACATGATGAGAGCGACAACTCCCGGCCTCACGCCTTCAAGGAAGGCATTCACGCCCTTGCGCTTCATAAACGTTTTCATGACCGAAGCGATGAGCAGCATGATAAGGAACGCGGGCATGATGACACCGAGTGTGGCAAGGATCGCGCCGAGCACTCCGCCCTGCGAGAATCCGACGAACGTCGCCATATTTACAGCGATAGGACCGGGCGTCGACTCCGACACGGCGATAAAGTCCATCATCTGGGTGTCCGTGAGCCAACCGTTCGAAACGACCGTCTCGCGCACGAGCGAGATCATTCCGTAGCCGCCTCCGAACGAAACGGCACCGATCTTAAGGAAAGCGAGGAAAAGATGCAGATATATCATTTACCGGCACCTCCTTCCCTTTGGGGGAACTCCGTATCCCTTGGACGTGTTTCATTTTCGGATTCGCCTGTATTATCCGCCAATACGGGCTTTTTCAGTGATGCCAGGGCATATACAAAGAGCCCTACGCAACCGCATGCGAGGATGCAGATGACCGACGAGAATCCGATCCCGAAGATATAAAAGCTGATGAACAGAGCCGCCACTACTCCGAAGATAAAGTAAGTGATCGGCTTCTTCTTGAGACCCTTGAACATCCTCAGACCCGCGGAAAAGATCAGGTAGACAACGCATGCGCGGATCCCCTCGAACGCGTACTGCACGTACCTGAACTGCATGAACCTGTCAAAGAAGAGCGAGATCACGGTGATTATGATGACAGACGGGATCACAACTCCGAGCGTCGAACAGAGTGACCCGAAAAAGCCCGCCTGCCTGTAGCCGATAAAGGTTGCGCTGTTTATGGCGAGCGGTCCGGGTGTCGATTCTCCGATCGCGATTATATCAAGAAACTCTTCATGTGTGAGCCACTTACGCCTGCCCACGAACTCCTCCTCGAGCAGTGCGATCATGGCGTACCCGCCGCCGAAGGTGAACGCACCTATCTTGAGGAACGTGAGAAAGAGCGTAAGAACCGTCTTCCCTTTACTCATATATCTTTCCTTTACCAAGATCTGCTCCCGTTTGCCCGCAAACCATCCAGCGTCACACAACAAGAGTTCTGAGACGCCCAAAACGCTTCTGAAGATCAGGAAGTAATCTTATAAAAACTGTTATAATACGCTTTTAGCTTAACGCTTGGCGTGTGTGATCACGCAAAAAGCAGATCCCTTACCTTGGGATGTATCGTTCCGTAGGAGTAACCGTAGTTTCTGACATGGATCATAAACACGAGCGAAAGCTTCTCCTCGGGATACATGATCGTAGCGGCACCTGCAGCGCCGTCCCAGCCGAACACACCGGGCTTCGCGATCGAACCGATGGCCGCGGGATCCATGAGGATCTGCATCCCGACGCCGTAGCCGTAGCCCTGTCTGCCCATCGTGGTCTCGATATCCTTGTGACTATCGGGACCCAAAAGGTCTGTTCTGATAACGTTTATGCTTTCGGGCGAAAGGATCCTCTGCCCGCTGCTCCCTGTTCCGCCGCACGCAAGTGCATCCGCGAGAAGACTGTAGTCACGTGAGGTACTCATGAGACCTGCGCCACCGCTCTCATAAGCGTCAGAGAGCTGGTAGCAACAACTGCTGTCCATGGGGATGATCTTCTGCGAAGGGTCATCCCAGATATACTGCCTTGCAAGCAAGGGATCATTGTCGTTCATGGGCTTCGCGAAGGAAGTGTCCTTCATCCCGAGCGGTTCCCAGATGTTCTTCTTCAGGTACTCGCCGTATCTCATCCCCGAAACGACCTCGATCACCGCAGCGATAACATCGTGGCTCAGGCTGTAGAAGAAATGTGTTCCGGGAGCGAACTCGAGAGGCGTCTCCGCGAAGGAATCAACGATCTGACGTGTGGTCGCGTTCTTACCGTACTCCTTAAGTACGCGTACGATTCCGGGACGCTCAAGGTCGTAATTAAGACCCGACTGCATCGAAACAAGATGCTTGATGAGCATCGGTCCGCAGGGTGCTGTGCCACCGTCCGGAGTCTTCATCGTGAGCTTGCCGTACGCCGGAAGGTACTTCGCAACGTCGTCCTCGAGTGAGATTTTCCCGGCCTCAACGAGCTGCATGAGTGCTGTCATGGTCTGGATCTTGGTCATGGAGAAAACAAGATATTTCGTGTCGTCACCGGCCTTGACCCCGTTTATGGGATCCGCATCCCCCTTAAGGTATCTGTAGATCTCCTCGTGATCCTTACGGATCCTCACGTCTATCGAAGGGATCCCCTGATCCTCGAGGCTGTTCAAATATTCATCAAAAAGTTTTGTATTCATGCCTGTTTCCTCCTATATCATCTATGATTATAAATCCAAGACTCCCGCATCAACAGGGTCCTCTCATAAAACACATTATTCCACGCTCTTTAGAGCTTCCGCCATATTGATACGTGCGAGTCGTCTCCTCATCATCAGGTTCACGAAGAAAGTGAACAGGAACGTGAGCACGATCGAGATCCCGTACGAAAAGACCGTCCTGATGGATTCGAAAGCGATCAGCTCGATCTTGATCTGACTCATAACAAAGTTGTGCAGCGCTATCCCGAGCGGTATCCCGACAATCGCCCCGCAGAGCGTCATAATGAGGTTCTCGCGGAACACGTACTGCGACGTCTCGAAGTTCTTGAAGCCGAGCACCTTGATGGTCGCGATCTCCCTGATCCTCTCGAGGATGTTGATGTTCGTCAGGTTAAAGAGCACGATGAAGTCAAGCGCCGCAGCGCATCCGATAACGAGCATTACGACGTACTTCATGCTGTCGAGCATCGAATTGACTCTTTTGAGCATCTCGTCCGTCAGCGAAATGCTGACCGTCCTGCCATAGGTGGCAACCTTCGAGCCTGCCTCATAAACGTCGGTTCCGTCCTTAAAATTGAGGTACGCAACCTTGCGCTCAACCTCGGGAAGGAACTCCTCAAGCGACCCCGTGGTCGTGTAGATGTAGTTGTAGATGACGTTCTCGTAGACACCCGAGATATCGAGGTCCACATCATATCGGTCGCCCACCTTAACGCTTATATGGTCGCCCTCAAATAACCCGTACGCATCCGAGAGATTCTTGCTGATGAAGCAGGAGCCTTCGGCGGGCGGGACGAGCGTCACGCCGTCGTTATGGAAATCGACCATATCCTTGAGCTCGTCAAAGCTGTCAACCGCGATCAGGGTCACGGTTCCCGTGGACTGCTCGGTCGTGCAGGACGCGGGTCTGCTGTAGAGAAGCGTGCATTTGTCGATCACGTCGCCGCACTCCGCGAGGAAATCGTCCCGCAAGTCGGTCATATCCTCCGCAAAGGTCACGGAGCAGTCGTAGAAAGTGATCTCTTTAAACTGCCTGTCGGCGATATGCGATATCGAATCGTTGAGGCCGAAGCCCGTCAGGAGAAGTGACGTACAGCCTCCGATACCGAGGATCATCATGAACAGCCTCTTCTTGTAGCGGAAAACGTTCCTGACCGAAACCTTGTGCAGGAACTTTAATCTCTTCCAGATAAATCCGATCCTCTCGAAAAGAACTCTCTTGCCGGGTGCGGGAGCCTTGGGTCTGATAAGCTCTGCCGCAGATTCCTTAAGCTCGCTGCGTGCCGTAAGGAAGGTTACTCCGAGGACGAGCACGAGGTAACCGCCGCTCGAAAGCGACATGAGTAACGGATCGAATACGATGGTGAGTTCGGAAAGGCTGTAAAGGATCGAGTATGCCTGCCAGATGGACACCGGGAATACGATGCTTCCCACAAAGACTCCGATCCCGCAACCAAGTATTGCCGCACTGCCCGCATAGACGAGGTAGTGAGCCATGATCCTGCCCTTGCCGTAACCGAGCGATTTGAGAGTTCCGATCTTGGTACGGTCGTCGACAACCATCCTGTTCATTGTCGTCAGGCACACGAGCGCGGCAACCGCGAAGAAGAACAGAGGGAACACGGCCGCGATACCGTTCACGATATCGGCATCGTTTTGGAAGCAGTAGTATCCGACGTTCTCCTTACGGCCGAGGACATAAACGTTTTTGCCGACTTCTTTGAGGGCTTCGTCGGCCTTCTCTTTGAACATCGGGAGCGCCATCGCGGGCAGAGACTCAAAGTCGACGTCCTGCTCCTTAGCGATCAGCTTATAGATCTCGTCGGTTCCCCTGCTTGCCTCCTCAGACGCGAGGTCTTCGACCTTCTCCTGCATCGCCTCGACCGCGTTATCGTACTCCTCGGAGTAGACGTAGCCGGACTCCTTGTAGGTGAGGTAGATGTCGGTATAGCGGTCCATGTTGAGGGCGCTGTCCATCATGTAGACAAACCCCGAGATCGAACCGTTCCCGAGAGTCGTTGTGCCTCTTTCAAAGTTTATGTATAGCGGCGTACGGACCGAACCAACGATCTCGTACTCCTTGAATTCGAATTTGTCGATCGTCTCCTCGTCGTTTCTTTCGGCGACGACGATCTTGCCTCCGATCCCGAGACCGCCGAGCTCGTAGCTGTCGATCACGCACTCGTAGGGTTTCGTGGGCATCCTGCCCTCAATAAGCTCTGTGTGATTTATCTTTGACGGAAGGCTGATCGCTTTAAGAACCGTCTCGTTGTCATTGATCAATGCGAGGAAGTCGGTGCTCTTCGAGCCCTCGGCATCCCTGACACCCTCGAGCCCCTCAAACGCAGTGACATTCTCATCGTCCCAACCGAGCGGTGATATCAGCCTCGCGTCGTACATGTTCGTTCTGCTAACGTAGTCGTCGAGTGTCTGTATCATGGCAGAATTGGTGATCTTAAGGCCGGTAAAAAAGCCCGATCCGAGCGCGATAATAAGCGCGATCGCAAGATACCTGCTGATCGTGCTCACTATCACCCTGACGCCTGTCTTCGTCATGGCACTCATTACGGACTTATGTCTTTTCAAATCTCCGGTTCTCCTCATGATTTCGCTTTACGATATAAATCTCCTGCTACTGACCCATCAAAATATGTTACCACTCTATGGTATCTACGGATACCGGGTGGTGATTCACAACATTAGAGATCGTCTCGCCGCTTCTCACTCTTATCACTCTGTCAGCCATGTCGGTAAGTGCCTGGTTGTGTGTGATCAGGATAACGGTCATGCCTCTCTCGTGTGCCGTCTTCTCAAGCAACGAAAGGATCGACTTGCCCGTCACGTAGTCAAGGGCTCCCGTCGGCTCGTCGCACAGCAGAAGCTTCGGATTCTTGGCAAGCGCGCGTGCGATCGCCACTCTCTGCTGCTCTCCGCCCGAAAGCTGTGAAGGAAAGTTGTCCGTTCGCCCTGCGAGGCCGACCTCACGGAGTGTCTCATAAGCGTCAAGAGGATCCTTGCAGATCTGCCCGGCAAGTTCAACGTTCTCAAGCGCCGTAAGGTTCTGCACGAGGTTGTAGAACTGGAAAACGAACCCGATGTCGTTACGCCTGTAGAGCGTGAGCTGCGCCTCCGAAAGCTTCGAGATCTCGACTCCGTCGAGCACAACCTTACCCGAGGTGAGCGTGTCCATCCCGCCGAGGATGTTAAGAAGCGTCGTCTTACCTGCGCCCGAAGGCCCGACGATCACGCAGATCTCGCCCTTCTCGACATTGAACGTCGCGTTCTTAAGCGCCTCAATGGTCATCTCACCCATCCTGTATTCTTTTCGTACATTCTGAAACTCGATATATGACATGTGACTTTCCTTTCACGGTAGTACATCCAAATCTTCGGTCATATAGAAAATACCATAAATCCCGTCAGATTTCATCAAAAAAATCCTCCGGCAGTCACCCAACCGACCGGTGATGCTCGTTTATCCCATAAAGAAAGGACGTTCCATCCGAACGTCCGTAAATAATTCATTTGGTTTTTCCTTGTCCCAGCCATTTGACAGTAACTTCGTACACCTTTTTAATACTGTCCTTTCTGACAACTGTCACGGGATAATATCTGCATTCAGCTTCCCAATGCGTTATTATGTCAGCTTTGGCTCTGATCAGTTCCGGTACACCAATATCTACTCCGGCATCATCACATTTCTTGAGAAGAACATCAATATCATGCCCCCACAAGTTAAGCCCTTCCAACTCCGCTTTAAGCTTAATTGTTTTTTCAATAGCCTGCTGCATATGATAAGCGGCCTGTAAACGGATTGCTTTTTCGGAATTATCATAATACTCTTCAACAATTCTTAGATCGGCATTTATCAAAGACTTAAATAACTTTTGTTCTCTGGTCATATATCAAAACACCATCCTTTTCAATCTGTTTCCACAGAGCACTTCTTCTGATCGCGCTGATGTCTTTCTTTCCCCCGTAGGACAATATGTCAAATTGCATCGGGAATCGATCATACAGTGTGTACTTGAACTCTTTGTACCTCTTATGTGACCCGAATTTGGCTGTCGTAAGGCTGTTTTCTTTCGGTTCCACATACAGATCTATATCAGAACCATCCGAGGCTTCTCCTCTGGAATAAGATCCAAAAAGGATTACCACCCCAAGTATGTCAGAAAAATGCTCACATATATTCCGGAGTTCTTTAACCAAATTGTCTTTATTCAACATAGCCGAAGCCTCCTTTCCGGAAGCGGTTTTACCCGATTCTGATTCCTCGCGCCGGCAATTCCCGACGGGGAGAATCTGTCGCTTATGGCTTTATTATATCGTCAACGGGCACAATTATCAATAACACCCGGTTCTTTTGGTTTCCATCGGATCGGTTATGCCTCTACGCTGTATTCTTCCACATCTGAGATCGTCTCCCCGTCTATCTGCAGGGCGCAGAGACGATCGAATTTAACGCTTATGTTCTTCCCCATGAAGCTTCTGCAACAAGAATAAAGAAGAATTTCACAAAAGAATTGCCCCCTCCGGGCACGATCAGACGACCGGTGATGTTCGTTTATTCCATAATGAAAAGGACGTCCCATAGACGTCCCTAAAACTTACATCAATACCTCCGGGAGTATCATCCCTAACAACCCTTTTGGTAGTTACTGACGAACCTTCTCAACATATTTATCCAAAAGACTTCGTTCTTCGCAATACTGTTTTAGATGATCATAAACATCCAATGCCCCTATGGCACTGTTATGCATTAACGAAATGAGCTTCTGTTGATGAATCTCTCTATTATAATAATCATGAGTAATCTCATTCCTAAGCAGAAGCTCACCCAAAAATTGTTTTTCCAAAAGAGATTGGTTCTCGAACATAGCATCGTAACCGGTGATACAGTACCTCAACGAACTTGATTTCCCGTTGTAACTACCTTCCTCTTTTCTGAGAAATATAACAATATCAATCAAGGCTTGAACAAAATCATTGAGTCTCATAGCCACAATATCCAAGCAATCTGCCTGAATGTCCGCATCGGAAGATTTAATGTATAGATTGCTTTTCTGAACTATTCTGTCAGCACTTTCCTTAATAAAAACACAAGAGATCAGACACTTTCATCGTAGAAACCGGTTCTCTCTTATCGTTCGGATCCAAATTGTACTGACTGATAATACTCTCATCAAGCTTCATACAGCCATGCTCCTTTTTATCTTAGCCAACTCGTCAGAACACTTCATCTCAAAATCCCGCAACTTCTCGGGGAAATAGTCAGTAAAACAAATCTGCGCCCGAAGCGGAGCCAAGTAGAACGGAGCAGGTGTATTGATATCGATGAAAAACAGATCTACCGGAATACCTCTCTCCTCAAAAAAAGTCTCAATCATCACAGATATTCTTTTATATAACTCGAGCGATTCGGCGTAAACAGCAATATCCACATCACTTCCACTCTCAGAGAAACGAACTGTTGGATAACTACCAAAAACGAAAACATTGTATTCATCCTCTGAAAAGGAGGACCTTAACTCAGCCTGCAGATCCAGTAATTCTCGAATTCTCTTTATCGCAGAGATCTCTTTACTAGTAGTTGACATGTTTCCTCCTCTCAGATTGTAAAACTTATTTGCGTTGTCATAACAGAATCGTCTTCATCGAAGTACCGGGTTCCTTCCGAGAATCTGTCGCTTATGGCTTTATTATATCGTCAACGGGCACAATTATCAATAACACCCGGTTCTTTTGGTTTCCATCGGATCGGTTATGCTGTTCCCCATGAAGCTTCTGCAACAAGAATAAAGAAGATTTTCACAAAAGAATTGCCCCCTCCGGACACGATCAGACAACCGGACCCGGCGGGGACAAATGATCAGTATTTGATTGTCATAAACTATCAACGAACCTTAAAACGTCCGACTTTATATATTGGCTCATTGATGCCCTTTCTGACATTGTATATAAGCGTATTTCCGTCAGATGAGATTCCGTAGATTATACCGTTGTTACGTTCTTCCTGGGTCATGCCGTATACTGTCTCGTCTTCGCCGTCTTCCACAAATCTAACGATCCAACCATTACTTAAAGTATAGTAGAATGAACCATTGACTGCCGCAATTGACGTATAATCACACTGATAACGAAAACTATAGTCAAGATCCCAGCCTCTCCACCAGTCTCTCATACAATCGTACATCTTTGTCTCATCGGTCTCGAAGTCGTATATAAAGAAACTGTCATCGCCGACAAAGGCCGTTTTGGTTCCCATGAACGGGATCTCAAAATAGCATTCCGTAAAGAACGCACTGTTGTAGTATTTCGAGGTCTCAATATCGTTATAAAGATCACAACGACTCGATGCTCCAATCCAGTCGGTAGAAGTATGACCGTTCGTTATAAGCTTATTTTTGTCAACGAGCAGATTCTTATGGGTAAGTTTTCAGACCGATTGCAAGTAAACGCTTGCAATCGTTAAAACATTCAAAAATCCACTTGGTAAGCGGTTTGTTCTTCGCTTAGAGTGGATTTTTTGACGGGTTTATAACGTTAAAGCTTTTGATTTGTGAAGTT
>JAFRSH010000050.1 GCA_017427685.1 Lachnospiraceae bacterium | reverse complement strand
TTCACTAATTCTTTTAATAATGATACAATGTCCATGAGAGTGTTCTCCTCCTTGTTTTTTTGTTGACGCAAATATTATACCTTAGAGGATGTTCACTCTCATTCTTTTTTCTTATTCAACTGACAAATACTTTACTCTATAATTAATTATTGTTATTTCGTTTATTAAAACGTTTGAATAAGATTTATTGATATGCTATGATAATTAAAACATCTTAATAACAATCTGTTGTTAAATCATTAAGGGATGTTAAGAAGGGAGCATTATGAAGAAAGTATTTAAAACAATCTTATCCATGTCACTTATCGTGGCGATCATTTCCGCACTTCTGGTACCCACACAGGCACAGGCCAAGACAAAGTCAAGCTTATTTGGCGATGAAAACGAGTTTGATAACACATACGAAGCGCTTGAAGCATTTGAAGAACTCGATGTGGATCAGTTACTTATGCCTGTATCGGTTGGACAAACCTCTCATCTGTTGTTCAACTATAACGGCGAGATCGTTAAGTCCTCCAAGGTTAAGTGGAAGGTTATTGAAGGCAAAGACTGTGTTAAGGTCGTAAAGAAAGGTAAGCTTTACAAGGGTGTTAAACCCGGTGATGCCGTTATCCAAGGGACCTATAAGGATTCCACTATAAAGTTTGGAGTAACGGTTTATGAGAAGACATCCGTTAAAGCTCAGAAAGTAAAATTAGACAATGTAAGCGTTAAGATCCCTAAGAATTATGTGCTCTACGCAGATCTCGGATCCGCTCTTACATACCTCAACACCAAAAAAGAGAGCTGTATGGTTATCATGTCACAGCCAATGGCAATCTCCGCAGACGATGTTACTGAAGAAGAGTGGGCTATAATGGACGCAACTCTGAGCCAGGGATTTTTGAATATGGACATCTCTTCCTTTGGGATGGATTCCTTCGGGTTTATAGTTGATAACGATGCGACTATCAGAGAGTTAAAATATGCGGATCATGGAACTTACGTGTTAAAGTTTACTTGTCCCGCGAAGAATTGTGACGATATGGTTTTCGGCGCCGCAGTATTCTTTAAGAAAAACAAGCTTGTGGTCATGGCAAATGTCTCATATGACGATGAGCTTTGCGAAGAAGAGCTTGATTATATCATCAAAAACAACTGATAAATAGCTGTTTATGTGAGGGAACTGTTTCGGCAGTTCCCTTTTTTGTGCGATAAACGAAGGCCGTCTGTTGCAAGTGATTCTTTACCCCTAATATCTTTTATTTTTTTCCGTAATGTGATAAAATCAAAAGATGTGGGAAACCATGTATTTTATGAGTAAGTTTAGGAGTTTTTTATGACAGTGAAACGCAGTATTTCGTTTCTTTTGATAACTGTACTTGTTACATTACTTGCAGTCGGATGTTCTAAGGACACCACTACTGATACAAAAGAAGAGAAAGATCAGACTACGGTCAATACAGAAGATAAAGAAAGCAAACAGACAACAGAGTCCGTTACCCCTGAGGCTGAGAAGCCTGCAGAGACAACAGTTACAGAGACCCCGGCGCAGCCCGCAGCTCAGCCTGAGATCACCGGTGAGCTTTCAATTAAAGCAGATTCAAACGACGCAGTTAAAGAGGACGGCAACAAATACATCCTCTCCAAGGGCGGTGAATACCGTATCCGCGGTAACTGCGGTAACAGGATGATCTACATCGATGCAAAGGGTGAAGAGCTTGAGCTTCATCTTGAGGGCGTTACGATGACCTCTGAGATCGGTGCTTTGATCTACGTTGAGAATGCTGAGGAAGTTACGATCTCGGCATCCGAGGGCACCAACAACGAGCTTTCGGACATGAGACCCGCAAGAGCTGACAAGAACGAGGAAACTGAGTACGGTAACGCAGCGATCTATTCGAAGGACGACCTCAAGTTCAAAGGCCGTGGCAGACTTACCGTTAACGGCTCCTACAACAACGGTATCGGCTGCAAGAACGATATCAAGATCAAGAACATTACACTTACCGTAAACGCACAGAACAACGGCATCAAAGGCAACGATTCGGTAACCATCGAGTCGGGTAACATAAGCGTTACAGCCAAGAACGGTAACGGCATCAAGACAGAGAACACTCATGTCAGCGACAAGGGCAACCAGAAGGGTTACGTGACGATCAAGGGCGGCGTTTTGGACATCAATAGTGCCGACGACCCGATCGATGCAGCTTACGACCTTATCCTTGACTCCCAAAATGCTAAGGTTACAACGAACAAATAATCTGATCCCTTAGGGATCGAAAGGATTTTGTTTATGAACATATATGACTTTCAAAAGAGATGGCGGAAACCCCTGTTCCTGATAGGAGTCTTTTTCTGTCTTGCTTGTTTGTTCATGGAAATCCTGATCTTTGTTGTTCCGCAGTTCAGAATGCAGGTTAAATGCACCGACGAACAGTACAGAATCCGATATATCTACATCCCCACGGCGCTCAACGTCGCTGCTGTGGTCATTTCGTACTTCCTTCTCACATCCAAGAGAGTTTCGCAGCGCGGTAAGAATTACACGATCTGCTCGATGCTGCTGTTTATCTGCGTGGTAATCCAGAACCTCCACGGCGTATATGCCTCGGTTCTGAGCCTTCCGAGCCTTGCGATCTTTATCTCGGCCGTGTTCGCTGAGAACAGGCTTACGTATGCCATAACTGTTATATCAATGGTTTCGACGCTTTCTTCTTACATCGTCGGTAACCTGTTGTTTGAAGAGCATGACGTTTATATCTCCAATTACATCATTGCCAGCGCGATAATAATCGTGGCTTATTTCTGCTCAAATCTGCTCCTCAGGTTCATTTATTCGCAGCTGCATACCGTTAAGGTCGGGCATACCAACGAGGAACGGCTTCTCAACAAGATGCGACTCGATCCGCTTACGGGCCTTTACAACAGAGGCGGTATGGATTCGATCATGGATGAACTCATCAAGAATTACGACCCCGAACACACTCTTTACCTGTTGATGATCGATATCGACAACTTTAAGAGAGTTAATGATACATACGGGCATCAAAACGGCGACGTCGTTCTGAGGACGCTTGCGCAGGTTATCCTCGACATGGGCAGGAAGGATATCATCCCGTGCCGTTACGGCGGAGAAGAGATCTGCGTCATGTTCAAGAACATGGAGATCGATGACGCTCTCAGGAAAGCCAACCAGATACTTTCAAACTTCAGAAATGTCAGGTACGACTTCTCGGGTGATCACAGTATCACCTTCAGCGGTGGTTTTGTTCAATATGATCCTAAGTACACCAAAGACGACTGGATCAAGATCGCCGATTCTAGGCTTTATTTCGCAAAGCACAACGGCAAGAACAGGATCATCTCGATTCCGGTTGAAGAGACCGAACAGATCATTTAATTCCACAGGAGTATTATTATGAAGAAGATCCTTGCTTTTATGGCCGCATTATGTCTTTTGGCGGCTGTTTTACCGAGTGTTGATATGAAGGCCGCAGCCAAGGAAACGGGCGTTAAGATCGTTGTGGACGGCGAGGAAGTCCTTTACGACGGTTCTGTCGGTAAGTTCTCCTTTAACGGCAAAGAGGTCAACATAAAGAAAACACCGACCTATGTGTTCGATGACACGGCCTACATAAACATTAAGAAGATCGTCCTTAAGGCGCTTCCCGACGTTACGTATTCCTACAGCAAGAAGCTGGGCCGTATCAGAGTCACGAGAGGAAATTGCTCGATCGAGTTTTATATCGACAGTCCCATTATCTATAAAAACGGCAAGGCTGAATATTCGAGGGTTGCTCCCAAGTTCATCGAGCAGGACGGCAAGGCCGGCAATTACTACCTGCCCGGAAGACTCGTGTTCGAAACGCTCGGATATTCATATACCTGGGACTCTGACAAGAAGATGTCTATCGTTAAGGAGACTACCGCGACAGGCAAGCTCTACGAGCTTCACAAGTCGGGTGTTGTACTTGACAATAAGGTCAGGACTTCTGAAGGCAGCTTTAACGGGTCTCTGAAGATCAAGCTTCCGGACGGTATTTCCAAGGAAGATATTACGATCACAGATGACGTTTATAAGAATCTGATCTGCGTCTCGGTTAGAGGCAACCACACCGACTTTTTCGAATCGCTCAAGATCAAGAACAAGTGCGAAAATTGTGTACTTCAGATCCGTGACGAGTACCGGATCGAAGATGACGTTACAGTGCTTACGATCGTCACACAGACAGACAAGATCGGCCTCTGCCTGCTTCATAAGGACGAGATCACAGATTCGACTCTGACCATTACCTTCAACAAGGCTTCGGACCTGTATGACAAGATAATAATCCTTGACGCGGGTCACGGAGACACCGACCCCGGTACACAGAACTTCGGTATCGACGAGAAGGACTGTAACCTGATCATAATTAAGCTCGTCGGAAAGATACTCGAAAAAGAAGGCATCAAAGTATTCTACTCAAGATTTGATGACACTTTGATACCCTTAAGAGACCGCGCATATCTCGGAGGAAGGCTTGATGCCGATATGTTCGTATCAGTGCATCATAATGCGAATAACAGCCCCGAGAAGAACGGTACGAGCGTTTATTACAGCCTTAATAACCCTAATGTATCCCGCGGAGGCGCCGTGACAAGCGAGCTGATGGCCGGGACTATCCAGGCGGATCTTCTTGAGGCGCTCGGTACCAATGATATGAATGTTCTCACGACAGATTTCTCAGTCACGAAGTACAACAACGTGCCCGCGGTTCTTATCGAGCTTTCGTTCCTCAGTAACCCGGAGGAATGCGCCAGATCGATCACCGATGAGTTCAGAGTAGCGGCTGCGCAGTCGATCGCACAGAGCATACTAAAGCTTTATCAAAAGTGACCGATATATCTTTTCGGAAATAAAGAAGAACCGGAGATGTCTCGGGTTTGGAAAGGAAAAGGAAGAGTAGTAAGGGATGAAGAAAACAGTAGCTCTTTGTTTAGTATTAGTAATGGCCATGTTGCTTGTGGCATGCGGCAGCAAAACCGGTAATAACGATAGCAAGAAGGACACCGACAGCCTCGTTGAAGCTACCAGGCAGAACGATGATATCGGAGCAACAGACGAAAGTGTAAATAACTCATCAACCGTAACGGACGAGACAGATGCTTCGACCGGTACTGATGATAATTCGGGAACGGATGATAAGGTTGACGCGGGATCCGCAGATCTCTACAGCGAGTTCAAGGCAGGAACAGCCAAGGCTAAGTTCACAGGCGCAGGAGAAAGATCTTCGTACCTTGACCTTTCATCATGTCTTGAAGTCGGTGAATCATACACAGTCGACGAGCTCGTGGCAGCTATCGAAACAGTTGATCCTTACCTTAAGACAGATCTTAACGGGTATATCACATACAAAGACATCGATTGCGGATCTGACGGGATCCCCGAGCTTCTTATGATGGCATCGTTCGGTGACGAGTTCTCGATCAATATCGTTTTCAAGGAGATCGACGGCGAGCTCAGGATCTGTTATGACCAGGATTCGTGGTCGAGGTGCTATACGGAAGTTAGTGATACAGGTTATATCACAACCTCGGGTTCTTCGGGTGCCAGCGTACATGACTATGAGGAAGCTTTCATTGATGCTGACGGTAACTACGTATTTCTTTACGGCTTCACCGAGAATATGACCCTGTTCGGTGATTTCTACGCATTTAATGCCGACAACGAGTCTGTAGCTATCCCTACCGAAGGTCTTGATATCGAGCATATCTGTATCATGGATTACTACTTCGAACCCGATTATCAGGACAGAACACATTATTACTATTGTATCGAAATCGATGACGACTTTAGCGAAGTAGAATGGGACGAAGACTACAAGGGCGATGAAGAGCTCGTTAACAGATTCTCCGAAGCCGGAGTCGAGCTTTATACCAAGTCCGAAGTCTTAAAGATGGTGGAAGAAAAAAGGGCCGAATACGGTTTAGAGTTTAAATATGTATAAATACAAAAAGGATTTTTATTTTTGTTACTGCTTATTATCTCTGTTACGTAGTTTTACTGCGTCACGTGCACTGCGTCTGCGATCATCTTCAAGCTCGGCGTAATGCTTACGCGTAGTGTTTACGTCTTTATGGCCGAGTACATCTGCCACCAGATAGATGTCGCCTGTCTCCTTGTATAAGGCTGTACCGTACGTGCTGCGTAATTTGTGAGGCGTTATATGTTTCATGGAAGTGACGAGACCGGCGTACTTCTTGACAAGATTCTCGACAGATTTAACACAGATGCGCTTTTTCTGGTTTGACAGAAAGAGCGCGTCTTCATGTCCGGCGCAGACATCGCTCATGGATTCGCGTTCTTCGAGATAAGGAAGGAGAGTATCGGCCACTTCCTCACCGAAGTAAACAAAAGCCTCGTAACCGCCTTTGCGGATGACTTTAACTCGTCTGTTCTTGAGATCGAGGTCTTTAACGTTTATACCCACGAACTCGGTCACACGCAGACCTGTACCGAGCAGAAACGTTATGATCGCAAGGTCCCTGTTCTTGAGCTTCTCGCGGTATTTCTGCATATGATCGGAACAGTTATAGTTACCTGTTTCGATAAGATCGAGCATTTCGGATACTTCGTCGCCGTCCAGCCTGATTATTGCCTTCTTGTGCAGCTTTGGCATATCTACTTTGATAACAGGGTTAACATTAATCATATTGTTTTTGAAGAGATAACCGTAAAGGCTGCGAAGAGCGGACATTTTGCGCTTGAGTGCGGTTTCTGTGTTGGTGATTTCACGGCCGGATTCATCGTTATAGAGTCTTAAGTGATCGAGATATTCCTCAATATCAAAGGGTTCGAGGCTTTCGAGGTCACTGAGGGAAATGTCACGGATCTGTTTGTCCCTGTACAAGGGATTGGAGTCATGAAGCCACGTGAAGAAAACTTTAAGATCGACAGCGTAAGCCAGACGTGAACGAGTCTGCATACGTTGCTTCATGCCGCGCATGTAAGTCGTAACAAAACCCGGAAGCTCAGCGAGATATTCACGCAGAGCTTTGGTGTATTCGATGTCTTTTTGTTCGTGATACGATCTGTTTTCCATAATAGCTCCTTAAAAGTAACGTACAAAACAAAGATAGAACAAATTAACGATTAAAGTGCTTACAAACCCAGTATTTGCAAGGGTCGGGGGGATTTAAGGAAAAAGCACTATTATCCCTAAAAATACCACTAAAGTTTCGTTAAACCTAGATTTATAGAATAATTGTATATCACAAACTCTCCCCTGTCAAGAGAAAATCTTCTCGACATTTCACCTGATTAATGTTAGAATTTAGCTGTTTAGTAAACTGATTCATTACATATTTCAGACTGGGGGCAACGATATGGAATTCAGAATTGACGATTCTAAGATCAACAAACTTAAATCTCTGCTCAGAAAAGAAAAAAAGTCGCTTTTTATTCTTTGGCTTGTCGAAAAGATCGCTTTGATCTCCGGCATTGTTATATCAGTCATTTATACAGTTAACAGGTATTCCGTGTATAATCATGTCGATCGTTACGGATATCGTTTTAAAAATTCATTATGGATCAAAGAATCCATATTTGTTTTTTTGTGCTGTCTCTTGGTATGGGGAGTTTTCCGCTTCGCTCTCACCTTGGCACAGAACTATGCCGTTAACCGCGTTTCGAACGAAGTCGTTAAGATCGACAGAAATATCCTTTATTACTGCTTTGAACCCAGAGATTTCTCCGGTTTCAACAATTTGATCAATATTATCGCAGTCGATATGAATACTATAAGCGATGTCTCGTTCAATGAAAAAAACAGAAAACTCACTATCGAAGGCAAAATGCTCGGTGTTAAGGTCGATATGATCGATAAGCTTAAGATCACTTCCGAAAAGATGTCAGAGAAAAAGATCGAACTGATTGATTACTTTTCGCCTTCACTCTACGATATGCTTCTCAGATACGAAGAATTACATAAAGTTAGCTAAGATACACATGTTTACAACAGATGGCATTCGCCTGGCGCACAAAAAGCACGGATGATCCGTGCTTCCTGCGTCATAAAACAAAACCCTATTCTCCTCATTGCAGTCGATAAAATCGACTGCGATTCCTCTCCAAATACCTCAACGAAGTATCAGGCTTTTAAATGTTACATCAAGGCTTATATTCATTAATGATCTTCTCAAGCTCCAAAAACTCGGAAGCTTTGAGTTTGTTGTTCTTCAGGAACTCACTTACGAATCCCGCGAACGAACCGTCAAATAATTTGTCGAGTAATGATGAACTCTCGGTCTGTCTGACCTGTGCTTTGGTAATCAATGCCTTACAAAAGAATCCCGGATCCTGCCTTTCTATCGCACCTTTGTCAATGAGACGTTTGATGACTGTATAGGTGGTGTTCTTTTCCCATCCGATATATTCTTTTATTATCTTGGCTATATCTTTGGCGGCCAAAAGCTTGTTTGACCACAAAAGCTCCATTACATTGAGCTCGCCCTCGTGCAGTCGAATCTCTCCCATGGACAAAATCCCCTCCGGAACACTCATTCTACTTTTGTAGCATCTGGTGAACAGGTTCTATTCTATATTAATAGAAAGGATTTGTCAAGCCCTAGAAATTGCCTTTTTTCAAGGTTCTACTGCTGTGGAATAATTGTATTTATATACTCACACCCGTACAAAGGCATGAAAACAGTGCCATTTGATTCATTGTATGTGTTTTCAGTGAAATGAATTTGAGCAAAAGTTTTGTTTCCGAATTCGTTTAAGAACTCGTCGGTGCCCGATCTCCTCACAGATTTGCTGCATGTTGTACGTACGGGACAATACTTTCCGTCTTTTTCAATCAGAACATTTATCCTTAAGCGGTATTTCCCGGCCCAGGTCATTACTTTGAGTCCCTGTGCTGCAAATATGTTCCTGATGTGGTTCTCTAAAACGAGTTCTTTGATCTTCTCTTCACTGAGCTCAAGTCTTGCGCTGTTCTTCCTGAGGAGATACCAATAAACGGCATCATCGGTTAGGGCGAGGCTGTACGAATCGCTTCCGAGACGCGGGATCCTGATAAGCAATCCGGCATTTACGAGATCGTCAATGTCGCATTCGAGACGATCCTTACTGATATGTCTCCTGCCGGTCCTCGCTATCACGAACTTAGAGTTTTTGGCACATTCCGGGATCGTATTGATTATCTGAAGCTTGTTGGCTGTCCCTGCAGGAGTTTCCCCGGCGGAAGCTATCCTTCCGAGCATTTCAAAGTATCTTTCTGCAGCGAGGTCCTCGGGATAAATAAGCGGCAGCTCCTTAACCGACTCATAAACGGCTCTGGGGTAACCGCCTGTGGAGATATACTCGTAATAAAGGTTTATAAGCTCATTGTGGATCAATGCAGGCATCGATTTCTTGCCTGTCATATGCGCTTCAATGACCTGCGCGTACCATGTGTTGTCCGAGATCCTGAGGTACTCGTCAAATGCGATCTTCTGAGCCTTCAGAGTTGCGTCAAAACGGGTCTTATAACGTTCAGCCCATGAAATATCGCTTGTGACGTATATAATGCCGAGCTCGGGATACTTGAGAGCATCTCTAGGAGCCGTCATAAGATCTTCTATCTCCGGGAATCCGTCGCATTCGGTAAATTCGTCGAGGACAAATCTGACCGTGCCTATAAGCTCTGCGGGGATCCTGTATGTATCAACGAGTGCTTCAGTGATATCGTAGCCGGATCTTATAACGCTTATGAGGTCAGTTGTATCGTCGCTTCTAAAGTTGACAACAGCAAAGCCTCCGGGATTCTGTTCGGATAATGACATGACGGAATATGTCTTCCCGAGTCCGGGGAGACCGTAAAGAAGGATCCTCTTTTTATCACTGCTAAGAATGTCTTTTAAAGCGTCTGTCAACATATTGTTCTTTCCGGATCGTTGCGGTAACCTGTGTTTTAAAACTTACTGCTATATTACAGAGTTCTCAAGGATGTAAGTATCTTTTGGAAGTACTCGGGTGGTTCTTCTTTGATCTCTATGTACTCTCCGTCCGAAGGTCTGTTAAGTCCGAGTATCCATGCGTGGAGTGTCTGACCGTGTGTAGCGAAACCCTTTCGAAGACCTCCGTAGACTTCGTCTCCGAGGACAGGATGTCCGATCGAGGCCATATGCACGCGTATCTGGTGCGTTCTGCCCGTTTCGAGCCTGCACTCGATAAGTGAATACCCCTTGAACCTTTCGAGGGTTTTATAGTGCGTAACGGCGTTTTTACCGGTGGGGTCAACGGCCATCTTCTTTCTGTCTGTCTTGTTGCGTCCGATAGGCTTGTCGATCACGCCCTCGTCGTCGGTGTTACCTATAACGACAGCCAGATAACGTCGTGTGATCGAATGTTCCTTAAGCTGCTCGGCTACTATCCTGTGAGCCACGTCGTTCTTGCAGACAACGAGGAGTCCCGAGGTGTCTTTATCGATACGGTGAACTATACCGGGCCGCAGTACTCCGTTAATACCCGAAAGACGGCCGTCAAGATGGGTTAAAAGCCCGTTGACGAGTGTGCCGGTGTAATTGCCGGGTGCGGGATGTACGACCATATTCTGGGGCTTGTAGACGATCAGGATGTCATCGTCCTCGTAGCGGACAGCGAGGTCCATCTTCTCGGGTAGGATGTCGGGGATCTTAAGCTCGGGAACATCGATCGTAGCTATGTCGCCTTCGCTCACTTTAAGACTTGCCTTTACCGGAGCGTTGTTCAGAAGCACAAGACCGTCATCGATGAGCTTCTTGATGTAGCTTCTCGAGAGGTCGGGACAAAGACTTGCAAGATAAGAATCTATCCTCAAGCCTTCGCTTTCGTCCGTAACGGTAAATGTGAGTCTTTCCGCCATACTCTCCTCTGATTATTCTTTGTCGGTTGTGTCCTGTTCAACACTTTCGTTGTTCTTTTTGCGCTTAAACTTGAGAAAATCAAGATCTTCTTCCTTGTAGTAAAAGATAAGGAGTATCGCTACGAGGATACCTGATACGGTCACGTAGATATCGGCTACGTTGAACACGGGGAAGTTGATCAGTTTGAAATAAAGGAAATCCGTTACCGCATCGACACAGAGCCTGTCGATGATGTTGCCTGCAGCTCCGGAGAATATCAGGATAAGAAGTATTCTGAGAAACCTGAGTCGTTTGTTCTCAACAGGGATCTTAAAATACACAAAAGCAACTACTGCCATTATGATAAGTGCAATGAGTGTGATAACGACGGGTGACTGTCCGAACATGCCCCAGGCAACACCCGTGTTGTAAACGAGCTTGAATTCGAACACTCCTTCTATCACTGCTACCGACGAATCGGCGAGTGCGGAGCGTGCGATCAGCTTGGTAACCTGATCGAGAACGATCAGTGCAATCATAAAGATCAATGTGGGTATATACTGTTTAATCCTGTTTTTCATGAGAACCTGTCCGTATCTGTTAAAAGATCCGCTCGTGAAAGCGGATCTCATAATCATTCATTGTCTTGAAAATCCATAAAGTCAAAATCTGTACCGTCACCGTCGAAATCGCCGGCATCGAAGTCCTCTTCCACTCCGTCCTCGCTTCGTGAAAGCTCGGCGGCTTCCTGAGGAGTGAGCTGGTGTTTCTTTTGGATGGGTGCGGGCTTAGCGGGCTCGTGTTTAGCGACCGGTTTGCGGATCGGTGCTTCGGGAGCGGGCTTCTTTACTTCGGGTTCCTCAACAACCGGTGTGTCCTGAGGGACATCTTCCGAAGCGGGTTCTACGGAAGCAACGGGCTCTTCTTCCTTGATGTCGAAGTGCTTGATGTCGAGGTCGTAGGCCTTAGAGTTGATGAGCTCGACCTGAGCGCTTGCAAGATGCTTGAACTCGGCTCTGTACTTCTCGTACTGACGGATGAGCTCCTGTGTCTGACGATGAAGCGATGAAAGCTCGTTACGTGCATCGGCAACGATAATGCTGGCCTTTGTACGCGCTTCCTGTTCGATCCTCTTGGCTTCCTTGGCTGCGTTGGATCTGGTCTCCTCTGCAGTCTTCTCGGCGAGCATAAGAGCCTTCTGAAGCGTTTTCTCGATGGTCTTATAGTACTGGATGCCCTCGTTCAGGACTGAAACCTTGTCCTTGAGCTCCATGTTCTCGCGGTATGTGTCCTCGTATGAGCGGAGAACGTCGGCTCTGAAGTTCTCAACGTCCTTTTTATCGTAGCCGAGTCCGCCCGATTTGAATACCTTGCTCTGTATCTCAACAGGAGTAAGCATGATTATCTCCTTTGCGAATGCTGATTATTATTTTAAAAGGGAAACGTTGTATCCGGTCTGCTCGAGGATGTCATCGTAATCACCGGATACGTCAACGTTACCGGGAGCGATGAAGAAGATACAATCATAGATCTGGTAAAGCTTGCCGTTAAGGGAGTAAACCGAACCCGAAACGAAATCCATGATCCTCTGTGCAAGAGCAAGATCGATATCGCTGAGCGTAACGATAGCACAGCAATTCGAAAGGATAACGTCACAGATGTCCTGTGAGTCATCAAAAGTCTTACACTTCATGACGCAGACCTTAAGACCGTGATTGGTGGTCTTAAGAGGAACGACCTTGCTTCCGTCAGGTCTCTCGATACGGAGTCTCTTGGAATCCTCGCGTCCTTCGATATATGTAGATGTTCCGTACTCTGACGAAACGTGTGCCTTCTTGGGCTGAGCGTAATCATCATGAAAATCCTGCTGCGATGACGAACGCTGACGGGACGACGAATAGCCGCCATCGTATGACTTCGAGCGGGTGCCGTTACCGGCCTGTTGCTGCTGCTCGTACTCAAGCTCCTCTTCGTATTCCGCAAAAGCTTCATCGCTGAGCGGTCTTCTTACATGCTGGATCAAATCTCCGAAAAAACCCATCACTTACCTCGATTCAAGATCTGTTGCCATAATCTCTGGCACCAAATATACCTGTTCCTACCCTAACGTGTGTTGCGCCTTCCTCGATGGCGGCTTCAAAATCAAGCGTCATGCCCATCGATAAAACGTCCATGCTGATATTATCGTTATTTTTCGACTTTATGTCAACAAATAATTCCCTCATTTTCTTAAAATACGGGCGGTTCGATTCGGGGTCGTCGCATATGGGCGCAACCGTCATGAGACCGCGTATTCTGATGTTTGAAAAGTCCCTTAAGGAGTCCGCAAAACAAACCGCTTCGTCCGGTTTGATACCGTACTTGGACTCTTCGTCTCCGATGTTGATCTCGAGGAGTATGTCGGTCACAACACCCTTCTTTTTGGACTCTGTGTCGATGACCGAAGCGAGCTTAAAGGAGTCGACGGAGTGGATGAGAACCGTCTTGCCGATAAGCTGCTTGACTTTGTTGGTCTGCAGGTGGCCGATAAAGTGCCATTTGACCTTGCCTGCGGTCTCGGGAGAGTTCTCCTTAAGGTACTCTTCTACCGAAACTTCCTTCTCAAGGAGCTCTTTGACCCAGTTCTCGCCGAATTCGAGCTGATCGTGGGAAATTGCTGCTTCCACCGACTCGGCAGGATTAAGCTTGCTGACGGCTATAAGCGTTATATCCTCGCTCTTCCTTCCTGCGTGCTCTGCGGCTGAGGCTATGCGAGCTCTGATATCGTCAAGGTTTTGTGCGATCGTTTCCTGTACTGACATAGATTCACTTCCGTTCTTTCTGAAAACTGTTATTTGATAAGCATCGATTCAACGCCCTTGGAGGCATCGAGTGCTATGTGGTCGTACTCTCTGATCCCGTCCGGAGTGGAGGGACTGATGATTATGTAGTCGGATCCCGTCTCCAGTCTGTCTATGCGGACGAATTGGTAGTAGCCTTTGTTGACGTTATAAACGCCGTCGAGACTGTTCATGGTTGAGACCCTGATACGGTTACCGGTGTCCGGATTGTTGATGACGTCACCGTCGGAAACGTACTGGGGGTCAATATATGCGTAATAGCCGTCCGAATAATACTTGGTGGGATAAACGTTCGTGAGGTAGATCTCACCGGTGTTCGGGTCGGCCGTTTCTTTCTTGAGTAGCATTACGTTGTGTACCCTGTCTTCAACGAACATATTGAGGGGAACGAGGTAATAATCCTTCTGCACAACACTTGAAACGGGGATCTTAAGTCCCTTGTCGCGGTCGTTGATGAATCTGACCGAAAGCAGTCTGTCGTCGATAAATTCCGACATGTAGTTGTTGAGGGTGATCTCAACGAAGTAGTCGTCTCCGATCGAGTAGGGAGACATCGTTACACTGACGGGGGTCGTTTTGTTGCCGATGAGGACCTTGGCTTCTCTCTTGGCAACGTTGTCGACGTAGAAATCCTCGGTGACCTTGCAGACTATGGACCAGCTCTCGTCCTCGCAGATACGGTAAACGGCGTCTGCAGCAGAGATAAGGCCGGTGCTTCTGAGGTTTCTCACGTCGGGTGCTTTGTCGAACATGTCGGCTGTGACCATGTCAGCAGTGATACCTGTGAGCGTGTCGCACTTAAAGGAAACAACTCCCGAGAAGGGTGATCTGAACACGTGGAAGGAGCTTCCTGTCATGCCGTCCGCAACGTAGTCCTTGAGGTTCTCTATCATGTTGTTGCTGACGAAATCGTAGATCATGGAACCGAGCTGTTCCTTGAACTCACCGATATTACCGATGATGGTTGTCGAATCGCCTTCGAGATATCGGCCGATCGAGGATTTGATCTCCTTGATCTGTGTCTTGTCGAGCTTGTCGTTGCCGAAATCCTTCTTGAGGGCGTTGTAGGTGTTGCTGCCTGAATCAACGCAGTAGATGATGCTGTTCTTGGCAGACTTCTTTTTGTTGCGGACGAAGTAGCTCACGTAACCCGAGTAGTCGGCGTAGATAAGCTTCTCGTCTCGTATCGCGATGCCGCTGAAGGTCGTGTCGTAACTGAGCTGAGCGGCTTTGACCTCATAATATGAGACCTTGTTGCGGTTGATCATGATGATAAAGTTGACAACGAGGTAAACAAATATTCCAAACAAAATAAACGCACCCACTGAAAAAGGGCTGCGCTTCTGTTTTCTCTTCTTTTTACGGACCGGATGTTCCGGGGTTACATCAGGGCGCCCACCGGGGGTGCCCTGACGACCTCTTAAACTTACAACGTTATCTTCTCTGTACATGACTTATAAGGCGACGATCACCTTTTCCTTGATGGATTCGGGCATATCTGCTGCATCAACTGACATACTGATGATGAAATCAACATCAAACTTGCTCGAGATCACGTCAAGCTTCTCAATGATAGGTACGTATGAAATATCGGTATCCTCAATACATGAAATGTTTAAAAAGCAGTCAAGAAATACTTTTTGAAGGTCATGATCCTGCGAGATGATTCCGCAGATAAATCCGAGAAATTCTTCGTGTGTCTCAACGCAGTAGTCCTTAACGTTGATGAGTCTGACTTTTTTATGGAGATCATACATGTGTTTGGTGTTCTTGTCCAGGTAAACTATGCTTCCCTTTGACTGTGCAACCTCCGTGTTCACTTTGTCGAGAAGAATCTTGGTTTTCCCCTTACCTTTGCCACCGGCAATTATCTGTATCATAATGATCGCCCCTTTCGGTTTTTGATAATAAAATTATACTATTTTGAGGGCTTTTATTCAAGTCGTGGGAGATAAAATATAGTTAAATATTCTGTTCATCGAGGTGTATAATTCTTCCTTTGTGGAAGTGCCGAAGATCTCGGCAATATAGCCTTGTTGCTTGTAATCTTCGACATAAAGCATCAGGCATTTGCCGGCTGAATAAGTGTCTCCCGTCTTGCCTCCGTAGACTGTGATCCCGTAGGGTGCTTCGTAGGTGCCGACGAAGTAAAGATTCGTGGGTTCCATGTAAAGCTTTTTCTCGGTGCCTTCAGTAGTACGAATGGTCACGGTGTAGCCCGTCGACTTGAATATCTCCTTAAGTGCGTCATAGCGCAGGCACTCGTTAAAGATGAGGTACATGTCGTAGGCAGTTGTGTAGTGGTTCGGGTCGTGAAGACCGTGGGGATTAACGAACGAAGTGTTGATGCAGCCGAGTTCCTTGGCTTCCTTGTTCATCATACGGACAAAGCCTCTCTCCGTTTCGCCTATGTGGGTGGCTATGGCGAGTGCCGCATCGTTACCGGAATATACAAGCAGACAATACAGAAGGTCGCGCATCGTGACGGTATCACCTGCCGAGAAGCCGCAGAGCTGGGCTCCCGAGATCTTGATACCGCAGTTGTCTTCGGCGATGTGGACGATATCATCCATCTCCGAATGCTTGATCGCGATAAGGGCTGTCATGAGCTTCGTGGTACTTGCGGGATAAACGGTCTCATGCATGTCTTTCGAGTAAAGGATCTCTGTCTTGTCTATATTGAAAGCTAGTGCGCTCTTATACTTGGAACCGTTGTCGAGTGCGTTTACGGGGCTGTCCTCGGTCGAATAACATATGTCTTCATACATAAAGCTTATATCATCAGTCTCGTCCGCCACGGATACCGGAGTATCTTCACCTTCAACCGTTCCCTTACCGTCTCTTGCTTCGCGATAATCGACAGCAAAAAAAGAGGAAGCATAATTACTTCCCCCAAGGGAGCAGCCTGTAAGAAGAACTGCCGCAGCAAGTATCAATGATATAACTCTCGCCAATCAAGATCTCCTCTCTCAAGAGCCTTTATAAGAAGCTCGGCGGTAGCAAGGTTTGTTGCGATCGGAATGTTATGCATATCGCAAAGAGTGATAACACTCAGCTGGTCGGGCAAAAGCTTGGTATGCTCCTGCGGATCGCGCAGATAAAATACGATATCTATCTCGTTGTGCTCGATGAGCGAACAGAGCTGCTGCTCTCCGCCCAAAGGACCTGCGAGACACTTGTGAACAGAGAGCCCGGAAGCCTCGCTTATGAGCCTTCCTGTGGTCTGTGTCGCATAAAGCGTGTGCTCACGTAATATGTCGCAATATGCGATGCATAGGTTCTGCATCAGCATCTTCTTAGTATCGTGCGCTATAAAACCAATATTCATACAGTTTCCCCCGCAAAGGAACGTATCAGTCGTTCAAACCCTCAAATTCATCGGTAACCTTCTCGACCTTTTGAGCCGGTTGCAGACTGATATTCAGTAATATCCCGATCATACCCAAATACACTAGTAAGGACGACAGTCCCGAACTCATCAGAGGCAACGGGATTCCGGTGTTCGGAAGGATCGACGTTACGACTCCGATGTTAATAAATACCTGAAAAGCAAAAAGCGAACCGATACCGATAGCGATCATCTTTCCGAGGTAATCCTTGGCACGTTTTGCGATCCTAAAGGCCAGGATGACGAGCAGGAAGAAAAGTATGATCACGACTACCGATCCGAAAAAGCCGAATTCTTCGGCTATCGCAGTGAAGATAAAGTCACTCTCCTTAACCGGGACATATCGCGTGCCCGTAAGTGTGGTATCTTCCGCGAAGACCTTGCCGTAGAGGCCTCCCGACCTGATCGCGGCAGCGGCGTTTGTCTGTTGGTAGGCAAGCTCCGGATAAAGCTCCGGGTACTTTGAAGCCAATAGTCTGTTCTGTTGGTACTCCTTTAGGAGAACCTGGAACGGTTGTTGTACGTACCAGTACAGTCCGCCCATGATAGGTAGCGCCGTACCCGCAATAGGGATCAGGTACTTGTACGGAACACCCGAAATAAATACCATCGACGCGTAAAGCAGTACAAGAACGATACTTGTCGAAAGGTCTGTCTGCGTAAGGATGAGGAACGTGGGTATCATTATGAACAGAAGTGAAAGTCCGAGTACCCACAGTTTTGTGATCTTCTTCCTGCACAGATCGAAATACTTCGCGAAAAAGATGATCAGTGCGACTTTGACAACGTCGGATGGTTGGAACTCAAAGCCCGAATCGGCTGTATGATTTCCACCGATCTTGATCCATCTTCTTGCATCGTAGTGTGCCCATCCGTAGATAAAACCGCTGTTACTGAAACGACAGATGAGCAGAAGGCCGATACCGATCACATATGCGACTATAAAAAACTTCGCGAGCAGGTGATAATCGAAAAAAGTAAAGAATATGATTATCGCCAGCCCCGCAACGTAGCCGAAGATCTGCTTGTTGAGGAATGCTTCGTCTCCGTCGTCGAGGATATACATCATGTAGATGCTGATGCCTCCGATGAGGTATACCGTAAATAACAGCATCAGTGAAAAGCTTTTGTAGTCGTATTCACGGATAGCGGTAAAAAGCTTGAGCTGTTTCAACCTCTTCTGATCTCCTTAACGGGGATATTGGCGAAAAGTACGGGAACAAGACCTTCGCCGTTCTCTCCCTCTGTTTGCTGAATCTTGATATCAAGTCCCGCAACGTCGATCTCGATGTATTTGGAGATAACGTTTATGATATCGTTCTTGATCTTCTCCATGATCTCGGGCGAGCATCCTGCTCTGTCCGATGCAAGGGCAAGCTGTAATCTGCCCTTGGCGATATTACTTGAAGAGACTGTTTTCTTTTTGAATATATCTAAAAATGACATAATAAAACCCCTCTCTGTGCGTAGACTCTAAGATCACTTTTTCTTGCCGAACAATCTGCCGAAGAAGCCTTTCTTGGCATTGAGATCAAGGAAAGGTACTTCCTCTCCCGCGATCCTCTTGCAGATGTTCATGTAAGCCTGACCCGCAAGCGAATCACCGCCGACAAGCGGTTCACCGTTGTTGGTCGAGATAACTATGTTCTCATCATCGGGAACGATTCCGATAAGATCGATGGCAAGGATATCGACAACGTCCTGGCTCGACATCATATCACCGCGTGCGACCATGTCGACACGGAGTCTGTTGACGATGAGCTGTGTCTTCTTCATCTCGTTGGCTTCGAGAAGTCCCACGATACGGTCAGCGTCACGAACGGCCGAAACCTCGGGTGTCGTAACAACAAGTGCTCTGTCGGCACCGGCGATCGCGTTACGGAAGCCCTGCTCGATACCGGCGGGACAATCCATAATAACGAAGTCGAAATCATCCTTGAGCTGCTCGCAGAGCTGCTTCATCTCGTCGGGTGTAACGGCTGTCTTGTCTCTTGTCTGTGCCGAAGGAAGAAGGTAGAGGTTGTTGTATCTCTTGTCCTTGATAAGAGCCTGCTTGATGCGGCAGTTTCCTTCGATAACGTCGACAAGGTTGTACACGATCCTGTTCTCAAGACCCATAACAACGTCCAGGTTACGCAGACCTATATCGGTGTCGATGAGCACGACTTTCTTGTCGAGCTTGGCAAGTCCCGTTCCGACGTTGGCAGTTGTGGTTGTTTTGCCGACTCCGCCTTTACCGGATGTAACAACGATTACTTCTCCCATTTTTATTTCCTCCTCTGTTAGTGTGACAAGGCCACACGAGTTTCCATGTTCCTGAGTAAATTATTTATCTGATTCCGATAAGACCAGATCATTGATAATGTTCTTGCCCGCAGGCTCGATGTAGATCGTATCGTTCTCGAGGAACGCGATCCTGGGCTGGTTCGCAGCCTGTGATTTGTCGGGCTTGTCGGGTGCACGTGCTATAGTGTCCGCGATCCTGACCTGCATCGGGCTCATATCGAGAGCAAAGATGAAGGCGTTCTTGTTGCCCATCGCTCCGGCGAAAGCTGTTCCTTTAATTGCTCCGAGAACGATTATGTTACCGTTCGAGATCACCGATGCTCCCGGGTTGATGTCTCCGAGGATTATGATGCTGTTCTCGGTGTCGAGGGACTGTCCGGAACGAAGGTTGCCCTTATAGAACCTGGCGATGTAGGGATCCTTCATGATCTCCTGCGTGTAACGTATGGTCTCGGCTTTGTTCATCTCCTCTTTCGTGTTGTAGAAAGCGGTGACGTCTAGCTCGCAATTATCCGAGATAGTCTTCAAAAGCTCGCTCTTTTGCTCCTCGGTCATCTCGAGTCCGTCGAAGGTGATCGCCATCTTGGCGTTGCCGAGGAACGAAGCCGAAGCTTTAAACTTGGCGGCCGTAGCCTTTTTGATCTCGTCAAATGACTTACTGCCGTCAAGAACAACGGTGATACCGTTGGTACTTGCTTTTATGGTGACAGTATTCTCCATCAAATCAATCCTTTCGTCAGTCGGATACGACGATGTTCGTAACGCTTGTCGTAGTAAGATCACCGCTAAGGAGAGCTTCCTTGTTCTCGTCGTTGAAGTAAAGTCCGTATACCTCTCGTGCGAGCTTGGCCGCGTTGGCCGATGCGTAGCCGTTGGGGATAACAACCGTTACGCTTATCTGCGGATCGTCATAGGGAGCAAACGATATGAACAGAGCGTGGCTCGGGTGAGTCAGACTGACCTGAGCCGTACCGGTCTTGCCCGCAACTTCGAACCCGAGATCTCCGTAAAGATTATTAAGGCTGTTGGCAGATGTGTTTACTACGTTGTACATGCCTTTCTGAACAGCATTCCACTCCGAATCCGAGTAAATATCAATCTGATTATACACTTCCGCATGATTATCTTCAATCGTATTTTTTTCCTTGTCTTCTATCCTGTCTACAAGAGAAAGGTTGAAAACAGTGCCTTTGTTGGCAACCGCGGTAACGTATCTTGAGATCTGTATGGGCGCGAACGAATGATAATATCCGATCGATGTTCTTACGGCGTCCGTACTCGAGATCGCAGGCAGCGATTCGGGCACTTCGATACCCGATTTGTCCGCAAGTCCGAACAGCGAAGCGTACTTCTGGATCTTCGAGATACCGAGCGAATCACTGTACAGACCCGACTGATCGAGGGACATCTCGTAACCCACTTCGTAGAAGAAGTAGTTGCAGGAGTGCTGAATGGCCTGCGTAAGCGTCAGAGAACCGTGGTTACCGGGGTATTTCCAGCATTTGGGTGACGGATCTACGAGCTCGAATATACCTTTATCGTTGATCTTGGTCTGTGTGGTGATGATGCCCTCACCTAGTCCCGCAAGAGCCATCAGAGGCTTGAAGGTCGAACCTGTCGCCGTAACCTGCATGGCCGGTCTGTCGAGAAGCGGCGTAGCTTTGTTGTTGATCAGCTTCTGGTAGTAATCCCAGTCGATCTTGTTGGCAAGTCTGTTGCTGTCGTAGCTGGGGTATGTAACTATCGCTATTACGTCACCGGTCTTAACGTCAGTGATAACGATGGAACCGGAACAGGGCTCAAGAGCGAGCATACCGGGAGTGATCTCGAGTGTTTCGAGCTTGTTGAGCACGAAGTTATATGCAGAGATATTGCCGTTCGAGAGCTTGCTGTAGTCGTTGGCGTTGTACTCGATGATACCCTGATCGTACAGTAAGAGACAAACGTCCTTGCCCGTGAGTGTCAGGTTGAAAACAAGCATCCTGTAGAGGATCTTGTCGAAATCCTCGTTGTGGTTGAGGCTTATGAAGATCTTGTTGAGGATCTTCTCATATGTTTCTTTATTAGTGTTGTAATCGTCTCCGACGTTTATTGACGAAAGGTCTACCCACTGGTTGTCGATGGCGTATTTGATGAATTCGCACAGCGAGATCTTATTATCGATATAGCGAACGTACTCGGTATCCTTTTCGTTTATAAGATCTTTTCTGATGACACCCTCGTTCTTGAGCAGGGAGTAGATGAAGCTTACGTACTCAAGCGATTCTTCGCCGAGCTCGTTGTTCCTGATCGGGTTGTCGTAGTCAAGGATCTTACGGATGAGGTTAAATACCGAGGACTTCTTGTTGAGGTAGAGTCCGTAAACCTTCTTCTCGAGTGCCGTGGCATCCGGCTCCGAGAAATGCTTGAAGTCGATGACGGAATTATCGAAGAAAGCGTTATAAACCTCGTAGATCGGAATCGTGATCTGCGAAGCGGATTTACCCTTGCCGCCGTAGCTGAAGGAGTTGACGATCTTCGAACGGAGGATGGCGGCTATGTTGTTCTCGAGGATATGATAAAGCGCTATCTGAAGCTCTCTGTCGAGGGTAAGATAGATATCCGAACCCGCAACGGGGTTGGTTATGGTCTCGGTCGAGATGACCTTGCCGCTTCCCGTAAGAGAAAGATTGACCTTACCCTTCTGTCCGCGGAGAACCTTATCAAGCTCCTTCTCGATACCTGTTTTACCGATCTGGTCGGAGGTGTTGTAAACGGGCTCGTCAAACTCTTCGGAGTCGTTGAGGTCTTCGGTTTCTTCCTCGCTCATGCTGCCGGTGTAACCGACGATATGCGAGAAATAAAGAGTATCGTAGTACTTTCTGGTGGAAACCTGCTTGATCTCGACTCCGAGCAGGGAAGCCGAGTTCTCTTCTATTGCGGCGATCGTCTTTTTGTCAACGTTCGTACAGATCGTGAACTGGGCGTACTGCGGATTGAGTGTGAAAAGCGCGTATCGTACCGCCATGATCTTAAGGGTCTCTTCGGTTGAATACTCGTCGCTTATACCGAACATACGGCTCGCTTTGTCGCCGTTCTTGAGGAAATTGTAGACATCACCTGCCGATGATGCGATCTGTTCGGGGCTGAGGTCAGAGACACTCTTGAGTCCATAAGCGTTCTTCTTAAATCTGAGAAGCGCCATGTCCTTAAGGTTGAACACGAAGTGTCCGTCCTCGATCTCGATGGCGAAATCAAGCTCGAGTGTCTTGTTGTTCTTCTCGATGATCTTGATGAGCTGCGAGATCATCTCGTTCTTTTCCTGATTGGTCGTCAAAAGAGCGCTGTTGCCCATGACGATATTGTAGCTCTCCGTGTTGTCGGCGAGGATGTTGCCGTTACGGTCAAAGATCCTGCCTCGTGTGCTGTCTGTGAATCTGTACTGGTTTGTCTTGTAGGAGCTGTTGGTGACGACTGTACCGGTGCCCTCGCCCTGAGCGGAGGTCTCAAGAACCTGCATGTCGTAGACCCTGACGATGAGTATGATAAAAAGAACCGTGGCCAGAAGCGTCAGGTAGATCAGCCTTGAGCTGAATATCTTCTTCAGTTTTTCAAGAATGATATCAAGCATCTCTTAAACTCCGATCGGTTCAAACCTCTTCTTTGTCGAATCTGAGAAGAAAAAGGTTGGTGTATTTGAGTATCCTGTATAGGATAATGCTGACGAGCACTGTGTAAACGACCCTCGGGATCATTATCCTGTATATGTAAAACGAAAGGTTGGTCTTGCCCTGCAACAGATAAAACACGACGAAATACATGATGTTGTAGAAGAACTCACCGGCAGCGGTAAGCAAAAGAGGTGTCATGTGGTCGTCGTCATCGTAGATCTTATGGGAGAAGCCCGCCAGGTTGCCCACGATTATGTAGAGAAGCGGGAATATCCCCATGACCGAGCTGTAACAGCAGTCGATATAGAATCCGCACAGCAGTCCCGCGATCATCGCTTTTGTCCTGCCGCGCATGAAGCCGACGGACACAACGAGTATCATAAGCAGATCGGGAACAACTCCGGCAAGTGAGAACGACGAGAAAAGCCCTGTCTGCAGCACGTACAGGATAAAAGATCCGAATATTAGAAAAAGGGCTCTAATTATCACTCTTGAAAACCTCACTGATACCGTCATATTGCTCTCTGAGCTGTATTATGATGAGGACGGCGTCTATATGTTCAAAATCTACAACGGGTGTAAGCCTGCACTGCTGTGAAAGCTTAGTCGGGTCTACTCCGATGTCACTCACGTATCCGATAAGGATACCGGGAAGGTACTTGTCGCTGATGTAAGAGGTAACAACCTCGTAGTTATCGTAGATCTGCGCGTTCAGGCTGATCTGTGAAACGTTTATGTAACCCTTGTCGATGAGCTCAAGATCACCGGTAACGATGCATGTGTCGGAGGTCTTGAGGAACATTCCGCTGACTTTGCTCGAATCGTCGATGATCGAACGGACACGTGCCCAGTTGCTTCCTGTCTGGGTAACGATACCGACAAGTCCGTTGCCCGCGAGCACGTTCATGTCCTTGAGGATACCGTCGCTCTCGCCCTTGTCGATGATGAACTCGCCGCTGTAGCTGTTGGGGTCCTTACTGATGACCTTGGCGGCTACTTTCTTGTACTGGTCGTAGAGACCGTCAAGCTCGTAGAGCTCTCTGTAGTACGAAAGCTCGTATTTTTCCTGATTGAGGATCTGGTTGGTGTTCTTGAGATCGTCGATCTGTGCTTTCAGTGCTTTGTTCTCTTCTATCAGCTCGTCCATGTCGGAGAAGTGATCGACCTTTTCCTCGAGGTAATCCCCGAGATCGTTGATGCCCTTCTGCATCGGGGCAACAACAGAGCCGATAACGTTCTTGACCGATGAAAACGTGTCCGAGAATTTGTAGGAAACAAAGATAAGAATCACACAAAAGACGGTAAGACCCCAAAATACGATTTTGGGGTTTATCACGATCTTCTTTCTGACTTTATTCTTGATCTTAGGCTTCATGATCAATCCTTATAATTCATCTGTTTTAATACGTAAGAGAGACTGTCAAGCTCGGGACTCTCTATGATCCTGCCGATACCGAGTGCGACTGAATTGGCCGGGTCCTTGCAGATATTGACCGAGAGCTCCGTTTCGGTGCTGAGGAGCTTCGAAAGGTCGTGTATACTTGCCGAACCGCCCGTTACATAGATACCGCTGTCGATGATGTCGGAAGCGATCTCCGGAGGAGTATGCTCGAGGATCATCCTCACGCTGTCCACGATGTTCTGAAGGTGCTCACGGATTGCGGTATAAACAAATGCGCTGTCGATCTCCTTCTCAACGGGGAGTCCGCTCACAACGTCACGTCCGTAGACCTTGATCGCTTTGATCATGTCGTCCTCGGGAAGAACTGCCGTAGCGAGGTTGATCTTGATGACTTCGGCTGTCTTGTTACCGATGATGAGGTTGTAGTTCTTCTTAACCGCGGAAATGATGTCGTCGTCGAACTTGTTGCCGCCGATGGGGATCAGACGGCTCAGAACGATACCTCCGAGTGAAAGGACCGAGATCTCTGTAGTGTCGGCACCTATATCTACTACCATGACACCGCTTGCGTCCGTAACGTTAAGTCCAACGCCCAGTGCGTCTGCGATGGGACGCTCAACGATCTTTACCTTGCGGGGCTTGATGTTTGTGCTTGCTACAAGGTCTATAAAGGCTTTCTTCTCAACCTCGGTGATATCGGTAGGGGCTGTTACTATAAAGTCGCTTCCGCTCATCTTGCCGTGCGATGCCGAGAGCTCCTCGAAAACGATGTTGAGCATGGCCTGCATATGCTTGATGTCAGCGATAACACCGTATTTGACGGGGTAAGTAACCTCGATATTGGAAGGCGCTTTGCCGAACATCTCAAATGCTTCGTCTCCTACCGCGATTATCCTGTTGCCGTCGGCGACCGCAATGATGTTCTTGGCGTCGTAGATAACGCCCTCGTTTTTCTTGTATATCTTGAGAACTCTTGTTCCAAGGTCGATACCGTAAGTCTTTGACATAGATCCTCCTGGCCTGTCCTTTGTAATTAACCTGAAATATTATACTATATTAGTTTAAAAAACGGAACACATAAAAGCGGTCATTGCTTCTTCGTCTTTAAAATCTCTTCTGTCGACATATGTGATCTCTTTCTCACGCTTCCACCATGTGAGCTGCTTTCTCGCAAAATGACGGGTGTCCCTTTTGATGAGCCTCACGGCCTCTTCGAGGGGGATCAGTCCGTTCAGGAAGTCGTCTATCTCCTTGTAGGAAAGACCGAGCATGGAGATATTCTTCTGAGTCAGTCCGCGTGCGCGAAGTGCTTTGACTTCGTCTACAAGTCCCGCACTCATCATGGCATCGACTCTCTTATCGATCCTTTTGTAGATATCTTCTCTGTCATCGGTGATGACAAAGTATTTGAAATCATAAGGAGATTCCTTGGCTCTTTCCTCGCTGTTATGATCGGAGATCTTCCTACCTGTGATCTCGTAGTACTCGATGGCGTGAAGCACCTTCTTTTTGTTGTTCATGTGAATGATCGCGGCGGATTCGGGATCGAACGAAGCAAGATACCTGTGCATCTCTGAAGCGTCTCCTACGAAACGCTCAAGGATCTTTGATCTGACACATTCGGACGTTTCGTCATCGTACTCTGTGAAGTCGATATCGTAAAGCAGAGCCTGTATGTAGAAGCCCGTACCACCGACAACGATCGGAAGCTTGCCGCGCGACGATATATCCGTTACGGCCTCACGTGCCAGGTCCTTGAACCTGACTACATTGAAGTCCTCTTCCGGCTCGCAGATGTCTATGAGGTGATGTCTGATACCACCCATCTCTTCGGGTGTGATCTTGGCCGTGCCGATGTCCATGCCTCTGTACACCTGCATCGAGTCTGCTGAGATTATCTCGCCGCCGAGCTTTTGAGCTATCTTGATGGATGCCGAGGTTTTTCCGACTGCGGTCGGACCGGCTATGATCATCAGTTTTGTCTTTTGATTCTCCATGCTTTTATCCAAATCTCTTGATCTTATGCGGATTTCCATGTTTCGAACATGCGTTCTTCATACTATCCTTTTGAACATTTTCTCCATCTCTTCCTTTGTAATGCTGATAAAGACGGGTCTTCCGTGAGGACAGTTGAAAGGATCCTTGGCACTTAAGAGCTCTTCGATGAGCTCTTTCGCTTCTGCAAGCGAGATCTTGGAATTACCCTTGATGGCTGCCTTGCAGGCACGTGTCGCGAGCTTTTCCCTGAGGGAAAGTGTCTTCTCCTTCTCAAAGGTCTTGTCGAGCATGTCGCTTAGGAACTCGAGGAACAGGTCTTTCGGGTCGACTCCGTGATCCTGCATCGGAACGGCCGTCAGGAGGTATTCTCTTCCGCCGTAGTTCTCGATCTCGAAGCCGAGCTCTTTAAAGGTGTCCATATTGGCTTCGAGGCACTCGACCTCTTTAACATTCAGTGAAACGCAGACACCGGGCATGAGGCTCTGAGGTGTACAGAGTTCTTCGACTGCCATCCCCATGAATCTCTCGTAGAGGATCTTCTCATGGGCAGCGTGCTGGTCGATGAAGAAGACTTCGTCTCCGCGCGAGATCAGCCAGTACGTATCGAAGACCTGACCGATTATCTCGTAGTCCGAAGAGGTTGTCTTTTTAAAGTCGTCTTTTGACTCCTCTTTCACTTCGCCGGTTTCTGCTTCGAGCTTGAGCTGCGGAGCATTTTTGTAAAGATCGTTCGCTTCGGCGGTATCACTTCCGGAGGCTTCGAGGAATGTGTTCTCGTTGAAGAAGCCCTTCTCCTCTATGCTAAGGTGCGGTTTAGAAGTTTTGGAAGTGTATGATACCCTGCTTTCATTACCGCTTAAGGAATGATTGTTTATTGATCCGTTAGTGCCTATGCTACCATAAGCGTTAGTTGCCTGTGCTGCGGGGCGGTTATTCTGTGATGCTTGTGCTGTGTCAGCGGGTGCAGCATAAGCGCTCTTGAACGGTTTATATGTAAACTCCTCAAGTGCCTTCGGGATGGTGGCGAGCCCTTCGAGAGTTCTTTTGACAGCGTGATAAACGATGTCGTAGACATCTACGGAATCCTTAAAGCGCACCTCGAGCTTGGCGGGGTGAACGTTGATATCCACAAGATCTTTCTCAACATCGAGGAAAAGAACTGTGAAGGGATATTTGTGCTGCATCAGGAAGGGCGCGTACGCGTCCTCTATGGCCTTTGTAACGGTCTTGTTGCGGATATAGCGACCGTTGACATAGTAGTACTCGTCGGACCTGTTTGCGCGCGCTACGATGGGCTTGGCGATGAAGCCGCTGACTTTAAGCGCACCGTCCGAAGCTTCCACGGGGACAAGACTCTCGCTCATCTCGCGTCCGTACATGGAGTAAATGATATCTTTGATGCTGCCGTTGCCGTTCGAAAAGAACACGGAACGTCCGTTGCTGATGAGCCTGAATGAGATCCCGGGATTGGCTATGGCAGTCTTTTCGATAACGTCGCTGCAGTACGCCGTCTCTGTAGTCGCTGACTTGAGGAACTTGCGCCTTGCGGGGATCTTTTGAAAGATGTCTTTAACGATTATGGTGGTGCCGTCGGGTGCCCCCACATCGGTCACTTCTTCAGAGCGTCCGGGTTCGTAACGGCTTCCGAGAAGGGATTCTTTAACCTTGGTGATGATCTCGGTGTCGGAAACGCTTGCTATACTCGGAAGTGCCTCGCCTCTGAAGCCGAGCGTGCAGATTGAGAAAAGGTCCGTAGCACTTTTCAGCTTGCTGGTGGCGTGGGGAAGGAAAGCTTTCTTTAGCTCACTCTTGTCGATACCGCAGCCGTTGTCCGTGATCCTTATAAGATCCACACCACCGCCCTTGATCTCGACGGTTATCGCGCTTGAAGAAGCGTCAATGGCGTTCTCGACAAGCTCTTTTACAACCGAAGAAGGCCGCTCTATTACTTCTCCAGCGGCTATCCTGTTGATGGTTTCTGTGTCAAGGATGTTGATCATTTAGTAGCCTCGTTATTGTTAAGTTGGTCCTTAAAGCGGCTCAGAACGTTCATGCATTCGATCGGGGTGAGATTTGTGATCTCAAGCCTCCTGATCTCATCGAGAACATCTTCTTCCGCTTCACTGAGTTGATTATCTGCCTTATCGACGGATCCGAGCAACGGGTCGTTGTCGATCTGTTCGAATAGGCTGAACTGACCTTCGCCGATCTTGGGTTTACGCGATCTTCTCCTGGGCGAAAGGTCGTCTTCGATCCTGTCAGTGATCGCGTCACTGGCAAGAAGCTTCGTTATCTCCTTAGCTCTCTTAATTATCGAACGGGGAAGTCCGGCAAGTTTTGCAACTTCGATACCGTAGCTCCTGTTCGCTCCTCCTCTGACTATCTTGCGAAGGAAAACGATATCCTCGCCTTCCTCCTTGACCGCAACACAGTAATTAATAACGCCTTCGAGACGTCCTTCGAGCTCGTTGAGCTCATGGTAGTGTGTTGCGAACATCGTCTTGGCACCGATTAAGTTCTTGTTGCAGATATGCTCAAGAACTGCCCAAGCGATGGCTAGTCCGTCAAACGTGCTCGTTCCTCTGCCTATCTCGTCAAGGATTATAAGGCTCTTGGCGGTCGCATTGCGGACGATCACGGAGACTTCGTTCATTTCCACCATAAACGTACTCTGACCCGAAGAAAGGTCATCTGAGGCGCCCACACGGGTGAATATCCTGTCTACGATACCGATATGTGCCTTGCGTGCGGGAACAAAGAATCCGCACTGTGCCATGAGCACTATAAGTGCCGTCTGACGCATGTATGTCGATTTACCGGCCATGTTGGGTCCGGTGATAAGAAGTACTCTGCTTCCCTTATCGTTGAGGAGGCAGTCGTTATCGACGAACTTCTCGCGGCCGATGAACTGCTCCACAACGGGATGGCGTCCTTCGATGATGTCGAGCACGCAGCCGTCATCCACCTCGGGGCGGACGTAGCCATTGCGCTCTGCTACAAGTGCTATGCTGCACATCGCATCGATCCAGGCGATGGAATGCGCTGTCTGAAGGATACGTGATATGTTCTCAGAGATGGTCTCCCTGATCTCGTTGAAGATATCGTACTCAAGCGAGAATAGTCTGTCCTGAGCGTGAAGGATCTTGTCCTCTAGGTCTTTGAGTTCCTCGTTTGTGTAACGCTCGGCACCTGTAAGGGTCTGCTTGCGCGACCAGCTCTCGGGGACCATATCCTTAAAGGAATTGGTAACCTCGTAGTAATAACCGAAAACCTTATTATACTTGATCCTGAGGTTTCTGATGCCTGTTTCTTCGCGCTTACGGGTTTCGAGCTCTATGAGCCAGTTCTTTCCCTCTGTCTTGGCATTCCTCAGGGAATCAACTTCAGCGTTGTAACCGGGCTTGATGATACCGCCCTCTTTGATGGCAAGGGGAGGCTCTTCGCTGATGGCGTTGTCTATAAGCTCAAAAAGGTCGTAGAGCGTATCGAAGGACTCGTAAATGTTCTTCAGGACATCGCTTTTAAAGCCCTTTAAAAGCTCTTTAACGGCCGGTAATGTGTAAAGGGATGATCCGAACGCCTTGAGGTCTCTGGGGGACGCGCTGCGGTAGCTGATGCGTCCTGATAAGCGTTCAAGGTCGTATACGGTTCCGAGATACTCTCTGATCTCTTCCCTGTCGATCATGTTCTCCTTAAGCTCTTCCACACAGTCGAGCCTTTGATTGATCTCTTCGGGATCGAGAAGCGGTTGTTCGATGAAGCTCTTGATGAGTCTGCCGCCCATTGCGGTACGTGATTTGTCGACAACCCATAAGAGCGAGCCCTTTTTCTCCTTGTCACGCATGGTTTCAAGAAGCTCAAGGTTACGACGTGTCGAATTGTCGATGACCATATATCTGCTTCGGCAATATGTCGAGATCCTTGTGAGGTTTGAAAGATCGTTCTTCTGTGTCTCTCTCAGATATCTGAAAAGCACGGCAGCGGCCGATATGCCTGCCGGGTACTCTGTTCTGATCGCTTCGATCTGCTCTTTGGTACCGAAGTGCTCCGTAAGACCCGAAAGGTCCTCACTGTCGCAATCATCAAGCACCATAGGACGGAGGTTACCGGAAGGATCGATCGTATCGAGTGATATATCGGTCATCGAAAGCGCGCTGTTGCAAAGGATCTCGCGTGGATTGTACCTGAGGACTTCGTCGCGTGTCTCGGCGGCGGTCTTACATTCCGTAACGTAGAATTCTCCCGTGGAGATGTCCGAAGCCGCTATACCGAAGGAATCTCCGGCGCTTATGACACTGAGAAGGAACGAATTGCTTTTCTCTTCAAGGGCATCCGCGGACATGTTCGTACCGGGTGTAACGATACGGATTACTTCTCTTCTGACAAGTCCTTTGGCAAGAGCAGGGTCCTCTACCTGCTCACAGATAGCGACCCTGTAATTCTTCGCGACAAGACGCGAAAGATATGTTTCGTAGGAATGGAAAGGAATCCCGCACATAGCGGCACGTTTGTCGAGACCGCAGTTCTTGCCTGTAAGCGCAAGCTCAAGTTCAGCCGAAACGTTCACGGCGTCTTCAAAGAACATCTCGTAGAAATCACCGAGTCTGTAAAAAAGGACGCAGTCATGGTATTCGTCTTTGACTGACTTATACTGCTCCATAAGCGGAGACAGCTGCATGCCTCTCACATCTTCAAGGCGGGTGTAGAGCTCTTCCATGGTCTTAGTATACCTTCCATTCGTTGGTGTTCATGTAGTTTTGAGCCATCTCGGTAGCGCTTTCGATGATCTCGTCGGGATAACCGAGTATCGAAAGAAGCTTGATGGCGTTACGCGATACGGCACGTCCTTCGCGGAGCGTATAATCGAATATGACCTCGTTCTCGCTGACCTGCTCTTCGAAATGATAGTTCTTGTAGTAATTCTCAAGTATAAAAGTAAGCTCGATATCGTGTGTGGCCGCAAAACAGAGCGATTGTGACGTTGCGAGCGAAAGAAGGATCCTTGACGATGCGGCGATCCTCTCGAGTGTGTTCGTGCCCTTGAGAACCTCGTCGATGAAGACGAGCACCGGGATCTCCTCGTTCATCCTCTCGATGATCCTCTTGAGTGAACGTATCTCGACGATGTAGTAGCTCTGTCCGCCTATAATGTCGTCCTTAAGCGCCATCGAGGACATTATGTTAAAGTATGTCGTCTCATAGCTCTTGGCAAGTGCTGTATATATGGTCTGCGAAAGGATCTGGTTGATCGCTACGGTCTTAAGGAATGTCGATTTACCGGAAGCGTTCGAACCTGTAAGCAGTACGCTCCTGTCGGTCGTAAACGATGTGGGGATGGGGTCCTCAATAAGGGGATGGAACATACCGTCCGCAGTGATCGTCTTATCTTTTGTAAATGTCGGCTCACAGTTCCTGCCCATAAGATCCCTGAAGGAAGCGACCGCGATCATACTGTCGAGCAGACCGATCGTTTCGAAGATCTCGTTAAATGACTTCTCCTTGTTGAGGAAGGTCCTGTACATGAGATTGAACTTGATAAGATCAAGATGGAACAGCATCCTCATGTAATCAAGAAAGATCTGCGCGAGATCCGAAGAATTCATGCTGCTCGAGGAAACAAGCCATGCACCGTGACGCATACCGCTGAATTCCTTGATGCAGCTGCGAAGTCTGTCCATATAAGGCTTGATCTCTTCGCATTCGGTTGATGTGATGGCCTTGGCCGAATCGAGCGATCTTACGATAAATCCGATTATGACAAAGTAGTTCTCGACCTTGGTCTTGAACTTGAAGTACGTGAAGATATTGGCAATAAGCATGGCAATGGTACCGATGATACCGATCGCCGGTGTGATAAAGATATAAACTATCGAGAGAACAAAGAGGAAATCGAGGAAAAAGTGTATCCCCGCGCCCTCAAGAGCGGCGTTTTTAAGGCTTCCCATGTACTCGAATACAGAGATCTTCTTCATGGTACCCATATTGCCGAAATGAGCGGCCAGATTGTTCCTTAGTTCTCTGTTCTTTGAGAATATGTCGATAAGGAAACCGCGCTCTTTGAGCTTCTCGTCCGAGATCTCGGGTGTACGAAGCAATGAGTAAAGATACTCCTCGCCGTAAGCGCTGTTACATGAATTGATGAGGTTATAGACATTGTCCATATTCAGATCGTTCCATGTGATGTCGTCGATGCTGTAAGGAGTCTGATGCTGTTTGAAATAATATTTGATGGCTTCCGATTTCTCTGCCGAAAGAGTTTTCTGCGGAATCTTGCCGTATGCGTAATCTACTCTGGCAAGCAGTTTCTTGATGTATTTCTTCCTGTCGTAAATCCCCTTTACGAACAGAACTATAACAACCGCAAGCACGATAAGTGCTACTTCCATTACTTGGTCCCCCTAAAAATCTGTTATCAAAAACACATTGTAATGATATTAGTTTAGGATAAAAAAGTCAACAAAACCCGGGGCAGATATCGACGCGAATCTGTCCCGGGAATCATGTGTTTTCTCTCAAACCATCAGTCGAGGAAATTCTTGATCATGGTAACTTTCATGCAGTTAATGTCGGAAATAACAACTCCGCCCGAGCTACTGCTCTCGTGGATGATCTTGCCGCCGCCGAGGTAGATGGCAACATGACTTACACGACCGTTCTTAAGGCTGTAGAATACAAGATCGCCGGGCTTGGCTTCCTCGTATGAAACCTTGTGTCCCGATGACGACCATGCAAGTGAATACGAAGAACGTCCGATACTCTCAAGATCAAAGCCGCACTTAGCAAATACAGCACAGCAGAAACCTGAGCAATCGGCACCCTTTGTTAAACTCATACCGCTCCAAACGTACTTAAGACCGATATGCTTCTTGGCTTCGAGGATAATTGACGCACGAAGTGCGGTTACGTTCTTGGAATCTGTCTCGCCGATAACGTCTTCAACGCTGCACGCATATGTGAAAGACCTTCCGACATCAACGTACTTCTTCATGACATAGCATGTGTCTCCGTCGTACTCAACGGCAACCCACTCGTTCTTGTCAGAATCAAGGACTATCTTGTTGCCCTTGGCAACATTGACAGACTGACCGCAGAAAAGCTCTTCGACAAGGTTATCCTTGCTGTTCTTCTCCGGGGTGCTCCTGATGTTGAGAACGGGTGCGTTAACGGTAGCACGAACAGGTGCTATCTCTTCTGCTTTCGCTTTAGCACTGATGCTTGTGTAGAGGTACTCCTTAGCAACGTAGCCACTGACATCACCCGAGCTGATCTTAACGAAACCATACTGAGGGTCTGATTCAAGGTAGCAGATACCGTTCCTGGGGAGATAACCGATGATATCGGAATCCGTAGATGCTGCGGCACGAATATTAAGAAGTGAATCTACTTTGGCAAATGCAGCATTATCGGGAATTGAGTAATCGTTTGAAAGAAGTGATGAAACAAATGTGTCTTCGTCTTCGATGATGACGTCGTCCGCGTTGTTGTAGAAGTTATCGATGACAAATGAAGCACCGCAAAGGGATGTTTCACCGGTGATCACGTCAGCGCGCACAGAAGTAAAGCCCATGAGTAAAACCATGGCGCCTGTTGCTATAAAAAGATATGAAATCTTCTTACATACTGACCTGAGCATCTCTAACCTCGCATTTCAAAACAACACAATTGTTACGAAAATGTTACGATAGTAAGACAGATTATATACCCTTATTCTACAGTTGTCAACACTTATCACCATTCCAAGTTGTCATGCTCTTTTGTCCTGTCTCTCATGAGCAGATCAGACACTGCCTTGAGTGCAGGCTTATGCTCGAAAAGTATCTGGTTGACCTGTTCGATAATGGGCATCTCAACGTCGTATTTCTCGGCAAGCTTGAGCGCTGCTTTCGCACAGAATACGCCCTCTACGACCTGCTTTACCTCTTTCATGGCATCATCCGCGGACATGCCTTTTCCGATCAGGTAGCCTGCGTTCCAGTTACGGCTGTGATGAGATGTGGCCGTAACAAAGAGATCGCCGATACCCGAAAGTCCACAAAGTGTTTCGAGCTTGCAGCCCATCTTGGTACCGAGTCTGCTGATCTCGGCGATACCTCTGGTCATAAGAGCTGCCTTAGTATTGTCGCCGAAACCGAGTCCGTCCGAAATACCTGCTGCAAGAGCGATAACGTTCTTGATGGAACCGCCCAGACATACACCGATCATGTCACTGCTTGTATAAACCCTGAATCGATCGGTCATGAAAGCGTCCTGTATAAACGTTGCGGTCTCACGTGATTTGGAAGCGACTACAACTGTCGTCGGGATAAGTCTTGAAACCTCTTCCGCATGGCTGGGACCGGAAAGAACGCTGTTGTCGGCCTGAGGGATCTCGTCGTCGATAACCTCGAGCAGTGTCTTAAGAGTGGACTCTTCGATACCCTTTGCCACGTTGACTGTCTTCATACCTGCCTTAATATACGGGCTTGCATCTCTCGATACACGGCGAACGAAAGGAGACGCAACGGCAAAGACGATCAGTTCGGGATCGTTCTTTGTGATAGCTTCCTCAAGGTCGTTGGTAAGTCTGACGGATTCGGGAAGCTTTGCGCCCGGAAGGTTCTTTATCTCATTACGATTTTTAGCGAGTTCCTGTATCTCCGTGGTCTCGCTCGAAGACCAAAGACATACGTCTGTTCCTTTAGTTGCAAGAAGAATGGACAGAGCCACTCCCCAAGTACCCGCACCTAAAACTGTAACAGTCATTTTATCTACTCTCCTCTTTTTCAATCTTGACTCTCTGACCGATCTTGTTTTCTTCACCGTTTATGAGTCGTTTGATGTTTTTCCTGTGCATGAAGAACGCCGAGATCGTGAAAAGACATGATACGGCGATAAGCCAGGGATAATAAGCGTCATCGCTCATCCTCACTATAACCCAGAAGGGGATAACGAAGGATATGAGAAGCGAGCCGAGCGATACGTATTTGGTAATGAGCACCACTACGGCGAACAATACTATTCCGAAGGGAATAATGAGGAAATCGATTCCGAAGCAGACTCCGGCGGTTACGGCAATACCCTTGCCGCCTTTGAATTTGAGCCATACCGGGAAGTTGTGCCCGAGTACGCACGCAAATCCGAAGATAAGGATCAAGAGATCGAGGTAGGGCTCGTCCTTAAAAAGCACGAATCTCATGATCATTATGGGGATAAATACCTTAAGAAAATCTCCGAGGAAAGTGATGATTCCGCCCACTCTCCCGACAGTCCTGAAAGCGTTCGTCGTCCCAGAGTTACCGCTTCCGTAGTTCCTGATATCGATATGATTAAATTTGCCAACAATATAGCCGAAGGGAATTGACCCGATAAGATATCCTGCCACTACAATGCAGACAGCGAGCCAAATATTCATGCCTTTGCCTCCTAAGATTATGTTTGATCCTTTTCACTCCTCTCACGGATGAGAAGCCGGATCGAAGTACCGTTGAAACCGAATGTTTCACGGATCTTGTTCTCGATATAACGCTGATACGAGAAATGGAAAAGCTCTTTGTCGTTCACGAAGCAAACGAATGTAGGCGGCTTGACCGAAACCTGTGTAACATAAAAGATCTTGAGTCTTTTGCCCTTGTCCGAAGGCGGCTGCTGCAGAACCGTGGCTTCGGTGATGATCTCGTTGAGGACACCGGTCTTGATACGAAGATTCTGACTCTGGATGACCTCTTCGATCGAATCGAAGATCTTGCCGATCCTCTGTCCCGTAAGTGCCGAGATGAAGATAACTTCGGCATAAGGGATGAAGGAAAGTGTTCTGAAGATCTCGTCACGATACTTGTATATCGTCTTGTCATCCTTCTCGATGGCGTCCCATTTGTTTACAGCGATTATGATACCGCGGCCGCGCTCGTGCGCAATACCGGCGATCTTCGCATCCTGTTCGCTGACACCTTCGGAGGCGTCTATCATAAGGATTACTATATCACTCTTTTCAACGGCTGCAACGGTTCTGATGACCATAAACCGCTCGAGTTCTTCCTTGACCTTGTTCTTCCTGCGAAGACCTGCCGTGTCTACGAAGATATACTCCTTGCCGTCGTACTTAACAAGTGTGTCGATCGCGTCACGCGTTGTGCCCGCAATATCCGAAACGATACATCTGTTCTCACCGAGAAGCTTGTTGATGAGCGATGACTTGCCGACGTTAGGCTTGCCGACTATCGCTATACGGGGCTTCTCTTCCGCTTCTTCGCCTTCACCTGCGTTCGGGAAGTGCTCGATAACAGCATCAAGAAGCTCTCCAAACCCGGTCTTGCCTGTAGATGAGATCGGATAAGGCTCACCTAAGCCGAGATTGTAGAATTCGTAGACATCCGCCTCGAGCTTTCTGAAATCGTCGACCTTGTTGACGCAAAGAATGAGCGGTTTTCCGCTCCTTCTGAGTATGTCGGCCACCTGACCGTCACGGTCGGTGAGACCGTCCTTGATATCGACCATGAATATGATGACGTCGGCGGTATCGATCGCGATCTGCGCCTGCTCGCGCATGGACCTGAGGATGATATCGCTGCTCTCAGGCTCGATTCCGCCCGTATCTATGATCGTGAAAGCTCTCCCGAGCCATTCGGCATCACCGTAGATACGATCGCGCGTAACGCCCGGATAATCCTTGACTATCGAGATCTGCTCTCCGCATAAAGCATTAAAAAAACTTGACTTACCTACATTAGGCCTGCCGACTATCGCCACTATCGGCTTGCTCATAAGGCACCTCTCTCTCATGAACCGGCACATAATCAGTGCACAGTACGTTTATTAAAGAAACTCCGTTAGATTTTACTATACGTATATTTTTTTGTAAAGCGGTTTCAATGTCGCTTACCTTAAGGTCGTCGAGGAAAACGTCCTCGCCCGCTCTGAGCATACAGGTCGGGATCACAAGGAAGTCGCCCGTCTCTCTTTCCTTAAGTTGTGCGATGATATCCTTGGCTGTTATAAGCCCCGCTACGGTTATCTTCTCGCCGAAGAAATCGTTCCTGATCCCGATCACCTCAGTCTCACAGAACGGGTATTTCTCGCTGATGCGGCTTACCAGGCTTCTTAATATGTTCTCTATCGCACGACCCGTGATGAAGGTGAACTTCGCATGCATAAGCCTTTCTGCCGACGAAGGATCCGATGTAAAGGTATTAAATGCCTCTTCAAACTCATCAATGAGTGAACGCGTCATCCCGACACCGTTTTCCATCTGCGGGAAGCCTTCGTATTCGCTCGCGGGAGGGATCGGTGTACCCGAATTAAGGTAGAACTCGTCGGAGGCGTATATAAGCCTTGTGCCGTACTTTTCGAGGTAATACTGTCTGTACGGTTCGATCTGTCTGATCACCGCGCCGCACTCTTCGCCTGTAAAGGTTTCGAGTGGAGCAAGTCCTTCACGGAACTTGGTCACTCCGACCGGAACGATCGAAAGACTCTTGAGTCCCGGCATGTACTGCTCGAGGTTCTTAAGTGTGTAATCTAGCTCCTCGCCGTCGTTGTAGCCCTTACAGAGCACGATCTGACCGTTGATCTCAATCCCTGCGTCGACAAATGTCTTGATGTGTCGCAGAGCTTCGCCCGCACGCTTATTCTGCAGCATTTTAACTCGCAGGTCTTTGTTCAGAGTCTGGATTGAAATGTTTATGGGTGAAAGCTTGTAGAAACAGATCCTTTCAACGTCCTTATCGGACATGTTGGTGAGTGTGATGTAATTGCCCTGCAGGAATGACAGTCTGGCGTCGTCATCCTTGAAGTAAAGGGTTTTCCTCATGCCGGGGGGCATCTGATCGATAAAGCAGAACACGCATTTGTTTGAGCAATGATGGTAATCCGACATAAGACCGCCCTCGAATACGAGTCCGAGGTCTTCGCCGAACTCTTTCTCGATATCGTAGTCCCATTCTTCGTCGTTCTCATCAAGGATCGTCAGGACGATGTCTTCATCCTGCGAGAGATATCTGTAATCAAAGACGTCCTCGATCACCTTGTCGTTGATCGCAAGAAGTCTTGAACCGGGCTCAATCCCGAGTTCCTCCGCGATCGAACCGGGCTCAACCGATGTGATAAGATGGCCTTCTTTTTTCATAATAAACCTCAAAAATCAATCAAGAAGTGTTCTATTCGTAATCGAATGCGTTTTTGTATACCGAGATCTCCTGCCCGAGTATCGAAACAACATCAAATCTGACCGGGGTATCTTCGGGGTACCCGAATCTGTTCATATAGAACATGGCGCTTCTGCAGATCCTTTGGACCTTAGTGTGATCGACGGCTTCGAGCGGATCGCCTTCGGAGTCGCTTGCTCTGTACTTGACTTCGACAAAGCACAGATACCCGTCGTCCATGGCTACGATGTCGAGCTCACCGCCCTTGCAGTAGAAGTTCTTGGTCAGGATCCGGTAGCCGAGCTTTTTGAGTTCACGGGCTGCTAATTCCTCATAAGCGGCCCCTTTGGCTCTGTTATTCATTAAATACTCCTGTAACGCTATTTAAGCTTCTCTCTAACTGCATCTACCTTGTCGACATACATAAGTACTTCGATCACCGCCTCGTAAAGCTCGGGGGGGATGTACTCGTCAAAATCGAGTTTGGAAAGCGTGTTAGCGAGCCTTGCGTCGTAATGGATCGGAACGTTGTGCTCGCGAGCCTGCTCGATGATCTTCTCGGCGACATGACCTTTACCGGTGGCAAGTATCTTGGGTGCCTCGTCACCTTTTTCAAAGCCGAGAGCTACGGCAGTTTTCTGCTTCTTTTCGATCATTTAAGCTCCTCTTAGGTGAGATTACCGACAAACGATAATCTGTGTATGGGCGTAAGACCGTGCGCCTTAATGGCTTCAATATGCTGTGCCGTCCCATAGCCCTTGTGCTTTGCGAATCCGTACTCTGGATATTGCGCATCGTACTCGTCCATCAGTCTGTCCCTTGTTACTTTGGCAAGGATGCTTGCTGCGGCTATCGATACGCTTTTGGCGTCACCGCCCGTGATCCCTACCTGTTTAATATCAATATCGGGTATCACAACGAAATCGTTAAGCAGGATATCGGGTTTTACTCCGAGTCCTGCGATCGCTTTACGCATTGCTTCGTAGGTGGCCTGAAGAATGTTGATCTCGTCGATCCTTTGGGGGTCTGACATTCCGACCGACCAAGCAAGTGCTTTCTCTTTGATCTCGTCAAAAAGCTCATCTCTTTTCTTCGGTGTAAGCTTTTTGGAGTCGTTAAGATAGAGGATCTCGGTGTCTTTCCTGAGTATCACGGCACCTGCGCACACAGGGCCTGCGAGGGGTCCTCTGCCTGCTTCGTCCACGCCGCAGATATACTCGAACTCGCCGTACTTCTTTTCGAAGAACTTCATCGTTTCGATCCTTGCCCGTTCGGCTTCGAGCTTGGCTATACGCGTTTGAGCCGAAGCAATGATCTTTTGAACTCCGTCCCTCTTGTCACTTTCGTAGGCTGAGATCAGCTCACATAAGCGTTCTGTCGGACATGCCGAGAATTCTGCTTTAATGGTTGATATCTTAGTTTCTGCCATGATATGCCCCTGTCAATACTGTTTACTCAAGTGTGATACGTCCGAGTCTTGAGCTTCTGAAATCGTCGATTATAAGCTTTGATGCCTTAAGTATGTCGGGTTGTCCGCCCGGAGCAAGCGCTCCTCGTGCTATGGCGATCGATTCGACTATCTTGTTTATATCTTCGTGATATTCTTCCGAGTCTTTAAAGTATCTGTTCTTAAGGCTCTCGGGATAACGGTCCTTGAGTACTCCGATAAGGTAGTAGCAAAGTTCTTCCGGATAGAGGATATCATCGTTGATGGAGCCGATGAACGCTATCTTCATGCCGATCTGCTGGTCCTCGAACTTGGGCCAGAGAAGTCCGGGAGTATCGAGCAGTTCGACCTGTCTGTTGAGTCTGATCCACTGTCTGCCCTTGGTAACGCCCGGTTTGTTGCCTGTCTTGGCACATGCCTTGCCGGCGATCGAGTTGATGAAGGTCGACTTACCGCAGTTGGGGATGCCTGCGACCATTGCTCTGATCGGACGACCGATGATTCCGCGTGCACGGTCACGTTTGATCTTCTCCTCACAGGCCTTTGTAATGATATCAAGACTGCCTTTAACGCCTGCTGAACTTCTGGAGTCACATGTATTGACGAAGAATCCCTTGTCTTCGTAATACTTCTTGTAATAAGCGGTCCTTTCGGGATCTGCGAGGTCGCTCTTGTTAAGGATCAGTACTCTGTATTTGTTCTTTGCGAGTGTGTCGATGTCCGGATTCTTGCTCGACAAAGGGATTCTTGCATCGAGGATCTCCACAACGGCGTCAATGACCTTAAGATCCTCTTCCATCTGCCTTTTGGCCTTGCTCATATGGCCGGGGTACCATTGATATACCATTAGATCACTCCTCTTCCTCTGTCTTTTCTTTAAGATTGAGCTTACTGATGATCGAGAAGGGCGAAAGTCTGATAACCGCTTCGCCGATTATCTCTTCGCGGCTCACGTTTCCGAAGTTGAAATACCTGCTGTCCTCGCAGTCGTTCCTGTTGTCTCCGAGCACGAAGTACTCGTCGTCATCGAGCGTGACTTCTTCTTCGTAAAGGCCTGACGTGATCATGGGATCAACGTTTATAGGCTCTTCAATCTGCTCTCCGTTTATAAACACGGCTCCGTCTTTTACCTGTACGGTGTCTCCCGGAAGCCCGTAAATACGCCTTGTGGCATATACCCTGTGTTCTTTACCGGATTTATTGAAAACGATTATGTCAAAGCGTTCGGGATCCGAAAAAAGGTACGCCATTCTGTTGACTATAAGGATATCGTCGTCGGAAAGAGTCGGTTCCATACCGCTTCCGACCATGTTGGTCTTTTCGAGAGCGACAACAGTAAAGAGATATCCGAGAACGATTGCACCACTAATACACATCACCCAGATCGCGATCCTGATGATGAGCCTCAATATCTTGCGTTTCTTCTCTTGTTTATCAAAATCAAAGCTAAATTCGGTGTCCATTTCGTCGTTCCCCCGAAAACATTTTATCAAGTAACAATGCTTATCGCAAGCAGTGCTTATACTTCACGATGAGTTTCTCATCACATGAAAAAGGAACGGCATAAAACCGTTCCTTTGTGTTTTTACCGTATTATGATCAACGAATAACTTCCTTAACCTTAGCAGCCTTACCTGTTCTCTGACGAAGGTAGAACAGCTTAGCACGTCTAACCTTACCGTGTCTAACTACTTCGATCTTAGCAACAACGGGAGAATGAAGGGGCCATGTCTTCTCAACACCAACGCCGTTAGAGATCTTTCTGACTGTGAATGTCTCTCTTGCGCCGCCGTTCTGTCTCTTTGTAACAACGCCTTCAAATACCTGCTGTCTCTCGCGGTTACCTTCCTTAACGAGGGAAGATACTCTGACTGTGTCACCAACGCTGAACTCGGTGATGTCGCTCTTTAACTGAGCTGCTTCGATGTTTTTGATAATATCGTTCATTACGAACCTCCTATGAAAATGTCAGTGTTCATTCTACATCTATTCTCAGTTGTACAGCGGAACACCCTTTTTAACGTACTCGGGTATTTTATCATGTCGCTTTAGATATTGCAATAGAAAAATATACTCATTTTCGAATATTCGAATATTACGCGCCACACTATTTACTTTAAACAAATGAATAGCTATGTTCAGACAAATAATGATACCGAAAACACGCTCGTCTACCTTTCTTCGCTTCGTCACATTTGCACGCTCTCCCGAGCGCAAGCGAACATGTGCGCTCTCCCGAGCGGCACGTGACTCGCGAAGTACAGTCGCCTCGCTATCGTTTTTGGTATCATTTTTGTCTGTCACTTCGCATTCATTTTTAGGTAGGTAAGTGTGGCGCTGTTATGCAAAAAACATAGGTAATTTGGGAATCGCAAGGCGTAATGTATGTAAACCTGAAACGCATACGTAGTCGAAGTATCGGTTCACGAAACTGCGTCACGCCGTCGTGAGCGAGGCATGGATGCCGAGCTAGCGGAGACACTGAGGCAGGGATGCCGAATGTCGACCGGTACGAAAGCCATGAAGGTGATTTCGGCAGTTTCGGCTGAACCGTCTGAGACGGAGTCTCGCGTGTTCAGGTTTATATACATACGCCTGCGATAATTCAGCTCTTATTTAGAAATCAGCACATGGTAATGATACGACGAATGCCCATGTCCGAACTGTTCATAGAAGTTCTCTACATGATACACGGTTTCGACCTTAAAATCCTTCATGAGTTCGTAAATACCGTCATAATCAGCGAAGTAATGAGGCACTCCGTACTCGGGTCCTTCGTTCATGCAGATCTTTGTGTTCGGGTCGATAAGCGTCCAGTCCGTGTTCTTAAATCCGTGAGTCGATTTGGAAGCGAGGGACAGGTAGCACTCTCCGCCCTTTCGTAAAACACGGTGGATCTCCGAGACAGCCTTATTTACACCCTCTGTATCTGTATGCTGGATAACGTTACGACAGAATATCGAATCAAAGGATGAATCCTCAAAGGGAAGCGCGAGCATGTCTCCGGTTTTGCCGTGGATAGTCAGCCCTTCCTTTTTCGCCCACTCAAGTGTGTGATCTACAGCGTCATCCATCAGATCGAATGCATAAACATTAAAGCCGGCTTTCGCGAACTGGATACTGTGTCGTCCCATCCCGCATCCGAGATCGAGAAAGTCGTGGTAACCCTTCTTTGTCCATCGGTCAAGCAGATAATAGCTTTCGATCGCGGGCTCGATCCAGATCTTCTTTTCGCTTTCGGGAACATTGTTCCAGTCCCAACCCTTTGATTCTACCATACATGACCTCCGGAAATAGATTCTGTGAAATACCAAGGTATAAGCATTAAATATTTGCGCACCCCCATTTTATGAGGATGCGCAATAAACATTGCTATGAAATTATAACATATTTTTGATCGCCATGTCATCCGAATATCTTATCATGCAGCGTCGGGAAAATCCTGAGCGTCCTCTCGAGTGTACCCGAAGCCATCGCGAGCGTGATACCGTAGTTTGTGAACGGAATATTGTATTCCTGCGCTTTTCCGAGTCTGTAGGCAACCTCTTTGTCGTTTACCATGCAGGCACCGCAGTGTACAAGCATGCTGTACGCCGAAAGGTCTTCGGGGAAGCCCTGTCCGCTGGTATATTCGTAAACGAAGTCCTTCCCTGTCAGCTTCTTGATAGCCTTCGGAAGCTTCACAGTGCCTATATCGTTGCACTGTCTGTGATGTGTACAACCCTCACAGACGAGGATCTTAGCACTGTTATGGAGATCCTTGGCAGCATTGATCCCGAGTGCAGCCTCCGTCAGGAAGCCTTTGTAACGTGCAAACAATATCGAGAAGGTTGTGAGCGGTACTTCGTCGGGAACGATGTCCTTGATCTGCATAAGCGCCTGAGAATCTGTTATTACGATCGTAGGCGCCGCTTTCAGGCTGTCGAGGGTATCCTTGAGTCCGACGTCGGTTGTTACAACGCATGTGATGCCGTATTCGATCGTCTCTCTGATGGTATGCGCCTGCGGAAGGATCATCCTGTCCTTGGGAGCCGACTCGTCGATCGGGCAGACAAGAACCGCAACATCACCCTTCTTAAGGATGTCGACAACGACCTTTGAGTCCTTCTTCACATCCGGGAGAAGCTCCGAAATCGCGATCTTAAGTTCTGTAATACCTTTAATGCTCGTAGCGCTCACGAACACACGAGGGATCGACTTGATCTCCATGAGATTTGCGATCTCGTCAAGCTTGTTGCCGAGCGCGATACGGTCCTCACCGTTACAGAGATCCTCTTTGTTAAATACGACGATAAAAGGCGTCTTACTGCCAACCAAAACTCTGATGAGCTCCTCATCGTCGAGTGTGATACCTGTCGTGGCATCGATGACAAGAACGCCTATATCGGTGTTCGTCATCGTCCTCTTGGTTCGTGCGACACGCTTCTCTCCCAGCTCAGTTTTGTCGTCAAAACCGGGTGTATCGTAGATCACAACAGGTCCGAGAGGAAGGATTTCCATCGATTTGCCTATGGGGTCGGTTGTTGTTCCCTTGACCTCGGAAACAAGAGCCACGTCCTGGCCGGTTACGGCATTTACAAGACTTGATTTACCTGCATTTGTGCAACCAAGAAACGAGATCTTGATCCTTTGTGCGGATGAAGTATCGTTTAAGCCCATACTGAATCCTCCTCTCTTTCTCCTGAAATATATGAGAATAATATCGGTTACCTGTAACTATCATTATACGGTAAACACATCAAAATGTCACGACATTGCATGCCTTTTGAGCATTTAATTTCAGAACACACCGGCTGCCGAAGAAGGCTCAAAGATCGAACGTGCTTCATCGGCTGTAAGTGTCACTCCGAAGATTTCCTTGTAATACTTCATGGTTTCGTCGATGATATCGATATCTTCGAAGAGCGAGGGATAAATGGTCTTGGCCATCCACTTGAGAGTCACGGGTGTATCGATTCCGGGGGTGTAGGAACGATACATTCCGAGAGGCATCTTGAATACTCTCTTGTTCTTAACTGCATCGATCTGTGACCAGTCATAGTTGCCGACGGTGTTGTTGTAGAGATCCTCGGGGTAATACTTATTGAAGTTTGTGATGAGGATCGTATCGGGGTTCCACTTGTAGATCTGCTCAAGAGTTACAGGCACGGAATTGTCCTTCTCGAGCTCTTCCGCTACGTTCTTGCCGCCTGCGATCGTAGCCCACCACTGTCCGAAGAAGTTCTTACCCGACGAAACAATCGAAGAATCGCTGTACTGGAAAAGAACGAACACGCGGGCCTTCTCAGCGTCTGTGAGGCTGCCTACTCTGCTGTTTATGAGATCAAGCGACTCTTTGCTGTATTTGTCGACGAGTTCTCTTCTGTTTGTGGCTTCTTCGGGGAATATGGCTTCTAGTACTTCGAGCCAGTGATCGAGTGTCTCCACACAGTCGTAATTCCACTTATTTACCGAAAGAGCAACTGCAGCAAGTCCTGCATTGCGAAGCTTCTCGCCGAGTGCGGGTGTCGAAGCGCTGTAGATGACGAGATCAGGCTGCTGTTTGAGGAGCTCCTCGATATTTACGTCGTCTCCGTCAACTGCAGATGTGTCGACCTTCAGAAGCTCGGGATAAAGCTTGCCGAGAAGCGAATTCTGGGCTGCAGTCATACTTGCGGGTGCCATCTCAACGATCTTCTCTGCGGTATTAAAGAACACGCACAGTACCGAAGGGATCGGGAAGATGTTTGTAACAGCTATTCTCTGAACGTTCTTGGGAACCTTTACTTCGATGTCGAGGTGATCCTTAACGATCCTGTAATCGGACGTATCCGAGTCGTTTGTTGTGCTCTGGCATGCACACAGACATGATACGGCAAGTGCACAAACCAATAATATAGCTACGATCTTCTTCATTTTCTTACTCCTCTGTATTTATTTTTTTTCTTGTTGATACATCATAACAGTTATGTCTTAGTAGATTCGTCCGCTGTAGGCCCTGTGATGCACTTTTATCAGCCTTGCACCTGACGGGATGATGAATTTGTAAAGTCCGTCGGCATATACGTCAGAGGCACTTTTAAGTTCGTTCTCAAGCTCTGCCTCGTCGACGATCACCTTGTCACCCGCACTCAAAAGCGCAGCGATATGCTTACTGTCCTGAGTGGGAACGATGACTCTGGCGCCGCCCTTTTCAAGTGCGAGCGATCTTGACGCAACGACTTCGCCTATGATCATTGTCTTAGAAGTCTCGTCCGAAACAGCATCTTCAAAAACTGCCACCGGTTTACCGGTCGCGATCGCTTTCTCGAGCGCATCGGTAACAGCCCGGTCGGTCACGGGACCGCAGGGAAGTCCGATAACATAAGGCACGCCGTAGGTCTTGTAAAGATACTCCGCCTGATCGATGCCCACGACCGAAACAACAAGAGCCACCTCGGCATTCTTAGCCTCGGCGAGTTCTTCAAGAGTCCCGTTCATCGAGGACGTACAGATGACCTCTTTGCCGCTGTCGCGGAGCAAAACGCTTATGTGGTCAAGCTGTTCTTCTTCGATATCCAGCGGGGTTGCCCCAAGGATCGCCACGGTGCCCTTACGGGTTGATGCTTCGCCTGTGCAGAATCTCTGTGTTATTGCGAGCAGCGCAGCCGAAGCACCTGCTTCGTAAGACTTCATTCCGCTCACATCGAAACCGAAGGAAGGGATTCCTGTCGATTCTTCTATCTGTGCCGCGGTGAGATCTATATCACTGCCCGTCATCCAGGGGATCGGCGTTGAAGCGATCGCTGTGAACTTAGGATGATAATAGTTGGCTGTCTCGATCATATCGGCAGCCAGTCTGTCTCCGGCTGTGCCCATAACCGCTTCATCCTCTGTGACAGCCGAAACGAAAACCAGTCCGTCGTCACCGAACCAGCGGGGCTCGTCATGTGTTGTAAAGGTCGAATTACAGCCCGAAGCGTCGTGCATTACAAGGAGTCCGCCTAGTCCGTACAGGGCGCTGATGACTCCGAATGTATCCGATGAATATGTGGAAAGTACTTTTCTTGCCTGTTTCATATGCAGCTCTCGCACCCCCATCCCTTAATATCAAGAGTTTTCCTAAGATCTTTGGCATTTAAGAAGCTCTCTGTCATCATCTCCGAAAGTCTTACGATACCGTCAAATCCGTAGAGAGGACCGTTCTCGACCATATCGACGAAGTATGAGCTTTGCGTAAAGTACGCTGCCTTCTGTCCTAAAGCAAGTATCTTAGGCTTATTCCCAAACGATTCAGCAATGTCACTTTTCTTGTATGCTCTCATATCGGGGCTTACGCACTTCTCAAAACTGATCCCGGGTACGTTCTTCTTAAGCCATTCGTAATCGGTATCTTCGCCTCCCACGGAATCCGAGAAGACGATATCAATATTAAATCCGTGCTCCGCAAGAAGTCTTGCAAGCGAATAAGGACGTGTTGTGATCATGCCGTCAACTGCAATCCTGCAATCTCCGATCACGTCTTTGGCAGCCCTAAGGGCTTCGTCAGCCTTCCTGCAATCCGCTTCGAAGGTATCATACTCTGTGCCAACTGCCCCTGCGAGCTTAACGAGATTATCCTTAATCTCGTTGTAACCAAAGGAGAAAGGTATCTGAAGGCTCTTGACTCCAAGTTTTGCGGCAAGCTCGTCGGCAGCATCTTTGGCTACCGAAAGGTTTGAGATGATAAGTCCCGCGCTTCCGAGCTTCTTATAATCGGCGTAATTGTCAATGTTTGGAAGCTCTAAGAGTCTTTTTCTGCCCTTCTCGATCAGAACCTTAATATCACAGCTGTCAGTAACTGCGAAGCAGTTTCCGCAGAGCAGAACGTCATTCTCGTCCGTTTTAAGAGGCTTGATAGCTGCGTAAAGACGCTTACGCATCATCTTGTCGGGATTCAGTGTGCTCTTGCGCATTGTCGGTGTCATGTAACAGTCTACGAAATCGACATCCGGGAATCTTTCACCGAGTACTCTGAAGCAGTCGTCGAGGTCTGTGCCCATAAAGTGATGAATGCAGCTTGTGTAAACGAGCACGCAGGGCGGTCTCTTCTCGAGCCTTTCAAGGATGTCCGTAACTCCTTCTATAAGGAGCTCTTCCATGTCACCATCCGTAACGTTATGCTCTTCTATCGCAACGGTTGAGAACCTGCCTGTGAGGTTCATCTCAGCTGCCGAAAGCACGACACCGCGCAAGCATCCGGCTGCGCACACAAAGATTTCATGTGCTTCGGGGACGAGCATACCGACATGAACTATCGTCCAACCGCCACGTGCGGGAACACTGTATTCAAGTCCTGTTTTTCTTAGCATTTATCTTCCTCTCTTTTTCGCTTATATCAATGTATGTATTATGACTCGAGAATCTTCATAGCTAACTTTTTGTATGCTTCGGCTTCCGCGCTGTCAGGGAAGGCTTCGACTACTGTCTTGCCCTGTTCAGAAGCCTTTGCTATGAGCGCACTGTTCTCGATCTCTCCTATAACTGTTGTCTTGAAATCGTCTGCGAGCTCGGCTACCTTTTCATTCTCACGCTCTACATTACGCTTGTTGAGGATTATTCCGCCCAGTTCTGCGTATCCGCGACCGTGGAAGCTCTCAACAGCCATAGCTATGTTGGCAGCCGCATGGATAGCCATGTTCTCGCCGGACGTTATCACATATACGCTGTCGGCGTAACCGCCCCTCATGGGCATTGTGAAGCCTCCGCAGACAACATCACCGAGCACGTCGTAAAAGACCACATCGGGCTTAAAGACGTCATACGCGCCTTTCTCGGCAAGCTTGTCGAAAGCGATTATGATACCTCGACCGGCACATCCTGTTCCGGGCTTGGGTCCTCCTGCTTCTACACAGAGAACTCCCGCAAAGCCCTCAGTTACCATCTCTTCAAGTGTTACCGCATCACCTTTCTCTCGCGCGAGATCAAGGATCGTACCTTGCGGGATGCCGCCTCTCAGGAGCGATGTCGAATCGGCCTTGGGGTCACATCCGATCTGCATGACCTTCTTACCGCTCATTGCAAGAGCCGCAGCCATGTTTGAAACTGTTGTTGATTTGCCGATTCCGCCTTTTCCGTAGATAGCAATTTTCTTCATTCCATTCTCCGTTCTTTTCGAATAATTCTAATATTGTCTTGATCCTATAAGTATTTTTTCTTAAGATTTGCTTCTCTGTATCGGAATAATGTCCGTGTACTCTCCCGCAGGCCCTTTAATTGTCCCTATCACAGCGTCTACTCCGTAGAATCTGCGCATGTTTTCTTCCGTAATGACGTTCTTGATGTCGTCATATACGTATGAACCGTCCATGGCGATCAGAAGTGCTTTGTCGGCCCATCTGACGGCGTTGCCGGGGAAATGCGTGTTAAAGATGCATGTTATCCCGTCCTTTGAGAGCCTGTCGATCGTTTCAAGTACCAGGAGCTGGTTCTGATAGTCGAGGTTGGCTTCGGGCTCGTCGAGGATCATTACCTTCGGGTCGTTGACTATCGCTCGGGCAATGAGCACCATCTGGTACTGTCCTCCGCTCAGGGTCATACAGCTCTTGCCGGCGATCGCACCGAGTCCCATACGGTCGATCACTTTGTCAGCAGCCTCTCTGTCGGCCTTGCCGGGTAGCGAGAATACTCCGATATTACCTGCTCTGCCCATAAGGATCATATCGTAAACGCTTATATCGGGCGGTAATACTCGCTTCTGAGGCACATAAGAGAGAACTTTAAAGAGTTTCTCGCTGCTCTGGGAGCTGATGTCCGTGCCGTCGATCGTTGCCGTGCCTTTGTCCCACTTCAGGAAGCCGCACAGACATCGAAGAAGTGTTGTCTTACCCGCTCCGTTCTGCCCCATGATCGCGAGCTTCTCACCGGATTGAAGGTCGAACGAGATATCCGAAAGCAGGGGCTCTCCCGTTTTGTCATATGAAAAAAATGCATGACTGACAGTTAATCTCATATCGCTCTGTCTCCTTCTTTAGATGCGGGTCTGCCCGCATCTGATTCCTTGCCAAAAACATCAACCAAAAGTGCTAGCGCCCCGCTTCCTAAGCATCAGGATAAAGAAAGGTGCTCCGATGATCGCAGTAAGTACCGAGATTGGGATTTCCTTTGGCGAGATCGTCCTGGCAAGAGTATCAACGAGCATCATGAATCCCGCTCCGATGCTTATGGATGCAGGGATGAGCTTAACGTTGTTGCTTCCGAAAAGCATCCTGCAGAAGTGAGGTACGATGAGTCCGACCCAACCTACCTGCCCGCACATCGATACACATGAAGCGGTGATCATGGTCGAGCCGATGATGCAGACTATTCTGAGTCTTTTGATATTAACTCCCATGCTGCGTGCTTCGTCTTCATGCAGAGGAAGAAGGTTCGTCCTGTATCTGATCAGGAAGAAAAATATAAGGCAGATGATTATGGGTGGCGCTCCGAGAAGTAATGTTCCGTAACCTGCCGAATCCATCCCGCCGAGCAGCCAGTATGTGATCGCAGGAAGCTGTGACTCCGTATCGGCTGTGAACTTTACAAGCGAGATCAGAGCCGAAAACAGCGAACCCACCATGATTCCGGCGAGGACCATGTTGATCCTTCCCTCGGGTGCCGCTTTTCCGAAAAGTGCAGTCAGCATTACGGCGATTATTCCAAAAGCAACCGCTAAGAGCTGGATCCCCGTCATGTTGAATCCGAGCAGCATCGCAAGGACGGCACCGAAGCCTGATCCCGAAGCCACTCCGAGGGTGTCAGGTGTTGCAAGAGGGTTGGAAAACAGTCCCTGAAAGATCGCGCCGCTCACCGAAAGTCCTGCGCCCGCAAGTGCCGCAAGCAAAAGTCTCGGAAGTCTCATGGATCTGATGACTACATCGTTCATCCCGGCTGCTTCCTGTCCCGAGAAAAGTCTTCCAATCGCAGCGAACACATCGTTAAGCCCTATCCCGATCCTTCCGACCGAGAGACCGATGAGGAGAACCGCGAAAGGGAAAACGATCAGTACGATCTTGGAAACGATTCCCGGACGTTCTTTAACGTACGTTTTGATCTTTTCTGCCATAAAAAAACCGCCTTTATCCCCGGGAAAACGCACGGCGGATACGGCGATCAAAACGCATGAAGATAAGCGTTAATATGCTTTATCTTCTGCATGTCTTTGTCCGTATCTTTCGCCTCAAGATGATGTTTCGGCGTCAGGGGGATCAATATGATTATTATAGTTTCAGTCGGAAGTTTTGGCGTATGTGGCTTTGCAGGTGACGCCTTTAAGTCTTCCGATCGCTCCCGTAAGAGCGTTTATACTGTCTGAATCAGCAACAACCGCGACTGAGATGATGTTGATGTTCTTCGGTCTGTATGGGATTCCCATCCTGCCGATGATAAAGCGGGAGTAATCGTGGAGCAGACTGTTGAGACGAGTCGTACTGTCTGTGTCTTCAACGATTATGCTTATAACGGCGACTCTTTCTTCCAATACTTTCCCTCCGAAAAAAATGTGGGTGATCTCGCACCTCGGCATCATTTACAGAACACAAACTTCTCTATCTTACAAAGCTCTCTGTTATCGAAAGCGTATGCCATCCAGCTTGTTCTGCCCGTCTCGATCTTAAAGTACAGATCGTGTCTCCCTTTAATGGGAGGAATGATAGCCTCATGCACCGTGGTAACGGGTGAGATCTCAACCTTCGCAACAGGCTCCGATTCTGGATCGTCGAAGCAGACGTTGATGAAGCCCTTCTGTCCGACACCGATCTGCTTGATCATAAGCTTGAGTGAGTTACCGCATTCGTTCTCGCCGAAATCAAAGGTCTTGTAGCCGATCACGCAACCGCCGCAGACATTGGAGATCGGACGAGTGAAGACATCAAGCTCGGTGATAAAGCATCCGCCTGTAAGCACACATGCAGCCTCAGCCTCTGTAACTTCGAAAGGACGGAGCGCGTTAAGGAATCCGCCGTGAGAAGTCATCTCTGCCTGCTTAAAGGTACCGTCGGGATTGCGGAAGATCTTCTCAACGCAGCCCTTTCTCGACATGATGGTTCCGTTAGTCATCTTGTGGTAGAAAATATACCACTGATCCTTGATCTTGCAGAGCGATCCGTGGTCGTTTCCGCCGGGATAATCCTTGCCTGCGTCTATCAGCACACCCTGATAGGTGAAAGGCCCCTGAGGCTTGTCCGATGTTGCGTAAACAAGCTGAGGACATTCGCGGCTCGAGTAGATGAGGTAGTAAACACCGTCGATCTTGCGGGGCGAGCAAGCCTCAAAGAATCTGAAAGGTGTAGCTACGGGGATGATATCTTTGATATATGAGCCCGGGATAACGGTCCTCATATCGTTGGGGTCAAGCTCTACCATGAAGGAATGGAGGTAACCGCAGTAGCAGTAAACTCTTCCGTCATCATCAACAAGCACGCCGGGATCGATGAAGATCCTGCCCTGCATGTCGCCCATGGCGATCTCCCACTCTGTTCCTGTCTCCTCGTCCTTCTCGACATTGGGACGCTCTTTGTGAGGAACATCATAGAGTTCTCTGTGCTCTTCCATGTACTTGACCTGAGCGGTCGTATCGTACTGACCGAGCACCTTGAAGGGGCCTTCGGGTCTGTCGCTGACTGCGACACATCCTACAGACCACTCGATATAGCAGTAAAGATAATACTTGCCATCCTTATAAACAACATCAGGCGCAAAGATATGATGATCGGTCCAGGGCGTGTCGCTCTTATGATCTCGGTCATCACATGTATGGAACATATCACCGTGACATACCCAATGCTCAAGATCGTCAACCGAAGCCGACCAGACCTTCATCTTGGTGTCGCAGAAGATCTCCTCGTGGGGCTTGTCATGTGAACCGTAGATATAAACTCTGTCTCCGAAAACTCTGGGTTCTCCGTCGGGGATATACTCCCAACCGGGTAAGTAAGGATTTGCCATAGAAACCTCCAACACTTATAAGCACTTAAGAAGCTCTTCCCTCACGCCGTCAAGCCTCTTGTCCGCGATACCGAAATGGAACTCTTTGTAGGTCCAAGCAGCTCTTGCGACGTTGATCTCTTCGAAAGCTTCGTGGATCGCTTTGAACCAGAAAAGCTCGTCCTCGGGATCGGTGTACATGATGCAACCGTACTCACCGCAATAAAGCGGTACATTAAGCTTCTCGGCAAGCGCTATCGCGGATGAAAAGCTTGATGTGAAGAAATCCTTGCCGAATACGGGGTTTTCGGATCCGCCGGGCACAAGTATACGGTTTGCAGCAACCCAGTCCTTGAAATCCCTAGCAAATTCCTCGTTGATCTGCTCGTAGGTCTTATTCTTGATAGAGTATCTGTAATCAACAGGCATCTCGTTGATCCAGTTAGCTCCCTGATGTGTGAAGATAAGAGGATCATAACAATGGAAGGTGTAAATGATATGATCATCAAGCTGGATATCAAGATCGTTAAGGGACATATAACTGTTGTTCCAGTAGCTGCCAACAACGATATCTGTCTCGGTTGTGATCTTCCTGATACGACCGATGCAAACACGAGCTATCTTGTTCCATCTTACACCGTATGACTGATCTGTGATCTCGTTGAGAAGCTCAAATGCGACCTTGCCGTGAAGATGTCCGAAACGCTTGGCGATCTCTTCCCACAGCTTATAGAAGCGCTCCTGAAGATCCGGCTCATCAAAGAAACCGAACTCTCCGTAGCCCATGTCAAAAGAAAAACCGTAAACCCTGTGAAGATCAAGGATAACTCTGAGGTCATACTTAAAACAAAGCGAAATGGCATTCTCGAGACGCTTGAATCCGCTCTCGCGATAATTGCCCTTCTGGTCTTCAAGAAGATGATAATCAAAAGGAATCCTTACATGATCGATCCCCCATTTGGAGAATACCTTAAAATCATCCTCCGTAATGAAGGTATCGTAAGTCTTTTCAAGATGGTCATTTTGCGCAAACCAACCTCCCAGATTGATACCCTTCCTGTAGCCTTTCCATTCTCTCATAAGTTCCGTTCTCCCCTTTGTTTTATTGTCCTTCGGAGTTATTATCATTACTGTTTATTTTTCGCAAAAAACTATGATCATTTTTTGTCAGAACAGCATTCGCCAAAAGGTCCGGCCTGAGCCTTGCTGTTCTTTCAAGAGACTGCTCTCTGCGCCATTTTGCTATGTTCGCATGATGCCCGGAAAGTAGAACTTCCGGTACACTCTTCCCCATAAAGACTTCGGGTCTTGTGTACTGGGGATATTCAAGGAGATTGCCCTCGAAGCTTTCTTCACTCGCTGATTGTTCGTTGGTGAGAACACCGGGAACCATCCTTGATACCGCATCCATTATGACTACCGCGGGAAGCTCGCCTCCCGTAAGTACGAAATCACCGAGCGATATGGCGTCATCGGCTTCGAGCTCGATAACTCTCTCATCGATACCTTCGTAGTGACCGCACAGGAATATCAGATCATCGTATTCGGCAAGCTCTTTGGCAATGTTCTGGTCGAACTTTCTGCCTGAAGGAGTCATGTATATGATCCTTCCCTTTTTGTCACTGCAGAGGCTTCTGGCGTGTTCACATGCGCGGTAGACGGGATCAGCCATCATAACCATTCCGGCACCGCCGCCGTAAGGATAATCATCGACATGCAGGTGTTTGTCTTGTGAAAAATCCCGAATATCGATAACATTTAGGTTTATAATTCCTCCCGAGATTGCACGACCCGTAATGCTTGTATTCATACATTCGCGAATCATGTCGGGAAACAGTGATAAAACTACAAAGTTCATAAACCCTTCTCCTAATGTGAACTATTATATCATACCTTTCAGCAAATGAACAACAATGTTTTTTGAATTTAAATCAGTTGATAATACACATTCTTTTGTTGACGGAATAAGAATCTCTTTGCCGTTTTCTCTCTTAACGACATACACGTCATTGGCACATGACGTAAGAACATCTTCGAGAGTCCCGAGAACAGTACCGTCGTCATTCGTGACGGTAAATCCGAGGATATCACATATATAATACTCGTCCTCTCCGAGCGGAAGGGCGTCTTCTCTCTCAATCAAAATATCAGCCGATCTGTACTTCTCGGCCTGTGTTCTGTCTTCGATCCCACTTAGCGTAGCAATAACGAGGTTCTTAAAGAACTTGATCCCGCCGATCTCCATCTCTTTCTTCTCTTTGTGCGTATCCACGATCACTTTTTTAAGCTTTTTGAAGCGCTGCGGGTCGTCTGTTGTGGGGAAGATCTTCACTTCCCCGTGTATCCCGTGGGGCGATGTTATAACGCCCACTCTGAGTCTGTCTTCCATACCTGTCCTTTATAATCCGTAAATCATTTATACCAACTAATTCAATTCTATAACAAGATCATTTATAAAAGAATCTAATTAGAAACTGAATTAGCAAAAAATACTTAAAAACCGTCAGACAAGATTACTCCTGCCTGACGGTTCTGATAGATCAAACGATATCTACTACAACTTTCTTATCATCCTTAGCAGCTGCAGCTTTGGCAACGGTACGTATGGACTTTGCGATACGGCCCTGTTTTCCTATGACCTTTCCCATATCCTCCGGCGCAACCTTAAGCTCGATCACGATCGATTTATCGGTCTCGGTCTCGCTGACAACAACCTGCTCCGGGTGATCAACAAGCGATGTAGCAATGATCTTGATTAATTCCTTCACTGGCTATCACCTTCCTTGTTATTTTACGATGCCGGCCTTCTTGAAAAGCTTACCTACGATCTCTGTAGGCTGTGCACCGTTGTTCAGCCACTTCTTAGCTGCTTCTTCGTCGATCTTATAGTCCGAAGGTTCCTTGTTGGGATCGTATGTACCGATCTCCTCGATGAATCTTCCGTCTCTGGGTGATCTCTCATCTGCAACGATGATCCTGTAGAAAGGACTCTTCTTAGCACCCATTCTTCTAAGTCTGATCTTAACTGCCATGTCTTTTTCACCTCCTGCATCATTATTTATTCTTTTGAAACGAATCTCGTTCCGGTTGCCTGCCATGTAATACCAAACAGTAGGCTTTATAAATCGCCATAGGCTATTTACAAACGTTTTAACGCTTATGTGACCGTTATGCAGTCACACGTCAGAACCCAAACTTCTTCCCGAACGGAAGTCTGAAGCCCTTCTTGCCCTTACCGCCCATCATTCCGGTGAATTGCTTCATCATCTTGCGGGTTTCAAGGAATTGCTTGACCATTCTGTTGACATCCGCGATATCAACTCCGCTTCCTCGTGAGATCCTGTTCTTTCTCGAAGGATTTAAGAGATCGGGGTTGGCGCGCTCTGCCTTGGTCATCGAATTGATGATGGTCTCAACTGTCTTGAGGTTGTCCTCTGCGGCGTCAGTGTCGACTCCCTTAAGGTTCATGTTGCCCATTCCCATGCCGGGGAGCATTTCCATGATCTTACCGAGACCGCCCATCTTCTTCATGTTCTTGATCTGCTCAAGGTAATCGTTGAAATCGAATTCCTGCTTGCGGATCTTCTTTTCAAGCTCTTTGGCCTTCTCTTCATCGAACTGCTCCTGGGCTTTGTCGATAAGAGTGAGGATATCGCCCATTCCGAGGATTCGGCTTGCCATACGGTCGGGGTAGAACTCTTCAATGTCAGTGAGCTTCTCTCCCGTACCTACGTAGAGGATCGGTCTTCCGGTAACTGCCTTGATCGAAAGTGCGGCACCGCCTCTGGTGTCACCGTCAAGCTTGGTAAGGATAACGCCCGTAACTGTCAGTTTCTCATTGAAGGCTTCCGCAACATTTACTGCATCCTGACCTGTCATTGAATCAACAGTGAGGATCGTATGGTCGATCGAAAGCTTCTCTTTGACTGTCACCAGCTCGTTCATCATGTCTTCGTCGATATGAAGACGACCGGCTGTATCTATGATCACTACGTTCTCGCCGTTCTGCGATGCATGAGAAAGTGCTGCTTTGACTATATCTACCGGCGGATGATTGGTTCCCATCGCGAAACAATCAACTCCGACCTTGCCTGCATTGATCTGCAGCTGTTCGATGGCTGCGGGACGGTAGATATCACATGCCACAAGCAAGGGCTTGCGACCCTGTGATTTAAACTTACCGGCAAGCTTGGCTGCCATCGTGGTCTTACCTGCACCCTGAAGACCGCACATCATGATGGTCGTTATCTCGTTGGCGGGTTTAAGCTCGATCCTTGTGATCTCGTCACCCATGAGCTTCTTCATCTCGTCGTTGACGATCTTGATGACCATCTGACCGGGAGTGAGGGAATTGAGAACATCGGTTCCGACCGCTCTCTCCGTGGTAGATGCGATAAAGCTCTTAACGACCTTGAAGCTTACATCCGCTTCAAGAAGTGCCATCTTAACTTCTCTCATGGCTTCTTTGACATCGGACTCGGAAAGACGTCCTTTGCCGCGAAGCTTATCAAATACTTTTTGAAGCTTCTCGCTTAAGCTGTCAAATGCCATCTGTTAACTCCTTTGTAATGGTACCTTTCGATCAGGAAATTATCTTTCTGATCTCTTCGATACCTGCCTTTATTTCCGAAACATCAATATCGGATGCGGAACCGTTCAGTTCCTTTTCTATCTTGTCGAGCGCTTCGTTTATCATGTCATAACCCTCGACAAGTTTAAGTGTTTCATCGATCTTTTTGAGCTTTTCGTGAGACCTGACAAGTACATCACGTACGCCCTGTCTGCTGAGTCCCGTTTCGGCCGCTGTCTCGCCGAGCGACATGTCGTATACGACATAGGATTCAACTATCTTCTTGGACTTCTCGCTGAGGAGTCCGCCGTATCTGTCATACAGTCTTGATAACTCGATAAATTCAAGTAATCTCTCGTCGCTGTCGTTCTTCATATCGTACCCTTCACGGATTACACACAAATAACTCGGGTGTAAAGTCTTTTTCTTTACACCCGAATAATTTACATTATATAAATTATTATGTCAAGCATTTTTTTAACCCTTGTTCTGAGCATCGACAAGTCTCTCACCGCCGTACATCTTACGAAGCTTCGGCTTCTCGATCTTACCCGTAGGATTACGGGGGATCGTTGTAAAGATAACTTCATGAGGTCTCTTGTAGCGGGGAAGCTTAAGACAGAACTCGTCAACTTCCTCTTTGGTAAGCGTAAAGCCCTCTTTTACTTCGATGATCGCAGCTGTCGTCTCACCGAGACGCTTGTCGGGAACACCGATAACGGCAACATCCTTAACTGCATTATGCGTACGGATGAAATCTTCGATCTGTACGGGATAGATGTTCTCACCGCCAGAGATAACGACATCCTTCTTACGGTCAACAAGGAAAATAAAGCCGTCCTCGTCTTCCATAGCCATATCGCCGGTATAAAGCCATCCTTCGTCGTCAAGCACTTCTGCTGTGGACTTGGGATCGTTATAGTAGCAGATCATGACACCTGGGCCTTTGACTGCGAGTTCTCCTACATCGCCTCTCTTAACGGCCTGGCGCTTCTCGTCAACGATCTTTGTCTCCCATCCGTAACCTGCCTTACCGATAGCGCCGACTTTGTCGAAGTTACCGAGTCCGAGATGAACGCAGCCGGGTCCGATAGATTCGGAAAGACCGTAGTTTGTATCATAATCGTGATTCGGGAAGATCGTTCTCCAACGCTTGATAAGACTCGGAGGAACGGGCTGTGCACCGATATGCATGAGTCTCCATCCCGAGAGGTCGTAATCCTTGAGATTGATGTCTCCTCTGTCGATAGCATCAAGGATATCCTGTGCCCACGGTACCAGAAGCCAAACGATGGTGCAATGCTCATCGGAAGCGGCTTTAACGATGACATCGGGCTTTGTTCCCTTAAGGAGAACCGACTTAGCTCCCACAAGGAAGCTACCGAACCAGTGCATCTTGGCACCTGTATGATAAAGAGGCGGAATGCAAAGGAAGATATCGTCATGTGTCTGCTTATGATGATTCTGCTCGCAACGGCAGCTGTGCATGAGCGCTCTGTGCTTATGAAGGATTGCCTTAGGGAAGCCTGTGGTACCCGATGAGAAGTATATAGCCGCGAAATCATCCTCGGTTATATCTCTCTTCTCGAAGTTACTTGAGCAGTTAGCTGTAAGCGAAACGTAGTCTTCTGCAAATGTGGGGCAATTGCTTCCGACAAAGTAAAGAAGTCTCTTCTTGGAGATCTCGTCAGCAATCTCTTCAACACGGCCGATGAACTCGGGTCCGAAGATAAGGACATCTACTTCCGCAAGGTCAAGACAATACTTGATCTCGTCGGATGCGTAGCGGAAATTGAGCGGAACTGCAAGCGCTCCGGTCTTTAAGATACCGAAGTAGATGGGAAGCCACTCAAGGCAGTTCATAAGAAGGATCGCAACCTTGTCACCCTTCTTAACCCCTCTTGAAACAAGAAGATTTGCAAATCTGTTTGCCTTCTCCTCAAAAACCTTCCAAGTGATCTCACGTCTGAAATGTACAAGCGGATCGGATTCGATCAGTTCATACTCTTTCCATGTGACTCTCTTCTTCTCTTTAACTTCGGGATTGATCTCTATAAGAGCTGTTTCTTCTCCGAATTTTTGGACATTCTCTTCTAATACATCAACAATAGTCATAAGAATTATCTCCTAAAACGTAATAAGGAAGCTGTAATCACAGCTTCCTTACTATATCACTTTAACGCGTCAAAATCAATACATTACAAAACTAATAAATCTTCTAACATAATATGTCGGGTCAATTATATCAAATTCACGTCCGTAATGTACAATTGTTTCCTTTTCATCTTTTCTTAGTTCGATATAAAGCTTTACAGGATCTAAGTATTCCTTGGGAATTGTATATCTTCTGTCGTCAATGTAGGCGTTTTCACCGTAATATATGAACTCAACCATTGTATCAGAAACATCTTTCAAAGGTTTTTCTTTTACAATTCTTTTGTGAAGATCCATAAATGCTTTCTTCATTGCGAGATTATCCGGATCGGAATTGATATGTATCGTAGTGACAGTCGATACCATTAGCGTTTCATCTCGTTTGTTTTCGATATGAACCGTAAGATACTTTACATTTTCCGGTTCAGGAACATAATTTTTTATTCCAAATGCATCCGTTACCGTAAGGACAGACAATATAAGCGTTACTGCTAATACCGGTATAAGCTCTAAAGTCACCTTTTTAAATATGTTGAATTTTTTTGATATGATCATTTCCGCGATCATATAAAGTATTAAAGCAAAGAATACGAATATAGCACAAATAACGAGGTTTTTCGTTGAAATGTCTTTTATGTTATATACTGACGTGATACCAAAAATAAGCGTCATAAACATTGCAAGGCTGATAGAAAAACCCCATTTGAATATATATCTGCAGGATTTAAATGCCACCACTTCACCGGATCTTTCGCTCTTGCGTAATCTGTAAAGAACATAAGCAAGCGCAAGCATAAGTATGCCGCAGATGAGTTCTATCGGCAGTACTTTCTCAATATTTGTAAAGGCGAAACCGTAATTGTAATTCTTTTCACCAATGATATAATCACACCTTAGCCTTGAAGTAAAACATACCCTGAGAGGCGACAAAAAAAAAAACCCGGTCTCCGAGGGAGTAAATACTCCGTTTATATCATACATGTTGCTTAATAAAATATTTATAATAAAGAACATTATTTCCGTATAACAGAACAATATGGCCGTCATCGGAAATAATGATCCTTTATTACTGAAAAGCATTACCATAAGGATCGTAAAAGCGTATACATAAAAACATACACTGCTAAGAAATCCGAACAGTGCAAAAAAGTATAAAACAACTCCGGTTCCTTTTATCAGGCTAACCAACATAGCCATAACAGAAACAAAAAACAAAGGAACAATAATAAGGGCAAATCCTGTCAAACCATTAACAACAAAAAGCTTGGTTCTTGAGTACGGCAGAGAATGGAAAAATGTTGTTGCCTTTTCTTTCGTCAGGTAGTCAAATGTTCTGATGGCCATTAGCATACATACCGGTATTACAAACATAATACCGATCTCGTAAGGAGCCTCAAAAATCACTGTTCTGTTAACAGAATCGTTAAGTATTTGAGTTAACGGTATGAGCCATGATAGGATCAATGTAAAAGAAATCCAAATAACGCTTGTATGCTTGATAATATATCTTATAAGCGGTGTAACACCACATGAAGATGTTATGTTTTCAGCTCTCAGTACCCTTGTCATTTATATTTCCCCCTTTGTATTCTTTTATGAATTTGATCATTTTTTCAATGTCAAAGTTCAAAAACACGAGCTCGCGCGTTACCTCTTTGAATTTTTCAAACAGCATATTTGTGTGTGCCTCCGTCATCTCCGTAACATTTGAAGCAAAAGATCCCTTTCCGGCAACGGAATAAATATATCCTTCCGCTTCTAGCTCTCTGTATGACCTTGCAATTGTATTAGGATTGATCGCTGTTTGTACCGCCAGCTCACGCACCGATTCAAGCTTTTGATCCGGTTTTATGATTCCGGCCATCATCATACGCTTGATCTCGTCTTTTATCTGCTGATATATCGGTCTTGAATCTCTGTAATTAATGTTAATCAAGCGCTACCTCCTCATAGATCATTGTAATAATCCTGTAGTTACAGGTACATCGTTATATGTTTCCATCTTATCCAGATATTTCTCGACGTAACCGTAAGGAACATAATACATTCGTGTTATATTTGTGTCGTCTTTAAGGTTATACCAGATATGTACCATGGCATCGTAATCTTCCGTTGCTTTATCCGATATCACATATTTATTGTATCCTGTCCTATTTTGTGAAAACGAGTCAGGGTCATCGGCAATGATGCCTTTATGCAGATCAAGGAATGTATCAATCTTTTCATACTCCGATAGCTTTTCGCCGTTCAGATTAATAAAATAATATGGCCCGAATTTTTCGGTATATGGATCTTCGTAATTAAGATTGATATTTACATTTAAGTTTTCTATATCATCCTTGTCGGGAATGTATCGTGTTATACCGAATACGTCAAACAGGAGGACAAGGGCAACTGCAATACTTGCAGCAAAAGGAAGCAGTATTTCAAATCTTAGCTTATAAAACACGTTAAATTTCTTTTGTAATATCATTTCCGCAATTAGGTACGATAATACAACAAAGAAGACAAACAGTATTGTTTGAACTATGTTTATGGTCGATTGGATCTCGATACTTCCGATGACGGTTTCCCCGAGAAACATTGTAAGGAATGCACCAAAGCTTAAAGCAAAGCCCCATTTAAAAACCAACTTGAAAGAACTGAAGGCAATCAGTTCACCTGATCTTTCGCTCTTTCTGTACCTGTAAAGCAAAAACGCAGCGACAATCATCAATGCTCCCACGATCAGTTCTTCTGTAACTGTAAACGCGAGATTTTTAAAATAATAATTGGTTTCGTTTGTTGTCCAATAAGCGGATGAAACATAAGTGTTTGTCACTAAAGATATCGGCGAGAGGAACTGGAAGAATCCCCTCGGAAATATAAACATATAGCTAACAGATGAGTGAAGGTTTGAAAATAACGAATTGAAAATGTTTACGATGATTTCCACGTAAAAAAACAGTATGGCGGTCATTGCATATCCGGAAATTTTGTTGCCGAATATAATTGCTATCAGGATCGTAGATCCGTATACATATATGCAGTCACAACAAAGTACGAGGAACCATTCAATTCCATAAATTATGATATTATGTCCTTTAACGGCAGCAATAATAACGCTTGCTATACCAACTAACAACAGCGGAATGATTATAAGTAAAAAACCCGAAACAGCATTTACCGCAAACAGTTTTGTCCTTGTAAAGGGCAGCGAATGAAAAAACGTGGTTGATTTCTCTTTCATGAGATAACCAAATACCTTCATTGCCATAAGCACGCATGCGGGTACTAACAGGAATTTTGCGATATCAAACGGTACTTCCAGGTTTAAATAGCTATGGCCGTAGATTATATCAAAAGTAAGCGATACAGGAATAAGCCAGCTCAGGAAGAAAAGCTCTGCTGCCCATATCGGCCATGTTTTTTTGATATTGTTTATAATGAGCGCCTTGGCTCCGGGTGCTTTCCATGTATCAGATGATAATATCTTTGATTCCATAGTCTTCGCCTCCAAGTTCATAAATAAAGATCTCCTCAAGGGTTAACGGAATTACATCCAGGATCACCGGCTGGAAGGATCTGAGCACATCTTCTATCATCTTAGCTTCACCGCGGATTATGTACGTATAAACCGAAGCGTTGTTCTGGACATGAAGAATATCGAGCTTGTCTTTAAGCTCGGGCGCCTCGCCGTTATATACAACCTGATACTTGACAACACTGCCCTGAAGAGACGAAAGACTCTTCTCAAGCATCATCTTACCTTTGTTCAGAATGCCAACCGTATCACACACGTCTTCGAGCTCTCTGAGGTTGTGCGATGATACAAGCACCGTAGTGCTTCTCTCTGCAACATCCTGAAGGAGCAGGCTCCAAACCTGTCTTCTCATAACGGGATCAAGTCCGTCCACAGGCTCATCGAGGATGATGATCTCGGGATTACAGCAGATCGTAAGCCAGAAAGCTGCCTGTTTCTGCATGCCCTTTGAAAGCTTACAGATAGGCTTGTTAATGTTTATGGATGAAAAAACGTCCTTAAGCTTCTCGAAACGCTCCATGTCGAAGTCCTTGTAGATATTCCTGTAGAACTTCATCATCTGCTTAACGCTTGCCCTGTTGATAAAGAACAATTCGTCGGGAATATATGAAATCTTCTCTTTGATCCTGGGATTCTCATATACGGGCTCGTTATTGATACTAACCTCTCCCTTGTCTGCCTTATATACACCGGTCAGGTGCTTAATGATAGTTGACTTCCCTGCTCCGTTCGGACCGACAAGTCCGTAAACACTGCCTTTCTCAACAGTAAGACTTATACCGTCAAGCGCTTTTAACCCGTCAAAAGACTTTTCTACATTTTCTACTCTGATCAATGTGGTACCTCCTTTTTTCGCTCCCTTAACGTAAATGTAACAAATAAGTAAATGATTTGTCATAGTGTACTATCACAACTAGTACAGTTATAACACATTATAATGTTTTGTCAAGGATTATTTATTGGCGTCGGGTACTGAGTATAAACCTGAGGTCTTAGACTGCGTCGCCGACGGTTCATGCGAAGCTGCCGTAAATCGAATCATGTCTTTCGGGACGCGCTTTACGAGCCATCCCTGGCTCGTACACGCTAGCTCGGCATCCATGCCTCACTCCCGAACTGATGTAATGCAGCTTCGTGAACCGACGCGGCTCCTCCGTATGCGACTCAGTTTTATACTCAGCTACCCTCCGCCATATTTACAGTTCCTACAAGAATAAAATGATTTGTTCTTTAGACTTAAGATTATGCATTCTTTGATAGTGGAGAATAATAAAAAATTATCATATCAAAATAATAGAAGACTTAAGTTTAGTTATCTTAAGTCTTCTTGGAAAAAGTTGAAAAAAGCTTATTAATGTTCGGATTATTATTTTGCAGCAGCTTCAGGTGCAGCTTCAGTAGCAGGCTCAGGCGGTGTGCAGAAGCACTCTTTAGCCAAACGTACAAGGTCTTCATCGAGCTTGCCCTCTCTCACCATCGCCTCAAGGATCGAGAAGATCTTCTCGTTGCTGAGTGATTCCTTACGGTAAGGTCTGTCGCTCGATGAAAGCGAATCGAAAACATCCATGATGGTAAGGATTCTTACTTCCGTAGGTATCTCGTCTGCCTTGATGTGATTCGGATAACCCGAACCGTCAAGATATTCGTGATGAGCCGCAGCAATGAATTTAACACGCTTATACTTGTCACCGAAGGTGATCTGCGAAAGGATCTTGTCTGTGTATTCAACGTGCTGCTCGATGATATGACGCTCTTCTGCCGAAAGCGTACCCTTGCGGATACGAAGCATATCAAGCTCGTCTGCGGTCACAAGATCGATCTTATCTTCTCCGTCACCGTACGAGATGCCTTCAAGAGAATTAACCCTCTCAAGCATGTCGTCAGGCAGGAATCCTGCTGTATTGACCTTCTTGATGAATTCGATGTTGTCATTAAGTTCGGCGAGCTTTTCTTCGAACTTCGACTTGTCGATCTGTCCGCCGGCAGCCTCTGTCTTAAGGATCTGCTCTATAAGCTTAAAGCGCATCTCCATAATGGGAAGCCTGTCAGAGAGACGATCAGCCTTGTTCATAACATGAAGAGGTGTGATCATCTTACCGACGTCATGAAGCTTAGCTGCCATGACAAGCTCTTCGCGGTCATCGTTTGTGATGTTGTAAGGTACCTTGTTTTCAAGATATAGGTTCTGAAGGTATTTGCAGAACCTGTCGCAGTAGTCCGCAACATGCATCGTATGATTGGCGTTGTAGGGAGTACGCGAGTCTATTGCGGTAACCATCGCACCTACAAAGGAATTTAACAGATCCTTCAGTTCTCGGATCATAAGCATGTTCGAGAGCGAAATGGCTGCCTGTGAAGCAAGCGACGATGTGATGAACTCGTTGTTCTCACTGAAGTTGCAGACATCACCGTTTATGTCGAGGGCGTTGATCAGCTGCAGTACACCGATAACCTTGCCATCGTGGTTCTCGAGCGGGATCACTAGCATGGAACGTGTTCTGTAACCGGTCATCCTGTCGTACTCACGGGGACCCTTCCAGTTGAATCGTTCATTCGTATATACATCATCGATGTTTATGGTCTCATTGTGAAGCGCACAATATGCTGAAACGTACTGATCTTCGAGCTTAACGGGAGGTAAGTTGATGGGCTCGCCGTTACCGCCCTGGTACACGTTCATGGTATTATTACGCATGATCATGAAGTGCAGCTTACCTTCGTTGAAGATGTAAAGCGTACCGGCGTCGCAGTTCGCGATCTCCATGGCCTCTCCGATGATGTTCTCAAGGAGCTTGGCGTAATCCTTCTGGATGGTAAGCTCTCGTCCGATCTCGAGGATCCTCTCCATATCGTCCGTAACTTCCATGTTGATACGGTTACGCATGTGGAAAGGATAAAGGCAGTTCTTGATGAGGTAGTTGTAAGACTTCATGAGTCTTTCTTCATCACTGACCTCGATCAGAAGCGAAGGCTTGTTCTTAATGAGCTGTCTGTAATTAAGGATCGACCAGTCTATACTGCCGGTTCCGATCGCCATGTGCGAATCCTGATCCTTGTGGTTGTCGTTCGCATGAATATGTCTGATATAAGGAGCAAGCTCGTCGATCCAGTCCTTGACTGAAAGCTCCCAAAGATATGCATGCGCTATATCGAAACAGATACCGAATCTGGGCTCGTCTCTCAGGTTCTCCGCAAGTCTTCTGATAAGCTCGGGAGTGTCATCATACATGTTCTCTACATAGATATCTAGTGTAGGAAAATCATCGAGGAGCTGCTTATAGATCGCGGTCATATCGCGAACCCACTTGTCTCTGTAGAAGATATTCTTGAATCCGACAATATAGTTCGTATGGAAAATAACCGCACGACATGAAAGCCTTACCGCAGTCTCACAACTGAGGTAAACACGCTTTAAACTCGTCTCTCTGATCGCGGGATCGGGAGAATTGAGTACTATATCATAGAAAACACCGTGAAACGTATCTTTTGTCCTGTCTCTGTCGATGGCAAGATACTTTTCGATGGTAGCTTCGTATTCTTCTTTGTTCTCGATCAGTTCCGGATCAAAGAAATCGTTGTATTCAAATACAGCATTGAGTTCTTTCGCAATACGCGCCCATTTCTCGACATCATTTCTGTTAGGTATGATGTGCAATTGATTCATTACATATCCTCCTCAGTTCAATTTCCAACCCCATTATTCATCAGGTTCGGTGATTCCCACTACGTTGTAGACCATGATACTCTTTGACTTACCCTTAAGAGGAATAGCACCGATCTCTTCTACTGTCAGTCTTCCGTCAAGACGTCTCAATACTTCTTCACTGATAAGAAGCTGTCCGGCCTTGGCATTTGACTCGAGACGTGATGATGTGTTTACGGTATCTCCGATAGCCGTGTAGTCCATTCGGAATTCACAACCGATATTACCGATGACTGCCTCACCGCAGTTAACACCGATACCGAAGTTGATGGTACGTCCGTACTTCTCCATCAGAGTGTTCTGAAGCTGCTGCCCGCTCTGAAGAATATCCCAGCCCGTATGTACAGCGCGATATACATAATCATCAAGATCGAAAGGTGAGTTAAATACCGCCATGCAGGCATCACCGATGAACTTGTCGATCGTACCCTTGTTCTTGAAGACAGCATCCGTAACTACCGCGAAGTACTCGTTAAGGATGTTAACTACCTCTTCAGGACTGAGGTTTTCAGACATCGTAGTGAAACCACGGATATCGATGAAGAGAACCGCGATATCTTTGTTTCGTCCGCCAAGGTTAAGCTCAAAATCTCCTTGACCGGCAACCTCTTCAACTATCTGAGGAGCGACGTACATCTTAAATGCTTTGGAAAGCTTTCTCTTAGCCGAACCTTCTTTCAAATAATGATGGATTACCATACCAATGTATGAGCTCAGGATTGCAAGGAAGAATGCAAACTGATCTATTACAAGTCCGTTTTCATACAATATTCGACCAAGTAATAAGTTTCCGGCAATAAAGAGTATTCCTAAAACAGCATCAATCTGAAGCGAGAAGAAACACATTGTAAAGAACAATAATCCGGCAAGAATTCCGTATATTATTCCGAGTGGTGTCTTGTCTACATCTACCTGATATGCTCCGTCATGGATAGCTTCTAAGATATTAGCGTGAACTTCAACTCCATACATAGGAGTGGTATGATCAGAAGGAACAAGGAACGCATCGCCGAAAGCTGTTGCATATGCTCCGACATAAACGATCTTATCTTTAAAGGCTTTAGCAGGTATCTTACCATTAAGAACATCAAGGAACGAAACGATCTCAAAAGTACCGGGTGATCCGGAATATGAGAAACGATATTGTGTTATTCTATCCTGCCTGAAATCCACATAGTCTTCACCCATTTGCTCCATATAGAACCTATACGCAGCATAATCAATACTATCACCATCATAATAACGCTCTATTTCGTTATTATTCTCATCATATTCGGTGTAAGAGCCTGCGAAATACGGAATAAAGGTTCTGATATATTTATCAAAGACGGGATCGTTATTTGTGTATCCGACTCTGGGATTAAATGCAGCTATTTCATCATATACTTCACCGACATTCTTTAAGTTGGCGCTATCCAAACGCTTTGCGCCGCTTTCCTCGGTGATGATTGATTCATCATACTCAAGATCGATTCCGAAAACACATTTTCCGTATTTCTTACACAACTCGGCAAATCTGATATCATTTTCTCTGTCACTCTTTAACGGACCGGTAAAGAGCACATCGAATACAATCTCAGCAGGAGCATAATCATCGGTAACAAGCACTTCCATAAGATCTGCGTATTCTTTTCTGGTCCAATTCTTCTGATAGTTTCCGAGTGCCTTTAATGTTGCATCATCGATACCAATGATGGTAATGGGAAGATCGATCGCATTATCCTGCATATAAGCAAGGTCAAAGATATAATTATCAATTACTTGGAATATGCCTAAGACTTCAAAGAGAAATACAAAAAGTGCTATACCGATAGAAATTAAGATTCTACGAATAAGCGACATTTTTTTGATGTTGAAATTTACTTTCATAAAGCCCCTCTTTCTTTTCTCAGAAGCCGCATCAATGCAACTCCCCCACCGTCATGACTTTTGAAACGGCCACAATATTATACGCGGTATAGAAAACACCCACTAAAACATTATATAACAAACAGAGTTCAATATCAAACAAAACGTAAAAACGGTCTGTCGGAAATGTGAAGCCATCCACGACAGACCGTTAATTAGCAAATTATTGAGTTATCAGCACTTTCCGTTATCAAATGCTTCCTGAACAGCAACAGCTACAGCTACTGTAGCACCAACCATAGGGTTGTTACCCATTCCGATAAGACCCATCATCTCAACGTGAGCGGGAACTGATGAAGAACCAGCGAACTGTGCATCGCTGTGCATACGACCCATAGTATCTGTCATACCGTAGGAAGCAGGACCTGCTGCCATGTTATCGGGATGAAGTGTACGACCTGTGCCGCCGCCCGATGCTACCGAGAAGTACTTCTTGCCCTTCTCGTTGCATTCCTTCTTGTATGTACCTGCAACGGGATGCTGGAAACGTGTGGGGTTGGTCGAGTTACCGGTGATGGAAACGTCAACGCCTTCCTTCCACATGATAGCTACGCCTTCTGTAACGTCATCTGCACCGTAGCAGTTAACCTTAGCACGAGGACCGTTGCTGTATGCTGTACGCTTGATCTCTTTAACTTCGCCCGAGAAGTAATCCATCTCTGTCTCAACAAATGTGAATCCGTTGATACGGGAAATGATCTGAGCTGCGTCCTTTCCGAGACCGTTAAGGATAACTCTGAGGGGCTTCTTACGTACGCGGTTAGCCTTCTCAGCGATACCGATAGCACCCTCTGCAGCTGCGAATGACTCGTGACCTGCAAGGAAGCAGAAGCAATCCGTCTCCTCTTCAAGGAGCATCTTTCCGAGGTTACCGTGTCCGAGACCTACCTTACGGTGATCAGCAACAGAACCGGGGATACAGAAAGCCTGAAGGCCTTCGCCGATTGCTGCGGAAGCGTCTGCTGCTCTCTTAGCGCCCTTCTTGATGGCGATAGCAGCACCTACTGTATATGCCCAGCATGCATTCTCAAAGCAGATGGGCTGGATCTTCTTAACAAGTGCGTAAACGTCGATACCGGCGTTCTTGCAGATAGTCTCGCATTCCTCGATAGAGGAGATGCCATACTGTGAAATGACCTTGTTGATCTGGTCAATTCTTCTCTCATATGATTCAAATAAAGCCATGGTATAATCTCCTTCCTATCATTCTTTTCTGGGATCGATGATCTTAACTGCATCATCAACACGACCATACTGTCCCTTAGCCTTCTCCCAAGCTGTTGTGGGATCGTCGCCCTTCTTGATGAAGTCTGTCATCTTTCCGAGGCTGACAAACTGGTAACCGATGATCTCATCGTTTGCATCAAGAGCGATACCTGTAACATAGCCCTCTGCCATCTCGAGGTATCTGGGACCCTTCTTAAGTGTACCGTACATTGTACCAACCTGGCTTCTGAGACCCTTTCCGAGATCCTCAAGGCCTGCACCTACGGGAAGACCGTCATCCGAGAATGCGGACTGTGTACGACCGTAGATGATCTGGAGAGCAAGCTCTCTCATAGCTGTATTGATAGCGTCACAAACAAGATCAGAGTTCATAGCTTCGAGAACTGTCTTGCCGGGAAGGATTTCAGCTGCCATAGCAGCGGAATGTGTCATACCCGAGCAGCCGATCGTCTCAACGAGCGCATCCTGGATAACTCCGTCCTTTACATTGAGTGAAAGCTTGCAAGCACCCTGCTGAGGTGCACACCAGCCGATACCATGTGTAAAGCCGTTGATCTCTTCAACTTTCTTGACCTTGGTCCACTTACCCTCCTGAGGGATAGGAGCGGGATCATGCTTTGCGCCTTTGGCAACGGGGCACATCATTTCAACTTCGTGAGTATAGATCATGTTGAAACTCCTTTCGTTTCTATTGTTTTATCTTGAACCAGACCTGCAGGACAGCCGGGTCTCGTTAACCGGGTGATATTTTCTCACATTTTTTTCTAAATGTAAAGACCGCGAAAATCGACTTTTCTCAATCTTTAGTGTACTTGATCAGAGTACGTATCAGCTCGTTGTTGTTAATGGGCTTTGTGAGATGATCGTTCATACCGCAGGCGATGGCGCGCTGCTTGTCTTCTTCGAAGGCGTTCGCAGTCATCGCGACGATCGGTATGTTCTTAAGTTTTTTATTGGCAAGATGCCTGATCTCGGATGTGGCTTTGTAACCGTCCATGTAAGGCATCTGGATATCCATGAGGATAACGTCGTAGGGATTCTTCTTGTTCTCGATGACCTTGGAAACAGCAACAGATCCGTCTTCCGCTTCGTGAACGATGATCCCCTCACTCTCGAGGATGTCCTTAGCTATCTCTCGGTTAAGCTCGTTGTCCTCAACAAGCAGAACCCTGAGACCCTTGAGCGAGTTCTTGTCGATCTCCTCTTCTTTGACGAGCTTCTCGGGAACAGCCTCGCTGTTTCTGAAGGAGAATCGCATCGTAACGGTGGTTCCGACATTGAGCTCGCTGTCGATGGTGATCGTTCCGTTCATCATCCTGACAAGCTCCTGTGTGATCGCCATGCCGAGTCCCGTACCCTGGATACCAGAGACCGTGGTGGATTTCTCACGGCTGAAGGACTCGAAGACATGCTCCACGAAGTCCTTGCTCATGCCGATGCCGTTGTCGGAAACCTTCATCTCGAAGGATGTGTATCCGGGCTTCATCGACAGGACCTTATTGATCGAGAAGATGATCGTACCGCCTGGTTTGGTGTATTTGATAGAGTTGCCTATAACGTTTATGAGAACTTGGGAAATTCTCAGGCCGTCCGCATAAACGTTAGCATTCTTGAGACCCCTGAATTTCTTGATGAGCTTAAGGCCGTTGTTCTCGGCGTTCTCACGAACGATTGAAAGGATCGAATCAGCGAGCTTCTCCATGCTCACGCTGTTCTCTTCGATGGTGACCTTACCGCTCTCGATCCTGGCCATATCAAGGACATCGTTGATCAGAGCGACGAGGTGCTTACCCGATATATCGATCTTTTCGAGGCATTCTCTGGTCTTGTCCTTGTCATCTATATACTTGAGAGCCATGCTCGCGAAGCCCATAATGGCGTTCATGGGAGTTCTGATGTCATGGGACATGTTGAAAAGGAACGAGCTTTTGGCGTTGTTGGCAGCCTCGGCACGTGCCTTGGCCTCCTCGAGCTGGAGCTGGCGTTCGTTCTCACGTCTGATCTCAAGATCCTTGTTGGCAAAAGCAAGTGCTACAGCCTTGGGAACGCGGTCGTTACCGACCTTAACGAACTTCATCTCGCAGTATTGTGGATTGCCGTAGTTGGAAGATCTGAAGTTGACCGTGAAGGACTTCTGGTCCGTAAGTTTCGAGATGATGTTCGAGATAGAACCCGAATCTCTCATCATCTCCTTATCATCCTCGTAGATGTACTTCGTGACATAAAGCTCGTACGCATCGGAGTAGCGGATGCCACGCCTGAAGATACCTCCGAGATCGCGCTCGAAGTCGTCGTTCATAGAGTAAGTTGTGAGCTTGTCTGTGGTAAGATCAACGAAATAAACTGATGAGTACTCGCTGGCAAGTATCTCGATGATCTGATGATTGCGGCGCAGCTCTTCTTCCCTGCGGGCACGCTCATGATCCTTCTCGTCCATCTCGAGCTGATCGATCCTGGCTTTACGAAGCATGCCTTCGATCGTGTTACGCTGTTCGAGCTCATGACGCATCTCTTCATCGATATTGCGGACACCGCAGATAACGGTATGATCGTTTGATTCGGAGTAATTACGGATGATCTTGACCTGATAGTACTTGACCGAACCTTCGATCGAAGCACAGAAAGTAAAGACGTAGATCGAACCGAGCGAAAGTTCTGAGATGATCGTCTCTTTGCTGAGCCTGAAGATGAATTTCTCTCTGTCACCGACGAAGACGCATGTCTCGGCGAAGATCCTGACACGTTCGGTAAAATTGACCTTCTCGGTGAGTGTCCTGTACTCCTGGAAGACGTCGTTCGCCCTGACGGTCATTGCAACGTCCGTGTCAAGGTTTATGTAAGAAACAAGTCCGAAATCGACGGAAAGCGAGCTGATGATGATATCCTTGAAATCGTTGTCTTTCTCGGTGATGACGGTGCTCGTCTCGTCCTTGAGCGCAACGATCGCGCTGATACTGCCCTGCTCTTCGTACATGCAGAAAGTGACCTCGAAGTACTGGTCCTTTCCGTCGTTGTCGATAGCATGGATATGCTTGATAGTCTTGTGTCTTCCTTCTGCGAATTCCTTAGTGAGTCTCTCTGGTGCGGCGAAAGAGGAAACGCCCGACGCATCGGAGACCTTATGACGAATGATATATGATTTAACGTATTCGGTATAAGATGTACCGCTTACATCACGTGTAAGGATCGTGAATCCGTCCGGGCCCTTCGCGTAGAGACCTTCAACCATAAGATCCTTGGTCAGATCGCACACGAAATAACCGATACAGTCGGAAAAGACTGTATCTATGAGCCCCGGACTACGTTCACTGATCTTTGTCATGATTCTTCCTTTATTCCCCAAGCTTTCTGATCTCTTTATCAAACAGCTCGTAAAGCGCCTTCGCATCTTCCATGCTCTTGCCTCTGATACCGAAATAGAACTTGATCTTGGGCTCGGTACCCGAAGGTCTCATGCAGCACCACTGATCGTTCTCGAGAACGTAGTAGAGTACGTTCGACTTCGGAAGACCCGTGGGCTTCTTGGCGCCTGTGGCGCTGTCAACGCTTATGTCATTCAGATAATCTCTGCTTTCGATGACCTTGGCTCCGGCAAGATTCTCGAGAGGGTTCTTCCTGAGGTTGTCAAGGATGGCCTTGATGCGCTCGGCACCGTCAACACCCTTAAGTGTAACGGATACTGCGCCTTCCATGTAGTAGCCGTACTTCTCGTACATCGCGAGCATCTGATCGTAAAGTGTAAGGCCCTTCTGTCTGTAGTATGAAGCAGCCTCGCAAAGAGCCATAACCGCAACGATGGCGTCCTTGTCTCTTGCGTGTGTACCGATCAGGCAGCCGTAAGACTCCTCGTAACCGAAGAGGTACGTGTTGTTCTTCTTGCCCTGCTCGAACCACTTGATCTGTTCGCCGATGAACTTAAAGCCCGTGAGAACTTCGATAAGGTCACAGTTATAAGCTGCAGCGACTCTGTCGCACATATTCGAGGAAACGATGGTCTTAACCACAGCTCCGTTATCGGGAAGCTTACCGAGCTCTTTCCTGGTGGAAAGCTCGTACTCGCAAAGGAGTGTACCGCTCATGTTGCCGGTGAAAGGGATGTACTCTCCCGTCCTCGAATCCTTGGCATAAACACCGAGTCTGTCGGCATCGGGATCCGTTGCAAGGATAAGGTCGGCGTCAACCTTCTTGGCAAGCGTAAGAGCGAGCTTATAAACGTTGGCATCCTCGGGGTTGGGGTATCCGACTGTAGGGAAGTCTCCGTCGGGCTTCTCCTGCTCGGGGACTACATAAACGTTCTTAAATCCGAGTCTGTCAAGGATACGCTTAACGGGCATAAGACCCGTTCCGTGAAGAGGTGTGTAAACGATCTTCATGTCGCTTGCGGCCTTGATGCACTCGGGACGAAGAACAAGCTTCTCGAGTGTGTCGATGTACTTGTCATCGATCTCCTTACCGATGGTATTGTAAAGGCCCTTCTTCTCTGCTTCTTCAAGGCTCATGGTCTTGAGTGTCGAGAAGTCTGTGATCGAGTTTACTCTGCCGATGATCTCGTCATCGAGAGGTGCCGTGATCTGAGCACCGTCCTCCCAGTAAACCTTGTAGCCGTTATACTCGGGGGGATTGTGGCTGGCGGTAACAACGATACCTGCGATACAGCCGAGTGTTCTGAGTGCGAAAGAAAGCTCGGGAGTGGGACGCAGCGACTCGAAGCGGTAGGTCTTGATACCGTTGGCATTGAGAGTGAGTGCTGCTTCACGGCTGAACTCGATAGACATGTGACGTGAATCGTACGCGATCGCAACGCCCTTGTCTGCTCCGCCCTTAGAATTGATGATGTCGGCAAGACCCTGTGAAGCCTTCCTGACGGTATAAATGTTCATACGGTTTGTTCCGGCACCGATAACACCGCGAAGTCCGCCCGTACCGAACTCAAGGTTCTTGAAGAATCTGTCCTTGATCTCGTTTTCGTCTCCTTTGATACTCAAAAGCTCCTTGCGGGTCTCTTCGTCAAAAGTCTCGCAAGTGCACCAATACTCGTATTCCTTCATGAAATCGTTCATAGAAATCACCTCTGGTTTTATTCTAAAGAAAAACATAATAATTTTACCACAACGCACATTACGCTTCAAGTATTCGGAGGCATCAAACCTTATGTTTTTCAATGTTTTTACTGCTTTTTAATGAGTTTACTAAAATATACCCCATAGAATAGACATCAAGATTTAGAGATACCCTGTTTTTTGGACATTGACAATTAGTAATCCCTCTTCTTGGACAGCAGGTTTTTTCGAAAACCCATTTTTCAGACATTGAGTTTTCAACTGGGCAAC